>PXBH01000031.1 GCA_003565555.1 Cryomorphaceae bacterium | reverse complement strand
CTACAACCCGAACGATCCGACCGCGGTGGCCACCGACTTTATGTTTCCCGGGACATCCGACCCTCTGTTTTGGGGTACCGGCGGTGTAGACCCCAATTTTCCCGATGACGCAGGATGGACCGAAGAAACTGCGGGAAATCCTCCGGGCGACCGCCGCTTTATTCAATCGGCAGGCCCCTTTACATTGAGCCCCGGCCAGTTTAACAACATTACCGTCGGCATCGTGTATGCGCGCGCTCCGTCCGGAGGTCCCTTTGCCTCTGTACGGTCACTGCTTACTGTAGACGACAAGGCACAGGCCCTGTTCGAAAACTGTTTCCGTCTTCTCGACGGCCCCAATGCACCCGACCTCACTGCACAGGAGCTCGATCGCGAAATAATATTCTACATGCGCAATACCAACCCGCTCAGCAATAACCGGGGCGAGGAGTATATGGAATTGGACCCGACCATACCGCCGTTTAATATCGACGGTGAGCCGAACGATCAGTTCTACAGATTTCAGGGATACAAAGTTTACCAACTGCGCAACCCTGAAATTTCGATCTCCGATATCGATCAGCCCGAAGCGGCGCGGTTGATATTCCAATGTGATATCCGAGACGACATCACGCAAATTATCAATTACGATTTTGACGAGGAGTTAGGCCTCCCCGTACCGCGCGAAATGGTGAACGGGGCGAATAACGGAATTCGTCATTCTTTCCGCATTACTACTGACCGCTTCGCGTCAGGGGACAACCGTCTCGTGAACTTCAAGATGTATTACTACGTGGCCATCGCCTACGGACACAATGAATACGAGGAGTACAATCCGGACCCCGACCGACTCACGGGGCAACCCCAGCCTTATATTCGCAGCCGAAGAAGCGCCACCGGTGAAATCACACCCATTACCGTGATTCCTCACAAGCCGAATCCGCGTGAGTTCGGAACCATACAAACCGCTCAATACGGTGACGGTATCCCCGTTTCCCGAATCGAAGGCCAAGGAAACGGAGATCGATCAGTTGCCCTGACCAAAGAAACCCTTGATGAAATCGGGAGCAGTCCGGTTGGTAAAGCAGATACCTTGCACTACCTTTCGGGCAGAGGTCCGCTGGATGTGAAGGTGGTGGATCCCCTCAACGTTGTAAAGGCGGATTTTGAACTTCGCTTCATTCCTTGGACAGATAGTGACGGCGAACTTATCGACGATATGGATGAGTCCCGCTGGTTCATGGCTGATTTGAGCTCTCCTTCCGATACTTTGGTCTTCAGCGAGCAAACCATCAGAAGGGAGAATGAGCAAATCATCCCGGAATACGGGATATCCGTGACCATCGGTCAGGCTTTTGAAACCGACGTCAATCCACTCACTTCTCAGGCGAGAACACGCCGCCTTATCGGCGGGGAGGTCACTTACCACAGTGGTTCGTCAGATTGGTTGACAGGGGTATCCGATGCAACGGGTACCACCCTGCAAAACTGGATCAGATCGGGTACTACCAATGAGGATTTCGACTCGGATATTTTTGACGGGGCACCTTGTTACACACAACTCGGTCCCGACGGAGAACCCATTCCGGGCGGACAGATAGACCCCGGATTCTTTTACTCCTACCACTATGACAGGCCGGGAGACCCTTCTTGGGTGATTGATCCGCGCTCCGATTGGAACAGCATCCTCGGCGGAATCATAGCTCCTGCGCGATTGGCAAGCTACTACAACTGCGGTGCCGCACCACTTACCAGAGAAGCCCAAAACAGGCTCTGGGAAGGGGGCAGAGACTTGAGCCGTCAGCCCGGCTTGGCCCTGACATTTACTCCCGAAAAGGAGAAATGGACACGTTGTCCGGTTCTTGAGGCCCAGTCGAACACTTCCCTTTCTCAGGGGGGTGCCAGAAAATTGTTGCCGCGAAATGTGCTCTCAGTGGACAAGAACGGCCGCAATCAATTTCATCCCGACGTGAATGTTGACGAAGCCACTTATTTCGGTGAGCAGGTGATTACACAGGAAGATCTCAATGCCATGACTCCCGCAGAGCTTGATGAGCTGGTGAGCGGCTTGAACCGCACCTACTCTCAAATCCAGACCGCTTCAGACCTGATCGGATTGTCGATCGGTATGGGTTGGTTCCCGGGTTTCGCCGTGAACCCTGATAACGGTGAGCGTCTGAATATGATGTTTGCCGAGAACTCCTTCCTCACCGCCGACAACGGACGTGACATGTTGTGGAATCCCTCGGGGCGTCAGTCTGACTTTGCTTCCGGCAATGAGTTCCTGTGGGGAGGTGAACACTACATATACGTACTCAACAACGATGTACCCAGGCCGCGTTTGGGAATCTCGGGTAACAATGTGGCGCCTTTCAATTTCAGAATGGGTACCCCGATGTACGATGGCGGCAACTATGCTTGGAAAGCTTTCTTCGGTCTGGGTGACAACCTCGGATTCGATGATGCACCTCTTGCCCTCGTGAATACCGTGAAGCGCCGAACGCTATACGGATCCATGGAGTGGATTATGATTCCGCTCCTCGATGAGGATGAAGCATCGTGGAGAACGGTTCAGGAAGGTCTTGTGCCCGGTGAAGCAACAGTGAATATCAGTGTAGCCACACCTTTTGCCAAGTTTGCCACAGCTGCGGAGACCCTCGGTCAGGATGCTTTCCCGTGGGTGGATCCCGAAACCAATACCGATATCAGCATCAACGAATGGAGGCCCGCATACCGCTTCAGTACCGATGGTCTGGAGACCATCAAAAATGATGATGCCACTGCGGAATCGGCCTTGGACATGATTGACATTGTTCCCAACCCTTACTATGCTTATTCGGCCTATGAGACGAGTCGGGTAGATAACAGGGTGCGGTTGGTAAATCTGCCGCCTGAGTGTAAGATTCAGATCTTCACAATCAACGGAACTCTCGTGCGTATTCTTGAGAAAGACAATAACCTTACTTGGCTGGATTGGGATCTGCAAAATGAGCAGTTCATTCCCGTTGCGGGAGGTATGTACCTCATCCACGTTCAAGCTCCGGGAATCGGTGAGCGCGTGCTCAAATTCTTCTGCGCGACCCGTCCTACCGACTTGAGAAACTTCTAATTTGAATTCACTGATAGAACACGGTCATAAGATGATAAAGACTACGGGAAAATCGTTTAAAGCAATACTCTGCGCCGGCGTACTGGCCTTGGGATCATCCGCGTTCGCCGGAAACCCCGACCGCGCAGGATCTGCGGGAGGGCTACAGCTTCTGGTCAATCCATGGGCGCGCAGCAATGCCCTGTCAGGGGCCAATATGGCCGATGCCTCACCGGTGGAGTCCATGCACCTCAACGTGGCGGGAATGGCCTTCGTCAATAAGACGGAGATCTCAGGCACCCACATCAACTACCTGTCCGGTTCTGATGTCGCCATTAATTCCGCGGGTATTGCCCAAAGGGTGGGAGAGACAAGTGTAATAGGTCTGTCCATATCCTCTTACAATTTCGGGGATATACGCCGAACTACCGTGGAAACCCCTGACGGTGACGGAACGTTTTTCAATGTGTCACTCGTTAACATCGGTGTTTCGTATGCCAAGGCCTTCTCAAACAGTATCTACGGGGGAGTAACCCTGAAGGTGATTTCAGAAGGTGTCGCTGACCTTACATCGAACGGAATCGCCTTCGATGCGGGGATCAACTACGTGACGGGCGATCGGGACCAACTGAAATTCGGTATTGCATTGCGCAACGTGGGTCCGCCCATGTCTTTTGCCGGCGACGGCCTCTCTTTCGAAGCTACCGCTCCCGGAAGAGAACATCCGCTGGCTGCAGAATTCAGAAGCGCAAATTACGAGCTTCCCTCTTTGGTGAGCATCGGTGCCAGTTACGACTTTTTGATCAATGAGGAAATGGCCATTACCGCCCACGGTACCTTCGTGGCCAACTCCTTCAGTGAAGACAATTACATGGTAGGCCTGGAGTACAACTTCCGTGAGCTGGTATACCTCCGCGCAGGTCACTTTTTGGAAAACAACATCTTCGATGATCAGCTGAGACGCGTAGTTTACACGGGTCTCTCATTCGGTGCGGGGGTGGAGCTCGACTTGGGTAAGGCAGGTTCCAGACTCTCTTTTGACTATGCCTACCGCGCCACCAATCCCTTCGGAGGTATTCACGCCCTCGGTGTGAGGCTCCATGTCGGAAAGTCGCAGTAAAGATTTAATTCATATCTTTGTACCTCTTGAGAAAGCCCTATTCGGGTTTTCTCTTTTTTGGTATATACCTAATCATCACACCATGGCTCAAGTAAATTACTACACGCCCGAGGGGCTTGAGAAACTCAAAAGCGAGTTGAAACAACTCAAATCGGTGGAGCGGCCGAAAATTTCTCAGCAAATTGCCGAAGCACGTGACAAAGGAGACCTTTCGGAAAATGCAGAGTATGACGCGGCGAAAGAGGCACAAGGGCTGCTCGAAGCGCGTATAGCCAAGATGGAAACCGCCATCGCCAATGCGCGCATCGTAGACGAATCCCGGATGGACACTTCAAAGGCTTATATCTTGAGCATTGTTACGGTGAAGAACGTGGCCAACAATCAGGAAATGACTTACCGCCTTGTGGCAGAAAATGAAGCCAACCTGGCCGAGAAGAAAATATCCGTTGATTCGCCGATCGGTAAAGGCCTGCTCGGAAAGGCACTCGGAGATATTGCTGAGATTCAAGTACCCTCGGGAACGGTAAAGTTCGAAATCGTCAACATTACCCGTTGAGCCGTGCCGAGTATTTTCACCAAGATCATCAACGGCGATATTCCCGCCCATAAGATTGCAGAAGATTCTTCTTTTCTGGCATTCTTAGACATCAATCCCCTCAGAAAAGGGCATACACTTGTCATTCCGAAAAAGGAAATCGACTACATCTTCGACCTTCCCGAAGATCTGCTCTCCGAAATTCTCGTCTTTTCCAAAAGCGTAGCCCGAAAGATAGAGAAGACGGTGCCATGCGCACGCGTGGGCATCAGCGTGATCGGATTGGAAGTACCCCATGCCCATGTGCACCTCATACCTATGGACAGCGTGTCTGACATGAATTTTGCCAGCCCCAAGCTCAGCATTCCCGATGATGAGATGGCACGCATAGCTGAGTCCATCCGTAATGCCTGATCTTTAGCGCGAAATTTTGCGTTTGGGGTTTTTGGACAGAAAAGCTTTCCAAGATGCATGCCCGCCGGAGGCCGTTCCGTTTCTGTTTTGAAGTCCGTGACAGAGCGCTGCTGCCAGGCCGTCTGAGGCATCCAAAAGTTCGGGAAGCTCCTTCATCGCCAGTACGGACTTGAGCATGGCCGCTACCTGTTCTTTCGACGCATTCCCGTTGCCCGTCACCGCCTGCTTGATGCGTCGGGGGGCATACTCCGCATACGGCACGGATTTGCTCAGGGAGGCTGCGATTGCCACACCCTGTGCACGCCCTAATTTGAGCATGCTCTGCACATTTTTCCCGTAAAAGGGAGCTTCTATCGCCATTTCGTCGGGGAGGTATTGTTCGAGAAGACCGGTCACCTTCTCAAAGATTACCTTGAGCTTCAGGGCGTGATCCGAATATTTGGAAAGATGGATTACTCCGTGGCTTACGACCGTAAACTTGCCGCCGCTCGCACAAATCACGCCGTAACCCATCACTACCGTGCCCGGATCTATGCCGAGAATAACCCTTTCTGAAGACAAAGTTCTACCTTTAGTCGCTAAATGTATAAAAGACTTTTAACAGCGCTGCAATCCCGCGTCTATAAGGTCACGGTCTCCGTGCTGGCGGCTTCGTTATTGATGGCTGCACTTTTCAGCATGCAGGATTCCCTGTCCGAGGCTTTTAGCCGTGAAGCTTTGCGTTTTGCGCCCCTGCTTCTGCTTGTTTTTCCCTTGACTTGGGTCAATCTCTATTGTGAGGTCAAGAAGTGGCACGCACTCTCGGGGGCTGAATCTACGGGGATCCGGGCCGGATTTGTGCAGGTCCTGGCGGGCATTTGCAGCGGATTCATTACCCCCAACAGAATCGGCGAATTCGCGGGCCGCACCGCGCACCTCCCGGAGTCACGGCAAAGGTACGGGCCGGCAGCCACTTTTACCGGGTCTTTCATTCAGGGCGGTATCACCTTTTTATTCGGGCTGATCGGGCTTTTCACATTTCCCTTCATTCCCCTTGAATCGGGATTTCCGCCGGCAGGGTATGCCTTTCCGGCCGTGGCCGTTTTTGCACTGCTGCTTGTGATTATCGCACGGCGTATCTCACCGCGACTCGACGCCCGGATCTCATCTGCGCTCGGCCGGGTGCGCTCCGTCGGTCTGAGCCGATTTTTAAGGGCTACCGTATGGGCGGCGCTTCGGTATGCGGTATTTTGCCTGCAGTTTACGGCGGCGCTCTACTGTTTCGGTTTTACGGGGCATTTTACCACGGCCCTGTCCGGGGTGGCACTGCTTTATTTTTGTCGATTCTTCATTCCGGGCACTCCTTTCGGGGAGTTGGGAATCCGCGAATCGCTCTCAGTGATCTTGTTCGGGACCTTAACCGTGCATCCGCTCGGAGCTTTATTTGCCGGCCTCGCTGTATGGTCGGCCAATATCGGTGTACCCGTATTGGCCGGCGCTGTCACGGGACTTATGCCTGCGCATGAACGGAATTGAAGCTCCTTTTGTCCTTTCGACGGTTCTTGCCGTGATGCTGTGCTACACGGGCTTGCTCACCTTGTTTTTCATCTTGCTTTTGCTTCCGCAAAAAATTCGGCCCGCCGAGATCGTTGCCGCCCCCTCACTTACCCTTGTGATTCCTGTTCGCAATGAGGCCGGCCGGCTACGGCATCTGGCGGAGCAATACGGTTCGCAACCCTTCCGCACAGTAGTGGTAAATGACCGATCTTCAGATATTTCCCCCGAAGAATTTCTGCGCATATTTGAGGGGTCGGGTGTAGAGGCCTGTGTGCTCCACGGGCCGCCTTTCGGCAAAAAAGCGGCGATCCACAGTGTAGCAGAACGTGCGGACTCCGAATGGATCCTTACCGTCGATGCCGATACTACTTTGCTTCCGAACTTTATAAAAGCCCTTCCGGCGCTTACCGATTCGAATAAGTCAGCGTGGGTGCTTCCGCTGCGTCCCGCTTTTTCCCGGAGTCCGGCGGGTAAGTTTTTCGATTTGGAATTCATAGCTTTACAGGCGGTGGGTCTGGCTTCCGCACGGGGAGGATTTCCCCTTTTGGCAAACGGGGCCGCATTTCTTTTCAGGCGGGAGGCCTATCTGAAGAGCCTCCGGTTTCGCGACGATTTTGACCTCGATAGCGGGGATGATGTGTTTACCCTCCACGCCGTTGCAAGGGCTGAGGGAACGCGCAGTATCGGCGCTTATACAGAGGCGGGTCCCGCGGCAGTCACCCTTTTTCCGGAAGGTTACCGCGCCCTGAAGGAGCAGCGTATGCGCTGGGTAAGTAAGGCGGGTGATGTCGATAGCGTGGCCTTTAAGGCGGTGATTTGGCTGGTCTTTTTCGCTAATCTTATTTTCGTATCGGTCTCTGCGGCAGCTTTGCTTACGGCGAATTTTGAACGCTTCGCAGCGGTGGTCTTCTTGAAAATCGGGCCCGAACTCGTCTTGATTGCACGCGGAGTTTTGTACTTTCGGCGGGCCGATCTTTTGTGGTGGGCAGCTCCCGCAGCGTTGATCTATCCGTTTTTTTTTCTCGCTCTCATCTTTTCCGCCACCATGCGAAAGCGCCGTAACAAAGACAAACGACATGGGTGATAAGGCCCGAGCCGCAAGGTCGGCGCGCGGTAAATTTGCCGATAATAAAGCGGCTGTTTTCGGCGCCGCTGTGATCGCCCTGGCTGCAGTCATCGCAGTCGGCGGAGGCCTCTTGCGGCCGGATTCTTCGCAGCATGCCAACAGTCAGCAAGTGGCACTCGCGGGAAAACCGCCGGGCTTTGAAGTGAAAATGCTCGCCGTGATGAAAAACGAGCTGCATGAACCCACGCCTTTTTGGCGCTCCATGTTTTTCGGCGGAAAGCCGAAGCCCTACATCGAGATCCCGCTCCACAGCTACACCCTTTCCGGCGATTCGGTCACGGGATACGCTTACGGAGGTGCTGAGGCGGTCCGGGGCCTTCCCTTTGCCTATCATCTTACAGATGTGGTGTATGCCTTGAGCGATGCAGGTGACCGGCCGATGTCGAAGCAAGGTGTGTACACCTTTACGGATGTCTATGGAGCTGTGCGCGAAGCGGAGCGCGGTTCTTTGACGGGAACTGTGGAGGACGACCGAATTTACAACAAGCGCTTTTTGCTCGGCACAGACAAATTCGGTCGGGATATGCTGAGCAGATTGATGGCCGGCACCATCGTGTCGTTGTCGGTCGGCTTGATTTCGGTCTTGATTTCTCTTGTTCTCGGCCTTTCTTTGGGTGCGGCCGCCGGATACTTCGGCGGGTGGATCGATGACGGCATCACCTGGCTGATCAATGTCGTCTGGTCTGTGCCCACTTTGCTTTTGGTCATTGCCATCACCTTTGCCCTCGGAAAGGGATTTGTACAGGTATTTGTAGCAGTAGGGCTCACGATGTGGGTGGAAGTGGCCAGGGTGGTGCGCGGGCAGGTGATGGGTATCAGGAACCTGGAGTACGTGGAGGCCGCTCGTGCCCTCGGTTATTCATCCTTCAGAATCCTCTCGCGGCACGTGGTGCCCAATGCGATCGGCCCGGTTCTCGTTATTTCGGCGGCCAATTTTGCATCGGCCATTCTCCTCGAGGCGGGGCTGAGCTTTTTGGGTATCGGTGCCCGGATTCCCATGGCCTCTTGGGGGCAGATGATCAAAGAGCACTATCCCTATATTACCACGTCAATGGCCTACCTGGCGGTGCTCCCGGGACTTTGCATTGTACTGTTGGTTTTGGCTTTTATGCTGGTAGGCAACGGATTGCGCGACAGCTTCGATACGCGGATCTAAGCCCGGAAAATGATGAGGGCCGTGATGAAGATTGCGATTCCCCCCGCCATGAAGTAAAGGGTATACGGCAAAATATCCCGTGCCTTCAAGCCGGTGATTCCCAGAAGCGGCAGTGCCCAAAAAGGCTGCAGCATATTGGTGATCTGGTCTCCGTAGGCCATGGCTAAGATGCTCTGCGGAAGGGCGAGCCCCATTTTCTGAGAAGCGTCGATAATGATGGGTCCCTGAATCATCCACTGTCCGCCCCCGCTCGGCACCAAAATATTGATAAAGCCCGCGCTGAAAAAGGTCAAAATTCTGTAGGTACCCGGAGTAGAGACGGCCACGAAAAAATCAGAGATGGCTGCGCCCATTCCCGAACTTTTGAGCACGGCCATAATGCCGAAGTAGAGCGGAAACTGAATGAGGATGCCCGCGGTTCCCGTGACTGCAGAGCGCACAGCTGCCGCGAATCGGTGCAGACTGCCGTGTGCCGTAAGGCCGAGACCGAGGAAGATCAGGTTGATAAAATCCGGCCCTCCGTAGCTGCCCGAATCCCCTTTCGAAAAGCCGAGCAGTGCCGCAGTGATCAAAGCCAAGGCTCCGAGAAGAAACGCAGGCAAATAATGGTGTTCTGTTTTTTCCGCAAGGCCTTCGGGGGCGCGAATATCGAGTGAAAGATTGATCGGGGTCACCTCGGGGATCGCTCCTGTTCTTCGCTTTCCGGCAAGATAGCCGATGGCGGGCAGCACCGTGAGCAGAGCCGCAGATACCGCGAGGTTCATCGGGGAAAATACGGTTTCGGAAAGCGGGATTTCAGCGGGGATGAGGGCCGCCTGTATTCGGGTGCTTCCCGCCGTAAGGGCAGTGAGGTGGCCCGGTTCCGAGGCTTTGATCAGGGCACTCCCGCTCAATCCGCCGTGCCATACCATCATGCCTGTATAGCCCGCCGCCGCAATGAGCGGATAATTCAGCTTTCGGCCCTCCGCAGCGGAAGCTTCAGCAATTTTTCGGGCCAAGACGGCCCCGAAAATCAGTGCGAGTCCCCAGTTCAGAAAACCGAGTACCACGCAGACCGCACAAACCAAAGCCGCCGCAGAGGCTGTATTGCTTGCCCGAGCAGTGAATCGCCGCATAAGTTTATCCGCGGGTCGTGAAAGCGCAAGCACATGCCCGAGCACCAGAATAAGCATCATCTGGAAGGCAAAAACGAGCATCGGCGGATCCCACAAACCGAAGTACCAGCTGCGGAGTATGCGCTGCCCGTGGCTCGGGAGGGTTTCTTCCGGCGGCACGAATCCCGTGACCGCTGCGGTCAGCACACCGAAAGTAAGTGCAACTGCCAGCGAGAAGGGCCCCGGGATCAGGGCCCTGAAAACGCGCTCAAACCGCCCGGAAAAGGACATGGAAAGCGGCCTCAGTCAATCAGAAGGGGAGGTCGTCGCTGTCGTCGTCCGGCATATTGGCCGGCTCTGAGGTAGGCATGGGCGGCAAGTCGTTGCCGGCGGGCGCTGCACTTCCTTCTTTTTCCAGCCTCCATGCGTCCAGAGAGTTGAAAAATCGGGTTTCGTTGGTTTTGGGGTTGGTCCAGCGCCGTCCTCTCAAATTGAAGTTTACCTTGATTTGCTCCCCTTCGTTGAAAGGATCCAAGAGATCTACCTTGTCCTGTACCAGTTGGAAAAGGATTTCCTGCGGATATTGGCTGCTCTCGTCGGTGACTACAAATTCGCGTTTGCGGAATTTATCGGTCACTTGCTCAGTGTCTTTTTTTACGGTTAATTTCCCTGAAATTGAAAACATAGGTATTTCTTTTAGTTGTTAAATGTCAGTAGGGTAAGCCATGCTTCTCTCACTTTGTTTTCGGCGAGGAGATTCGCGGCTGATTTGTGAAGGGATTCTTCAAGCGCCGCAGGTTCATCTTCCAGTTCTACGAATAGGTCGCTGAGTTCGGTCAGTCGCCATTCGTTGACTTCGGTTTCATCCGGAAGCTCATGCACTGCAGCCAATTGTCCGAGGTCATTTCCCGTAAGGATTTTGCTGGTGCGGATGTCATCGGGAAGTGCGTCGAAGCCGATTCCCGGAATCGCTCCGGGTTTGGGGACTTCGAAAAGTGCCGCGCCGTATGCGCGTGTGTACCAGTTTCCACCCATTCGGCCCACGGTATCAATTTTTTCCTGGTCGATGCGGAGCTCATCGTCGATGATGTGGTCTGCGAAGTGCATTTTTACCACCTCGCAAATGACCAAATTTCCCGCACCGCCCTGATTTCCCAGCGGCTTTACTTCGATGATCTCACACTCGAATTGCGCGGGCGACTCTTTGACGCGCCACGGAGCGATCAGATCAGACTTTTGCATGGTAAAGCCCGCCTTCTCGTACTCATTGACACCTTCCGGATATTCGCAGCTCGCCAAAGACATCTGGTGTACCATGTCATAGCTCACGATATTGACGGTTACTTCATTTACGGCGAGCGCGTTTTCATAGGTATGCTTGGTGGTATTGTCCCTTCCGCGCCGCGCCGGTGAAAATATCATGATCGGAGGATTCGCGCTGAACACATTGAAAAAGCTGAAAGGCGCGAGGTTCGGCCTGCCCGCTTTGTCGATGGTTCCCGCAAATGCGATGGGCCGCGGCCCCACTGAGCCCAAAAGAAGGCCGTGCAATTTTGGAACAGGCAAATCCGAAGGCAAAAAACTGCGCATAGAAGTCGTTTGCGCAAAGGTATAAACTTTGCCCGTTCAGGCTACTTTGTCCCCGCGGCGTTCGCTTGGCAAATCAATGTTTACGACTATCTTTGCAGCCTCAGTTCAGGCGACTTGCGGATGTGGTGAAATTGGTAGACACGCCAGACTTAGGATCTGGTGCCGAGAGGTGTGTGGGTTCGAGTCCCTCCATCCGCACTTTTAAGAAAAATCCTTCCGCTGCTTCGGGAGGATTTTTTGGCTGAGGGCCTGTCCGTTTCCGGCGGGGCTTCATTGAAATTGCGTATATTTGCGCTCCGAATTTTAAAAGGCTGTTAGGCCTGTATTACAGACGTATCGTATGGATATCACCCAAGAAAAAATGGACGGCGGAAACGCCTTGCTCAAAGTAAAAATAGCTCCCGAAGACTACGCGGGGCGTTATGACAACGCGCTGAAGAATTATCGGCGTCAACTTAACTTGCCGGGATTCAGGCCGGGAAAGGTGCCGATGGGCCTGGTTAAAAACCGCTTCGGCAAGGCCCTGCTCTCTGATGAGATCAACAGCATGCTCAATGACGGCATTCAAAGTTACATCCGCGACAACGATCTCAAGGTACTCGGCAGCCCGATCCCGAGCGATGAGCACGGCGAGGCGGGAGACTGGGAAAATCCCGAGCACTTTGAGTTTGTTTACGAATTAGGACTGGCGCCCGCCCTCGATGTATCCGTGACATCCAAGGATAAGCTGAATTACTACACCATAAAGGTGGATGACAAAATGCTCAACGACCACCTTGCGGATGTTACGGCGCGGTACGGCGAGGTGAGTGAAGCAGAAGAAAGCAAAGACGGAAGCATCCTCGGAGGTGATATTACCGAGCTGGATGAAGACGGCGAAATCAAAGCCGGGGGGATTTTCACGGGCGTATCTTTTCGCGTGCACGAACTTGATCCTGACACCGCGAATGCACTTCAAGGGTTGAAAAATGATGACAAGGTCAAAATCGACCCGCGAAAGGCCGTGAAGGATGAGCGGCGCTTGGCAGAGATGCTTGATATTTCGGAAGAAGAGGTGAATGAACTGCACGGCAACTTTTTGTTCACCGTGAAAAGCATTCAGGACCTGCAGCCCGCAGCCCTCGACGAATCCCTTTTCGAAAAGGTATTTCCGGGGGAGGAGATCAAAGACGAAAAGACCTTCCGCACACGCTTGCGTGAAGATATCGGCAAAAGCTTTTTACGCGAAAGCGATCAGCTCTTCAAACGCGATATCACCCGCCACTTTATTGATAAATTTGACCCGGAACTGCCCGACGGCTTCTTGAAAAAGTGGATCAGAATGACCAATGAGAAGCCCGTGACAGCGGAAGAGGTCGAGCGCGACTACGCCGACTACAAGCGCGGACTGCAGTGGCAGTTGATATTCAATGAGCTCACAAGTGCCGGGGAAATGAAAGTAAGCCGCGAGGAAGTAGTGGGAAGGGCCAAAGAAATGATCTCTGCCCAATTTGCCCAATACGGCATCCCGGCGCCTTCGGACGAAGAGCTCGAGGCGTCTGCGGTGCGCGTACTTTCCAAAGAAGACCAAGCGCGGGGTGTGTACGACAGCCTCTACGACGAGAAGCTCATCGCCCATATCAAAGCGAATGCTTCGGTTAAGGAAAAGGAAGTATCTTTCGACGAATTTGTCAAATTGGCGAACAATTAAGTCCGCGCCGACGTCACTTCAACGCAAACCGACAGCACTGTAACAATACCATGAGCGAACAAAACGAATTTTTTAAGTACGCAACGCGTCACCGCAATATAAGCAGCACGTATTTGAGCGATTACGCCAAAGCCCTCACCCCTTACATCATCGAAGAGCGACAGCTGAATGTGGCCCAGATGGATGTTTTCTCCAGATTGATGATGGACCGCATTATTTTCCTCGGTACGGGCATCGATGATCAGGTAGCCAACATCATTCAGGCACAACTGCTATTTCTCGAAAGTGCGGATCCGAAAAAGGACATCCAGATTTACCTGAACTCTCCCGGCGGTTCTGTCTATGCAGGTTTGGGCATCTATGACACCATGCAGTACATCAGCCCTGACGTGGCGACCATCTGCACGGGAATGGCAGCCTCGATGGGTGCCGTGTTGCTTTGCGCCGGTTCGGACGGAAAACGCACTGCGCTGCGCCACTCAAGGGTGATGATTCATCAGCCCCTCGGCGGCGCACAAGGGCAGGCTTCTGATATTGAGATCACGGCACGCGAAATCATCAAGCTCAAAAAAGAGCTCTATGAAATCATCGCAAGCCACAGCAAGCAGAGCTATGATAAGGTTTCAGAGGACAGTGACCGCGATTTCTGGATGACGGCAGAAGAGGCGAGAGAATACGGTATGATTGATGAAGTGTTGGTAAAGAATCCTAAGCACTGAGGGCCGGCGGGTTCAAGCCCCGGACACAATTGAACGACTATGGCACATCACGACAGAAAAGAAATAAAATGCTCTTTTTGCGGACGCGGAAAGAGTGAGGTGAACGTCTTGATCGCCGGGATTACCGGGCATATTTGCGACAATTGCATCACACAGGCCCAGAGCATCATTAAGGAAGAGTTGGCTCAAAAAGCGGATAAACAGCTTGAATCCAGCCTTGTATTGCAAAAGCCCGAAGAGATTAAATCTTATCTCGATCAGTATGTGATCGGGCAGTCTGATGCCAAACGGGTACTCAGCGTAGCGGTTTACAACCACTATAAGCGACTGCTGCAGCGCAACAACAATACCAATTCCGAAGATGAGATTGAGATCGAAAAATCCAATATCATCATGGTAGGGGAGACGGGTACGGGAAAAACCCTCCTGGCCAAAACCATCGCAAAAATGCTCAACGTACCCTTCTGCATTGCTGATGCTACCATTCTCACGGAGGCAGGCTACGTAGGTGAGGACGTCGAGAGCATTCTGTCGCGCTTGCTGCAGGCGGCAGATTATGATGTGGCGCTCGCCGAGCGGGGTATCGTGTTTATCGATGAGATTGATAAAATAGCCCGTAAAAGCGACAATGCATCGATCACCCGCGATGTGAGCGGGGAAGGGGTGCAGCAGGCCCTGCTCAAGCTGCTCGAAGGCGCTGAAGTGAATGTGCCCCCGCAGGGAGGACGTAAGCATCCGGAACAAAAGCTGATTCAGATCAACACGAAGAATATTCTCTTCGTGTGCGGAGGGGCTTTTGACGGGATTCAAAAAATCATCGAAAGACGCGTGAAGACTTCCTCGATCGGTTACAGCTCGAGTAAAGAGAATGTGGTGATCGGCGATGAAAACCTGCTGCAGTACGTGACGCCGACTGACCTCAGAGGCTTCGGCCTCATCCCCGAATTGCTCGGACGCTTTCCGGTACTGAGCTACCTGAATCCGCTGGATAAGCAGACCCTCAGGAGGATACTGACAGAGCCTAAAAATGCACTCATAAAGCAATACATCAGGCTTTTTGAAATGGATCAGGTCAAATTGAGTTTTGATAAAGAGGTACTGGACTATATCACGGAAAAAGCCCTCGATTACAAGCTCGGTGCCCGAGGACTGCGGTCTATCTGCGAAGTGATCATGACCGATCTTATGTTTGATCTTCCCTCCAGATCCGATGTGAAATCCCATAACGTCACCTTGGACTACGCCCGCGAAAAATTCGAGAAATCAAAGATATCCCAGCTCAAAGCTGCCTAATCGCAAAACAAAAACCACAATGAAGAAATACATCCTTTCTACACTTTTTATCGGCGGATTGCTCTCCGCACAGGCACAAATGGTCCCCGTATCCAGCCCTAAGGCCAAAGTCTATCAAATGGTAGGCCTTACTGAGATAGAAATCGAATACAGCCGCCCCGCGGCTAAAGACCGACAACTGTTCGGAGACCTCATACCGTTCGGTGAGCTTTGGCGCACCGGTGCCAATAAAGCCACCAAGATTTCATTCAGTTCGGATGTGAACATTAACGGTGTAGACTTGCGTGCCGGGGAGTACTCTGTTTTCACCCTTCCCACGGAACAGTCTATCATGTTGATCTTCAACAACGACACAGAGCTGTGGGGCACCGGAAGCTATGACGAAGGAAAAGTAGCCGCACGTACAGAAGTGAGACTGGAAGAATCCCGCAATCAGGTGGAGTCCATGCGATTTACCTTCGAGAATGTTATGCCCGAGTCTGCTGACCTGGTATGGGCATGGGGCCGGCACGCGTTCAGATTGCCTGTAAAAGCAAGCGCCAGAGAGTTGGCGATGGAGCGTATATCTACAGAAATTTCCAAAATTGAGAACAGCCAAGGGGTGTACAATCAGGCCGCCGGCTATTACCTCGACAACAAGCTTGACGAAAAGAAAGCGCTGGAATGGGCGATGAAATCAGTGGAGGCGAAGGAAGCTTACTGGAATACATATACCTTGGCGCGGGCCTACCACGCAAACGGGGACAAGAAAAACGCCAAGAAAACAGCAGAGCTTGCCCTCCGTATGGCAAAAGGCGAGGGAAACAGAACCTACATGGAATTCAACGAGAAACTCCTGGAGAAAATCAATAAGATGTAATTCCGCATCTTGCAGATCGGATGATGCCGTGAAGGTTAAAAATCCAAAACCTCTTCTGCCCTGCGGCGGAAGGGGTTTTTTAATTTTTCCCCCGGGAAAAAAGAGAAACTGCCGCAGACAGCACCATGACCGTGCCGCATCCGATGACATTGTAGAGCAGATACGAAATGTCATCTGACCTGAACACGAAAATGAAGAGCACCGCACTTTGGGCAATTACTGCTGAGATGAAAACAACCCGGCCCGCAGCGCGCTTGATGAAAAATGCCGTCATAAAGATGCCCAATACGGTACCGTAGAATATGCTGCCCAAAATATTGACGGCTTCAATCAAATTTTCAAACAGGTCAGCCGTGAGCGCAAATCCCAGGGCCGTCAAGCCCCAAAATGCCGTCAAAAGCTTTGATGCAATGACGTAATGTTTTTCGCTTGCCTCAGGTTTGATCAGTCTTTTGTAAAAATCGACAGACGCTGTGGAGCCCAAGGCATTAAGTTCTCCCGCAGTGCTCGACATAGCGGCGGACAGGATTACAGCCAGAAGCAGCCCGATGAGCCCCGTGGGCATGTAGGCGAGCACGTAGCTGATAAAAACATAGTCAGAGTCCCTGCCGGTATTTCCGGGAAATTCTCGGATCACCAGTGCTTTGGCCTCATTTCTCAATGAGGTAGCCTCTTCTTGCAGCGCCCGCATCTCAAGGGTGTGTGTTTCCGCAGCTGCAGGGTCATTTGCATTCACTGCCGCATGAAGGGCGAGGGTGGCCTCCTTTTTCAGGGCGTGGTTCTCAGCGTGAAGGCTTCTGATGTTTTCAAACTCATCTGCCGAACCGCTGCTTTCCATGAGTTCTGTTGAGGCGGTATCGAAGAGTACATCATGCGGTTCGAATTGGTAAAAAACAAAGACCATGACCCCGAGCAAGAGGATGAAAAACTGCATGGGTATTTTTAAAACTGCATTGAACATCAGGCCCATCCTGCTCTCTCGTACAGATTTGCCGCCAATGTAGCGCTGCACCTGCGATTGATCGGTGCCGAAGTATGCCAATGCAAGGAAAAATCCCCCCGTGATACCGGACCAAAAGGTGTAGCGTTCGCTGAGATCGAAGTCGAAGTTGATCGCCCCTGTTTTTCCCGATTTTCCCGCCAGCCCGAGCGCGTCCGTGAAGGACACTTGCTCCGGTAGATTCATCAATACAGTGGTGAAGGCAACGGCCATGCCGATGAGGATCACGGTCATTTGCCATTTTTGTGTAAGGCTTACCGCTTTTGTTCCGCCGGATACCGTGTAAATAATCACGAGAATTCCGACCACGAGGATGGTCAGTGTCAGGTTCCATTTCAAAACGGACGACAAAACGATGGCCGGAGCATAAATGGTAATACCTGCTGCCAATCCGCGCTGCACCAGGAAAATAAAAGCTGCAAACAGTCGGGTCTTCAGATCAAAACGCTGCTCCAGGTATTCATAGGCGGTGTAAACCTTTAAGCGGTAGTAAATGGGAATGAATACCGCACACACCACCACCAGCGCTATGGGCAGGCCGAGATAATTCTGTACGAAGGCCATGCCCGACTCGTAAGCCAACCCCGGGGTGCTCAAAAAAGTAATGGCACTGGCCTGTGTGGCCATAACGGAAAGTCCGATCGTTCCCCACTTGAGCTGCTTGTCGCCCAAGAGATAGCCTTCGATATTGCCGGATTTTCTTGTTTTCCAGGTACCGTACCCCACAATGAGGAGTAGGGTAGCCGCCATGACCGCATAATCCGTAACCGTCATTGGGTAGCTCGGGTAAAGTAATACATGAGCAGGCACATGAGGGCCAGCCAGACAAAAACACTCGCGTAGACACGGGGCCAGTTGGTATTCTGCTCGGATTCAGGCGCGTCCGATTTGGAATTTTCGGGCTGCATCAAGGTTTATTTCCGTTTGGCATGAGGTTGAGTAAATTCGACATCAGGCGGTATGCTCCCGGTACGCCGGCCGGCAATTGCCTGAAAAAGGAAATCCCCGAATAAATAAAGTACCCTTTACCGTGGGGTGCTACGATCAAGCCCCCGTCTCGCGGCGGCTCATCCGGATCGTGCCAGCTGATCAGCGGTTCGAAACGGTCATCCCATGTCTCGGCGAAGTAAAGTCCCCGCTCCTGTGCCCACCCTTCAAAATCAGCGGGATCCAATCGGTTTGGCCGGTTGAATGCGGGGTGGTCGGGTAATAGCAGTGTGGGCGGGGCTTCTTCATCGGTAACCCGCTCCCGTCCGATCTTGAAAGGAAAGGGTCCGATTTCCTCTGATTTCAACCGATGAGAAGTATTGTATTGCACCAACCATGTGCCGCCCGCTTCTACGTAAGCGTTCAGCTTTGCGTTCAGGTAGGCCAGATCCTCTCGGGTGTTGAAGGCGCGAATGCCGGTAACTACGGCATCATAATCCGACAATTTTTCCGATAGGATGGTTTCCTCGTCGATGATGTCTACCTGAAACCCGGCCGCACGCAGGTATTTGGCCACATCATCTCCGGGACCTTCGATGTATCCGATTCGCGCCACATTGCCCCGGTCGAGCGTGAAGGATTGCAGCCGTATCTCTGCGGGGCTGAGCATTATTTGGTCATAGATATGGTCATAGCTGATTTCACGCAGGGAGAGACATTCGTCAAAAGCAGGTCCGGCGTCAGGGGTGTACCCGGCTTTTACCTGACCGCTCTCCGCTCCGGGTCCCCCTTTCACGGTAAAAACGATGCGATCCGTATTCCCTTTTTTATCAGAGGTATATCGCACAGAGGCAGGAGTGACTTCGTGCCCGGGCGGAAGGTCGAGAACCACGGTCCCCGAAGCCTCATTTTTGTGGTTTGTAAGGAAAAGCGTGACCTCCTGTTCGGAGCCGTTCGTGCTGAGCACCACATCTTCGGAAAATCTGAAGGTGACCGGCGGAAGGATCTCCGTGGGGCGATAGATCACCGCTTTTACGGGATCGGCGATTTTGTGTACCACGGGCAGTTTCATCTTCAATTCAATCCCCTCAATTTCCAAGTGCACTTCCGCAGAGAGTGCCGGAGGGTTTTCGGGGCGGCCTATGAGTTCCTTTTCGGGCATTTCGAAAAGATATTCGTACGGCCCGTTGAGCCAGTAGGGGTTGCTCGGCGGAGCGTCTTCCGGAATAGCGATCCTTATTTCTTCCGTGAAAAATTCACCTCGGGAAATGCGGGCGTGTTCAGGTGCTGCGTCTGCTCCGCCTTTAATCTTTCGCACATTCAATGGTCGTCGGTGCTGATGCACGATGTTCACTTGTACGTACGCATCATCGCCGGGCGTATAGTAGGGCACGCCGGATATGGCTTCCGCGTATATTCCCGCAGCTTTGACGATGAGGGCTTCCAGCTCTTTGATTTTGTATTCTTTCAGAGAAGAAGCCGGGGCTTTTTTCAGGGCGTCGAGGGCATCGGCCAGATAGGGTACGGAGTTTTCAGGTGCGTGGTGGTCATAGCGTCGGACGGCTTCACTGAGCATTTCCCCTGCCTTCTCCGCGCCGAGGCGCTTCCATGAGCAGTCAATTCCTTCGAGAATGTCATCGCGCGAGCGTGCCTTCGATCCCATTACGTATTCCATGTACTCGATGTTGAGCCCGTAATACACGTCGGTTCCGAATCCCTGGCTTTTGTGGCAACTGCGGCTTCTCGCGGCAATACGTGCATAGGTTTCCCCCTGCAGCGGATTGTAGTCTCCCACATTCACGCGCACAAAATTGTCGTTGTCACGGGCCCTTTGGGGCAAATCCTTATTCCACCAGGTGCTGGCATTGAAGTAAAGCCGCTCGGGCTGCCACGGGTCGAGCCCCTGTTCGGGAAATTGATTCGGATCTCCGGCAGCTTCGAAGGCTTCCTCTGCTAGCAGGGCGCTGGCTTCGTGATGGCCGTGGCCCGCGTAATTGTTCGGAGGAAAACGGGTCACCAAAACGTCGGGCCTGAACTTCCGTATAGCGCGCACCACATCGTGCAGAATGGTGTCTCGGTCCCATTTATCTAAGGTTTCGAGTGACGATTTGGAGTAGCCGAAGTCCACTGCCCGGGTAAACCATTGCTCGCCTCCGTCAATTTTTCTGGCTTCCAGAAGCTCTTGGGTTCTCAAAACGCCCATGGCCGCGCCGGTTTCCGTACCGATGAGGTTTTGGCCGCCGTCGCCGCGGGTGAGGGAAAGGTAGACTGTGCGGGCGTGCATACGGTTTACGAAATACGAGATTAGCCGCGTGTTTTCATCATCCGGGTGGGCGGCGATGTACATCACAGTGCCGGTCTTTTCTGCTTTCCGGAGGTCGTGGAGAATTTCCGATGAGGTGTAGGAGGCCGGAAATTGCGCTTCACTGTGATGTGCGTTAAGGGTAAGCAGCGCAGCAAGTGCCCACAGAAGGTGTCTCATCGATTCAAGTCCTTTTTTCGGTGCGGGGCAAATATAGCCCATCGAGGCGAGCCTGCGCACCCGGCTACACTGTTCAAAAGTATTTTGGGGGCAAAGAATATTTTCTCCTGAGGAAAGGGGCGGCTGCGGATCAGACTCGATCCCCGCGACGCGAAGGTGCAAGCCGGGCAGAGGGCTCCCCGGGTTCAACTTGTCCCGGCAGGGAAATCCGCTCTATCATGGCTTGAAAATGCTCGACGGTCAGGACAAAAGCGTCAGCGCTGCCGCTCATTTCGACATCGCGCTCCAAGGTGTAGCTCTCTGCTCGGAGGCTGAGCCCTTCTCTGCCGAATTTCCCAGGCCTCAAATCCTGCCGTACATTACAATTTTCGGCTATGTCCTTCGCCGGGCTGATGCAATAAAAAGTCTTGTTGACGGAAAAAACGGAATCCCCCGATCGGCGTGCGGAAAATCGGTACGGAAAAAGGCCGGGTTCTGCAGCGATTATGTCGGTGCTGTCGAGGCGCTGGTCGAGCTGTGTTGTCTCCTCGGTGGTTGTTCCGAAATCCTGTGCGGCACCTCGGTCTACGGGATTTTTCTTGAAACCGTAGAACATGATTATGAACGAAAGTAAAAGTAACAGGCCGAAGCCGCCCAAAAGATAGAGGTGGAGATTTTGGTTTTTCACGCTGTTAAAATACGCTAATTTATTAACCCGGCAAGGGGATTTCTTGAAAACATCTGCACACCCCGGCGAATGCTCCCGATTACGGTCTGACCGGCCTCTGAAGCAGGGATTACTTTTTGATGTAATGCTTTACGGTGAAGGCGTAGGCATGCCTTTCGTCTGCTTTGTGCGCGGCGATCACTTTTTCCTCCCAATTGTCCTGATCAATTTCGGGGAAGTAGGTGTCTCCCTTCACCTCGGCATGCACTTGGGTGATATACATGTCATCAGCGACATCCATCTCCAGAGCCAAGCGGTATATTTCACCCCCGCCTATGATAAAGCAATGTGTCTCTCCGCCGCGTTCAATTTCCTTCAGGGCTGTAGTGAGACCGGTGTACACAGCGCATTTCGGGGCTTCGTAATCGGGGTTAGTGGTGAGTACCACATTGGGGCGACCCGGCAACGGCCTGTATTTGTGGGGTATGGATTCGAAGTTTTTCCTCCCCATCACCACGGTGTGACCCTTGGTGGTCTCTTTGAAAAACTTCATATCATCGGGAAGATGCCAGGCAAGGTCATTGTCTTTTCCGATGACGAGATTTTCGGCTACGGCCGCAATGATCGATATTCTCATACGGCTACAGGGGCTTTGATGTGGGGGTGGGGATTGTAATCCCTGAGCTCAAAGTCTTCATACCGGAATGCAAAAATATCCCGCACGTCAGGATTAATGCGCATGTGCGGAAGCGCACGCGGTGCTCTGGAAAGCTGGGTCTTGACCTGATCAAAATGGTTGTGGTAAATGTGCACATCTCCGAAGCTGTGCACAAAATCGCCGGGAGTGAGCCCGCACACTTGGGCGATCATCATGGTGAGTAAGGCATAACTCGCAATATTGAAGGGGACTCCCAGAAAGGAGTCTGCACTCCGCTGGTAGAGCTGGCAGCTCAACTTGCCCTCGGCCACGTAAAATTGAAACAGGGCATGGCAGGGCGGAAGTGCCATGTCATCCGTCATGGCCGGATTCCATGCGCTGACCATGTGGCGGCGGCTGTCCGGATTTTCCCTGATCTGCTTCACTACTTTGCTGATCTGATCTACCGACTTGCCGTCCGGCGCGGGCCAGCTGCGCCATTGGTATCCGTACACGGGCCCCAATTCGCCGTTTTCATCGGCCCACTCATCCCAAATGCGCACGCCGTTTTCTTTGAGGTAGGCAATGTTGGTACTGCCTTTCAGGAACCACAACAATTCGTGGATAATGCTTTTGAGGTGGAGTTTTTTGGTGGTGACCATAGGAAATCCCCGTCCGAGGTCAAACCGCATTTGGTAGCCGAACACGCTGCGCGTACCCGTGCCGGTGCGGTCTGACTTGTCGGTGCCGTTTTCCATTATGTGGCTCAGTAAGTTGTGGTATTCTTTCATGGGGAGCGTACTTTTCGTAAAGGTAGGGATTGGCGGCTGTCAGCAGGGGAATCCCGGCGGGAGTATTGAACAATTTATCCACTGTCCGAGTCACCTGAAGGCAAATTGAAATGCGGTGGTTTCCTGTTCTCGGTTTGGTGTTTTGTTCGAATCATTACCTTTAGCGGCGTCAGTCACTCCTTTTCGCTGTGCGGCTGCTGCCTCTTTCAGGTACGGCGGGCGCTGCCTCGGGAAGGTGCCAACCCCAATTATGAAGCAACTGTTCGCCACGGCGGCCTTACTATTTTCGGCTTGTTTGATCGCAGACCCGCTCTCGGCCGCGCAAGCTGCGGAAACAGGGCTGTCGCCTCAGCCCGTGCAGGGCTTCGGTGCCGTATCACTTTTTCGCGGAATGCTCGGAATGGTTGCTCTTGTCGCCATCGCCTGGCTCTTCAGCACCAACCGAAAAGCCGTAGAATGGCGCGTGGTGGGTATCGGCTTGGCCATTCAGCTCACTTTAGCCGTCGGGGTGCTTGAAGTGCCTTTTGTTCAGTGGTTTTTCTCTTTTATCGGCGACCTTTTTGTGAAGGTGCTCGACTTTACCCGTGCCGGTTCTGAATTTCTTCTCGGCGATCTGATGGATACGGAGAATTACGGGTACATCTTTGCATTTCAAATCCTCCCGACCATCCTGTTTTTTTCGGCACTCACCAGCGTGCTCTTCTACCTGGGGGTGATTCAAAAAGTGGTTTATGTCTTGGCTTGGTTGATGACAAAGGCCATGCGGCTGTCAGGTGCGGAAAGCCTGTCGGTGGCGGGCAATATCTTTCTCGGCCAAACGGAGTCTCCGCTCATGATCAAAGCTTACCTGGAGCGGATGACGAAATCAGAGATTCTTCTGGTGATGATCGGCGGAATGGCCACGGTGGCCGGCGGCGTTTTGGCGGCTTATATCGGTTTTCTGGGTGGCGATGATCCGGAAATGAGAAGGGAGTTTGCCAAGCACCTGCTCGCAGCTTCGGTGATGGCAGCCCCCGGGGCTGTGGTCATCTCCAAAATACTCGTCCCGCAAACGGAGCCTATCGACATGGCGGTCACGGTTTCGCAAGAGAAAATCGGATCCAACTTCCTCGACGCCATGACCAAAGGAACCACCGAGGGATTGAATCTCGCGCTGAACGTCGGGGCGATGCTCTTGGTCTTTTTTGCCTTCATTGCCATGTTCAATGCCATTTTCGGCTGGGCGGGTGATGTCACCGGCCTCAACGGCGTGATTGCATCTGCCACTTCGGGAAAGTACGACGGGCTCTCGCTGGAATTCATTTTGGGATACACCTTTGCCCCCCTGATGTGGGTGATCGGTGTGGCTTCGGAAGACATCACCCTGACCGGTCAGCTCCTCGGCGAAAAAATCATTGCCTCCGAATTCGTAGGTTATACCAGCCTCTCCGAATACAAAGCGCTCGGCCCCGCAGGAGGGGGCTTCGTATTCCAAAAGTCTGTTTTTATCTCCACCTACATGCTTTGCGGATTCGCAAATTTTGCCAGCATCGGCATTCAGGTGGGCGGCATAGGGTCGCTTGCGCCGAGCAGAAGAGAGCTGCTGTCGAAATACGGTATGCGCGCTCTGCTCGGAGGTACGCTCGCATCGCTGATGTCGGCCACCATAGCGGGAATGATTCTCGGGTGACGGTCCGCAAACTGATTTCGGCGGGGATTATTTCTTTCTGCGGCGGTTGATCTCGTCGCGAATTTTGGAAGCCTTTTCGTACTCTTCTTTTTGCAGCGCCGCATTGAGTTGGTCTTCGAGATCGGCTACGGATACAGAGTCGGATGCCGCTGAATCTGCGGGTACTTCCGTAATGGCAGAGGTACCCTCTTCAGAGGCTGCATCTGCTTTTTCCTCGTCTTCATCAATCACGATCCCCGCCGAACCCAAGATGAAATCATGGGTATAAATCGGCTTTTCGCAACGCAGCGCAATGGCTACCGCATCACTGGATCGCGCATCGATTTCGAGGGTGTTTCCGTTTTGTGAGCAAATGACTTTGGCGAAGAATATGCCTTCTACCAGGTTGTAGATTACCACTTCCTTCAAGGCAATATCAAAGCTGTCAAGAAAGCTTTTGAAAAGATCGTGGGTGAGCGGGCGGCTCGGCGTCATTTTTTCCAGCGGAATGGCGATGGCTTGGGCCTCTGCGCCGCCGATGATAATGGGCAACCGCCTGTTTCCCTTGCTTTCTTTCAGGATGAGAGCATAAGCCCCCGTTTGGGTTTGGCTGTATGAAAGTCCGACAACTTTAAGCTCAATTTTTTCCATACGGAGTCTTGCAGGCTTTAAAAACAGGGTGCAAAAGTATGCTGATTCGGGCGGTTTTCAAAACCGCCCGATCTCGGCCGTGCATCTAAAATACAAAAAAATGCTCAGTTGGCTGCTTTGAACTTTTTCACAGCTTCCGTAAGCCTCGGCAATACTTCGAAGGCATCTCCCACGATGCCGTAATCTGCGGCCTTGAAGAAGGGCGCCTCCGGGTCGGTGTTGATAACAACGATCACCTTGCTTCCGTTTACTCCCGCCAGGTGCTGTATCGCACCTGAAATACCCGCAGCGATGTACAGGTTGGGTCGAATGGCGATGCCCGTTTGGCCTACGTGCTCGTGGTGCGGCCTCCAGCCGATGTCCGATACGGGCCGCGAACAGGCGGTAGCAGCCCCCAATGCTTCGGCCAGATTCTCAACGATGCCCCAGTTGTCCGGTCCTTTCAGTCCGCGGCCTGCCGATACGACAAGCTCCGCTTCGGGAAGGGGAATTCCGTCGCCGGAACGGGTCTTCAATTCTTTCACTTTCAGCTTCCCTTGGCTGATCTCGGGGGTGAATTCCGCAATTTCCGCCTCGTCTTCGGTGGCCTCCGCTTTGAGGCTGTTGGGGAGGAGAGAAATGATTTTTACATCGGTGCTCACTTCGTAATCGGCGAATGCCTTTCCGGAAAATACGTTGGTGCGTACGATGAATTTACCCCCGTCGGTTTCGGGGAGCGTAATGGCTCCCGCCACAAGTCCCGCACCTAATTTTGCCGAAAGGCGCGGAGCTATAGCCTTTCCCGCAGGATCAAATGAGAAAATAACTGTTTTCGCACCTTCCTGCTCGACTGCCGCAGCAGTAAGATTGGTCAGGGTTTGATCGTTCTCATCAGAAATATTTTTGTTGATCAGCACCTTGGAGGCACCGTAATTACCGAGTTTCTTGAGATCTTCCTCTCCCACGGATCCGTAAGTGAGAGCAGTGACGTTTCCGCCCGTTTTTTCGGCTGTTTTTTTGGCGTAGAAAATTGCCTCGTAAGCAGCTTTCGCAATTTTTCCTTCGGTGGCGTTCGCAAATACCAGTACTGACATCTCTTTAATTTTGGTAGGTTCTTA
Source organism: Cryomorphaceae bacterium (assembly GCA_003565555.1). GTDB lineage: Bacteria > Bacteroidota > Bacteroidia > Flavobacteriales_D > Cryomorphaceae > T3Sed10-241. Next base: position 18,954 of record PXBH01000031.1, on the reverse strand, counting down.
AATTACTTTGGCTTCGTTGTGGAGGAGCTCAATCAGCGATTCCGCATTTTCGGCGTCGATCATTTTCACCTCGCCTTTATCTTCGGGGAGGCTGAATTTGCTCGCAGTCACCAGCGGTGCAGCTCCGGCAGGCTCTACTACTTCCAAAGGTTTGGTACGTGCGGCCATGATTCCGCGCATGTTCGGTATACGCTGTTCCGCCATTCCTTTGGCACAGCTGATCACGATAGGCAGCGGCCCTTCCACAACTTGCTTTCCCGCAGGAATGTCCTGCTCTACAGTTGCGGTGTCGCCGGCCACATCCAGTTTGGAGGCTACAGAGACATACGGCAGCCCCATGAGCTCAGCCAGCATTCCGCCCACTTGAGACCCGTTGTAATTGATGGTTTCTTTTCCCAGCAGGATCAGGTCGTAATCTTTTCCTTCGGCATAGGCGGCAATTTCTTTTGCCACCGTGTAGCCGTCTTGAGGTTCTGTGTTGATACGCACGGCATTGTCTGCTCCGATGGCCAAAGCTTTTCGGATGATCGGGTCATGGTCCGATCCGCCTACCGTCACGGTGGTTACGGAGCCTCCGCCCGCTTCCTTAAGTTCGAGGCCGCGCACGAGTGCGTACCACTCATCATAGGGGTTTACAATGAATTGAACATTCTCTTCGTTGAACTTTGTGTCGTTGTCCGTGAAGCTGATTTTCGTTGTGGTATCGGGTGCTTTGCTGATACAAACCAGAATTTTCATGGGTCTTAATTATTTTTTATCAGGTTGAGAACTAAAGGCTGTCAAAGATAGCCATTTCCTTCCACGGTCAGTTGGAATCGTTTCCGGAAGGACAAAGTTATGCACGCATAATAAAACCGACAAGCGTAGGTTGTTAACGTCCCCAAAACAAGCCCCGGAGCGATGAGGTCAGTTTCGCTGCACGGAATGCTGTGCGCGGAATGCATTATTTACTACTTTTGCGCCCACATATTTCAAGCCATGAGAGTCATACAATTCAGAGAAGCCATTTGTGAAGCCATGAGTGAGGAGATGCGGAGAGACGACCGTATCTTCCTGATGGGAGAGGAGGTTGCAGAGTATAACGGTGCCTACAAGGCGAGCAAAGGTATGCTCGACGAATTCGGGCCGGAGCGTGTGATAGACACACCGATTGCCGAACTCGGATTCAGCGGCATCGCGGTTGGTGCTGCGATGAACGGGCTCCGTCCTATTGTGGAATACATGACATGGAATTTTGCCGTTCTGGCATCAGACCAAATCATCAATCACGCTGCCAAGATGCTGCAAATGTCGGGCGGAAAGTACGGTGCGCCCGTCGTGTTTCGCGGTCCCAACGGACAGGCGGGACAGCTCTCTGCCACGCACTCTCAGGCATTTGAAAGTTTCTATGCGCACGTTCCCGGCCTCAAGGTCATGACCCCCTCTAACCCCTATGATGCCAAAGGCATGCTCAAAGCGGCCATCCGCGATGATGACCCGGTGCTCTTTATGGAGTCAGAGAAAATGTACGGTGACAAAGGCGAAGTGCCCGAGGGGGAATATATCATCCCGATCGGTGTGGCAGATGTGCCGCGAAAAGGGAGCGATGTGACCATCGTATCCTTCGGAAAAGTGATGAAAGCGGTGCATGAAGCGGCCGAAGAGCTTGCCAAAGAAGGAATCGAAGCTGAAGTAATCGATCTGCGGACCATACGTCCGATGGACATAGACACCATTATAAAGAGTGTCAAAAAAACCCATCGCTTGGTGGTGGTCGAAGAGAGTTGGCCGGTGGCCTCTGTAGCCTCGGAGATATCTCACCGCGTGCAGCTGCACGCCTTCGACTACCTCGACGCTCCCGTGCGCCGGGTGATGCAGGCAGATACTCCGCTGCCCTTCGCCGTTCCCCTGATCGACGAAGCCATTCCCAACGCGGCCCGCATTGTGAAGGCTGCCAAAGAAGTGAGCTATTTGGTAAAATGACACCGACTTCCGATGTGTGCCGGGCAGCACGAGCTGCCCTTTTTTCCGTCGATTTTCCGGCGGTACGCCGAAAGTTCTATTTTTGCCGACCGTTTGCCTAAAGAACAAATTCTGATATAAATATCATGACTACTATTCTCTACATCGTACCTCTTATGGCCCTGATCGGCCTTATGGTGATGGCCTTCAAAGCAAAATGGGTGAATGCCCAAGATGCAGGCGACGAAAAAATGAGCGGCTTGGCCGCACACATTCGCGAAGGGGCTCTGGCCTTTTTGGCCGCAGAGTACCGCGTGCTCGCCATTTTTGTGGCCGTTGCGGGTGCTTTGCTCGGATTGATTTCTTTTTTGGTTCCGCACTCTCATTGGTTCATCGTAGTAGCCTTTGTGATCGGAGCTACCTTTAGCGCCGTTGCCGGAAATCTCGGTATGCGCATCGCTACTGCGGCAAATGTGCGAACGACCCAAGCTGCCCGAACGGGGTTGAAGAAGGCGCTCGACGTCTCCTTTTCCGGAGGTACCGTAATGGGGCTCGGTGTAGCCGGCTTGGCCGTATTCGGTCTCAGTATCCTTTTCATTATTCTCTTCGGTTGGTTTATGGGAAGCGAGTGGACAGGGGTAAAGGGCTATGACGACATGACCATCGTACTCGAAGCCCTCGCAGGCTTTTCACTCGGCGCTGAGTCTATCGCGCTCTTTGCCCGTGTGGGTGGAGGAATCTACACCAAAGCCGCCGATGTGGGCGCTGATTTGGTGGGAAAGGTAGAGGCCGGTATTCCCGAAGATGACCCCCGCAACCCCGCTACCATTGCGGACAACGTAGGTGACAACGTGGGTGACGTCGCGGGAATGGGGGCAGACCTCTTCGGGTCGTACGTAGCCACCGTACTCGCCGCCATGGTGCTCGGTAATTATGTGATTCGCGACATGCTCTACGCCCAAGACATCTCAATCCTCGATGACGGCTTCGGCGGAATCAGCCCTATCCTGGTACCGCTGCTTATTGCGGGGCTCGGTATTCTTTTCAGCATTGCCGGTACCTGGTTTATCCGAATCAAAGACGACAACGCCAAGGAGGCAAAGGTACAGGCTGCCCTGAACCGGGGCAACTGGGGATCTATCATTCTTACGGCGATCGCCTCTTATTTCGTTATCGACCTGATCCTTCCCGAGACACTTCAAATGGAGTTTTTCGGTGAAGGGATCAAAGACGTAGCGTCCATCCGCGTATTCGGAGCCGTGCTCGTGGGACTCTTTGTGGGCGGGGCGATCTCATTCTTCACGGAGTACTACACAGGCCTCGGCAAGAAGCCGGTCATGGACATCGTTCAAAAGTCGAGCACGGGCCATGCTACCAACGTAATTGCCGGATTGGCTACGGGTATGCTGTCCACTTTCGCGCCCATCCTGCTTTTTGCGGGAGCCATTTGGGGAGCTTACGAACTGGCGGGATTCTATGGGGTTTCTATCGCGGCATCGGCCATGATGGCCACCACTGCCATGCAGCTTGCCATTGACGCATTCGGTCCTATTGCCGATAATGCGGGCGGTATCGCGGAGATGAGCGGCCTTCCTCCGGAAGTACGTGAGAAAACAGACATTCTCGACTCCGTGGGGAATACCACCGCCGCCATCGGAAAAGGATTTGCAATTGCATCCGCAGCCCTCACGGCACTTGCACTTTTTGCGGCTTATGTCACCTTTACCGGCATCGACGGGATCAATATTTTTAAAGCGGATGTACTCGCCGCCCTCTTTATCGGCGGGATGATCCCGGTGGTGTTCTCGGCTCTGGCGATGAATTCCGTGGGTAAGGCGGCCATGGAAATGGTCAAAGAAGTACGCCGACAGTTCAAAGAAATTCCCGGCATTATGGAAGGCACGGGCAAACCGGAATATGCCAAGTGCGTCGAGATTTCTACAAGTGCTGCGATCCGTGAAATGATGCTTCCCGGTGCCATTACGATCGTTACACCCATTCTTGTCGGATTCCTGATGGGCATGGAGCCCCTCGGAGCTTATATGGCCGGCGTAACGGTGTCCGGTGTGCTGTGGGCGATTTTCCAAAACAATGCCGGCGGCGCTTGGGACAATGCCAAAAAGTCCTTCGAAGCGGGCGTGATGATCGACGGTGAAATGACTTATAAAGGCTCCGAAGCCCACAAAGCTGCCGTGACCGGTGATACTGTCGGTGATCCTTTTAAAGACACTTCGGGCCCCTCGATGAACATTTTGATCAAGCTCACTTGTCTCGTAGGGCTGGTGATTGCTCCGCTGCTCGCCGAGTTTTGGAACGTTGAGATACGCTCTGACCGGACCTCCTCCGCTGCCGCTGCAGATGCTGCGATGATTGCTGACGATACCCCGGTATCAGCTGCTTTTGCGGTGAGCCCCGACAATGCAAACTTCGGATGGATGGGCAGCAAAGTGACCGGGAGGCACTACGGAAATGTGAATGCGACGGGAGAAGTTACTTTGAACGAAAACCTGATCACCCATGCCAAGGTGATGGTGGATATGGGTTCGATCACAGTGGAAGACTTGAAAGATGAAGAAAGCAATGCGAAGCTCACCAATCACCTGAAAAGTGAAGATTTTTTCGATGTGGAAAACCACCCTACCGCTTATGTTCTCATTGAGAATTCTGAAATAAACGGTGCCGGCGGATATGATTTCTCCGGAACGATGCTCCTGAAAGGAATCGAAAAGCCTGTAAGGGGAACCTATCAAGTGGGTCGCGACAACGACGGTTCCGTAATGGTGGCCGGAGAATTTGCCTTTGACCGCACCGTTTACGATATCCGCTACGGATCGGGCCGCTTTTTTGAAGACCTCGGCGACCGCATGATCAATGATGAGGTGATGATCTCTTTTAAGATGATCGGGTAAGAAGTCCGGTCCGCAGCTCAAAACATAAAAAACCCCCTGCCGTCGACAGGGGTTTTTTTTATGGTTTTCAAATGGGTTCCGAAAGGATTTTCAAACGTCAAACAGGCCGTGGATTTCTCCTTCAATGGCGCTGATGATGGTGCCGAGGTCTTCGGGGTTTTCGTGAAAGGCGTTGTTGTCCACATCGATGATGAGGAGTTTTCCTTTGTCGTAGGTTGAGATCCACGCTTCGTAACGCTCATTGAGCCGCTTGAGGTAGTCCAACCTTATGGCTTCTTCGTACTCCCTTCCGCGCTGCTGAATATTATTGACCAGTGCGGGTACGGAGGCGCGGAGGTAGATAAGCAGATCGGGCGGTTGCAGAAATTTCTCCATTGAATTGAAGAGGGAGAAATAGTTTTCAAAATCCCTTGTGGTCATCAGGCCCATGCTGTGCAGGTTAGGGGCGAAGATGAAGGCATCTTCGTAGATGGTCCTGTCTTGGATCACGTTGCGGTTTCCTTCGCGGATTTCGGTGACTTGGTTAAATCTGCTGTTAAGGAAGTAAATCTGCAGGTTGAACGACCACCGCTGCATGTCGCGGTAAAAATCTAAGAGGTAAGGGTTTTCATCCACATCTTCATAGTGACAATCCCATTTGTAATGTTTTCCCAGAAGCCCCGTGAGGGTGGTTTTTCCCGAGCCGATATTTCCTGCTACTGCTACATGCATAATTTTGATTGTATCGGTCAAAAGTACAAATATTGGTCGGCTTAGGCAGCGCCGTTTCGGAGCTAATTCAGCGCGCGTACTTCTGCGGTTTTCGCAGTGCGCAAAGCAATGCGGTTTTTCTGCATCAGTGCCTGCAATACATTTTCCGGAAGGGGTATTCCGCGCTCGGTGTAGTTGGTCAGATCGTACCGGTAAAGCTTGCCCGCTTTGAAGTAGACCACTTCCCCCTTATCAATCTGGAATGCTTCCAGCCCGATGATGGGAACGGTTTTAATGTAAGTGCCGAAAATATCGAAGACCAAGATGCCGGTGGTGGGGTTGTTCAGGTATACCCGATTGGCAAATTCCGTGAGGAAGTTGGGTTGGAGATCGGCAATGCGGAGTACTTGAGCCAAATTGCCCGTATCCGTCACGCGGTTAAAATTTTCGTTTACCCGAATGAGTCTGAACCCCATGGCATCGTAAAACCAGAAGTGGTTCTGAACCGAAGTGCAGCCGAGGGTACCCATGTCGATGCCTCGGTTCAGGAGATTGATTCTCCCGCGGTTGTTACTCAGGGTATTGTCGAGTATTACGGCATAGTTGATGTCGGGATACATCACCAGCGGCCGCAGGGGGAAGGTCACATCTACAGCGCCGATTTTGCCGAGCTGCCTGTCGCTGTAGCGAAATTGAAATGCACCGTTTTTGTCGTATTTGATCAGCTCTGAGTTGCGCACCACGTACACATTGAGGAGGTTGTCGAAGCAAATGAAGTCTGCCTCCGCTTCGATTTCGAAAAGTGGATGGGTATTCACCTGTGCTTCGGCCGAAAAAGCGGTAGCGAGGCATAAGATCAGTGCGAAGGCTTGCCGCTTCATACAGCCTCCGGAATAGCGGTGATATCCTCGATGATGTCGCGGTGGTTGCAGAGTCGGGGCACCTTGTTTTGTCCGCCCAGCTTATTCCGTTTTTTCATCCAGCGGTAGAAAGTTCCTTCGGGCATGGGTTTTATTAACGGCGGATTCAGGGTTAAATTTCCCGTGCGTTTTGCATCGTAGTCGCTGTTCAAGGATTTGAGCGCCTCATCCAGAGCTGCTCCGAAAGCCGCTATGCTTGCGGGTTTGCGTTCGAATTCGATGAGCCACTCGTGCCCGCCTTTGGTTCCGTGGTCCATATAGATGGGGCCTGCGGTGTATTCGCTGATTACCGCATTGCACTTGCGGCTCGCCTCTGCGAGGGCCTTTTCCGCATTGTCAATGATGAGTTCCTCGCCGAAGGCATTGATGAAATGCTTGGTGCGTCCCGTAATCTTAATTCTGAAGGGATAGAGGGAAGTGAAGGTCACCGTATCGCCCGGTCGGTAGCGCCACAGCCCGGCATTTGTGGAGATTACCATTTCGTAATTCTTACCGATTTCCACCTCGCTGAGGGTGTAGGTGGGGGGCTGTTCGGATGCGCTGAGCTCGGCAGGGATAAATTCGTAATAAATGCCGTAATCCAGGAGCAAAAGAAGCTCTTCGGAACCGGACAGGTCCTGCAACCCGAAAAATCCTTCGCTGGCATTGTAAGTCTCATAGTATTTCAGGGTGTCGCCGGGGATGAGGGCTTTAAACTGGTCACGGTAGGGACCGAAATTCACCCCTCCGTGCATGTAGAGTTGCAGGTCGGGCCATAGTTCTCCGATATGTGCTTTTCCCGTGATTTCGAGCATGCGCCGCAGCAGTACAAGCATCCAAGACGGCACGCCCGACATGGAAGTTACGTATTCCTCCTTAATGCTGTGGGCCATGGCATCTATTTTCTCTTCCCATCCGTCCATCAGCGCGATCTGCTTCTCGGGGATGCGCCTGAATTCTACCCAGAGGGGCAGGTTGTTGATAATGATGGCCGAGAGATCGCCGTAGTAGGAGTCTTTGCGAAAGGTGTTGATCTGGCTGCTGCCGCCCAAAACAAGTGATTTTCCGTCGTATACCGTATTTTCGGGATGGTTGTGGTTGAAGATGGCGAGAAGATCCTTTCCGCCTTTGTAGTGGCAATCTTCCAGCGCTTCCCGGCTCACGGGAATGAACTTGCTCCGGTCATTGGTAGTGCCCGAAGATTTGGCAAACCAATTGATCTCCCCCGGCCACAGCAGGTTGGTCTCCCCTTTTTTCAGCCTTTCGGTAAAAGGCTTTACCTCCTCGTAGGTTTGCAGGGGCACCCTTTCGGCAAAATCGCGGTGGGTTTTGATTTCATCGTACCGGTATTGTTTTCCCCATGCCGTACCTTTGGCCGCGTGGATGAGGTAGTCAAAAACCTCTGTCTGCACTTCGGTGGGGTATTTCATGAAAAGTTCGATTTGATGAAATCGCTTTTTCATAAACCATGAGAAGACGGTGTTGATTGCTGACATGGGCACAGATTTTCCGAAAGGCAAGATACAAATTTTCGCAGGTGCGGAAGTAAAATAATTAGAAGATGAGCGCAGAAGGTGTATTGAGAAAGATGAAAGCGGAAGCGGGAGAACCGGTGCAGTACCGCCTGAACCTCGACAGGCAAACCGAAACGAAACTCAATCCTTATGTGGGAAGTGAGGTGCTCCTGGAATGGACGGGAGAAATTAACTGCATCAATTGCGGTACCTCGCTGAAGAAGACCTACGGACAAGGCTTTTGCTATCCCTGCTTCAGGGATGCTCCGCAAGCGGCGCCGTGTATCATGCGCCCCGAGCTTTGCGAAGCGCACCTCGGAAAAGGGCGTGACCCCGAGTGGGAAGAGGACCATCACAACAAGCCGCACGCCGTATACCTCGCGCTCACCTCCGATGTAAAAGTGGGTGTGACCCGTGAAGTGCAAATTCCCGCGCGCTGGATCGATCAAGGGGCGTACCGGGCCTTAAAAATTGCCGAAACGCCTTACCGAAGTTTGGCCGGGCAGATCGAGGTCGAGCTCAAGCAGTACGTTTCTGACCGCACAGACTGGCGACAAATGCTCACCGATGCACGCGGGGACGCGGATCTCCGAGCGCTGCGCGAAGAGCTTCTGTCTTTTCTTCCGGATCATTTGGCCGCTTACGGCAGGGAGAGCGAGGAAGTGATGACCTTCAATTACCCCGTAGCCGCGTACCCTGAAAAAGTACGCGCCGTAAAGCTGGAGGATGTCAGACACATTCGCGGTTTGCTCAACGGTATCCGCGGGCAGTACCTTATTTTCGACCGAGGAGATGTGATCAACCTCCGCAAGTACAGCGGGTACCGGGTGCGTTTCGGACCTTGCTGAATTTACCTTACTTCGATGCGGTAGGGAACGATCGCCTGTACACCTGACATGTCTTTCACAGACTTCGCGTGCATGAACTGTCTGAAGAGCAATTCATCGCCACCCAGTTGAGCACGCAGGATCGCATGTGATACATCTCCCGTGAGTTCTTTAAGGAAGGTTTCGAACGGATCTTTGCGTTCGGGCAGGTTGAGCATTACGTAATCTTCAATTTCTGCGAGTGATGCCGCCGCTTGAATGGCACGGTCCAGTCCGCCCACGGAATCGGCAAGACCGATGGCGATTGCGTCTGTGCCGCTCCATACACGGCCCTGACCGATTTCATCCACCGCCTCAGCAGTCATGCCGCGGCCTTCGGCTACGATTTGCGTGAAGCGCGCGTAGGTCTCATCCACACTCTTTTGCAATACCGCGTACTCGTTGGTGGTGAGGCTTCGGGTTACATCGGGAAAGTCTGCATATTCCCCCGTCTTCACCCCGTCAAAGGTGATGCCCATCTTTTTATTGAACAGGCCCTTCATGTTAGGAATCAGGCCGAATACACCGATGGAGCCCGTGATGGTGCCGGGGGAAACAAAAATTCGGTCTGCACCCGCGGCAATGTAATAACCGCCCGAAGCGGCCACATCACCCATCGATACCACGAGCGGTTTTTCCTTTTTGGCGAGTTCAGTCTCACGCCAGATCACGTCACTTGCCAAAGCACTGCCCCCGGGAGAGTTTACCCTGAGCACAATGGCCTTTACCGTAGTGTCTTTTCTCGCGGTGCGAAATGCTTTTACAAAAGTTTCGCTGCCGATGGCTTCATCTCCGCTTTTTCCGCTGTTGATTTCCCCGGAGGCATAGATCACGGCAATCTTGTCTTTCTTATAAGAAGGCGTAAATTTTCCCTTTTCTCCGTCCTTTTTTGCCGGGGCCCTGAAATAGGAGGTGAGACTTACTTTCCGCAAATCTTCGCCGTCTTCCCTTTCTGTTTTCCGCTTGAGAATCTCCGTGACTTCATCGCCGTATTTTTTGGCGGTGACAAGCTTTTGCGACACCGCATCGTCGGCATTTCTCACGAGGTATTCGTCTGCTGCCGTAGCCAGCGCCATACTGTCCAAACTTCTGCCGTCGGCGATTCCGCTCAGCATATTTCCCCACAGGGAAGAAATCCATTTCTCCGTCTGCATGCGGTTGGCTTGGCTCATTTCTTCAAGCATGAAGGGCTCTACCGCACTCTTGAACTTATTGTTCGAGCCGCGAATCACCTGCATTTCCACATCGAGCTTGTCAAACATACCCTTGAGAAAAGCGATATTGGTGCTCAACCCGCGAAAGTCTACCATGCCTTCGGGGTATACGTATATTTCATCTGCCACCGAGGCGAGGTAGTAACCTCCTTGGGAGTACACCTCTCCGTAGCTCACGATCCATTTTCCCGAAGCCTTGAAATCGATCAGTGCATTTCTGATTTCTTCGAGTGTGGCCATTCCCGCCATGGGGGCGGTAGTGGTGAGGAGTATGCCTTCGATGTTCTCATCTTCTTTGGCTTTTTTCAGGTTTTCCGTGATCTGGTCCAGCCCGATGGGTGATACAGATCGAAACGGTCCGAAATCCAAGTTGAACACCTGATCGGGTCCTCGGTCTGATAACGGGCGATCCAAATCGAGCTGAAGCACCGTGTTTTCCTTTACCTTCGTGACCCGCTTCGATTTGTCAAGGTCGCTGAATGCCGCAGAGATGGCTCCCGCGATAATGATGAAAAACACAAAAAACAGGGCGAACGTAGCCAGGAAAGTACCCAGCATACTCGCGAACATAAATTTGAAGAACTGCTTCATTATTGTTGTTTCTTTGAAGCGAATTTACTGCGCCTTTTCGGTTCGGGCGTGTTTTTTTACACGGGAGGTCGGGGGGCGCTTTAAACGGAGGATGCATGGTGATACCGCCTGTTAAAGTTTATCTCGCCTTGGGGAGCAATCTCGGTGACCGCCGTGCACATTTGGATTGTGCGCTTTCCGCCCTTTCGCAAAAAGGAGAAATCGTCGAAGTGAGCAGCTTGTGGGAAACCGACCCTGTGGGATACACCGATGACCGCCCCTACCTGAACATGGCTTGCAGTTACCGCACACAGCTCCGTCCCGAAGCCTTGCGCTTGTTTGCCGAAGCGACGGAACTGCGCTGCGGCCGGAAGGGGAAATCTTCGCCCGTGTCGGGTTATGCCGCCCGAGAAATTGACATTGATATTATTTTTTACAGCGATAAGGTCATCGCAACGGAAGATTTAATCGTGCCGCACCCCCGCGCAGAATTGCGTAGTTTTGTGCTCTTTCCTTTGCGGGAAATTGCGCCCGATTTCGTTCACCCCGTTCTCGGGAGTACAGTGAGGGACCTTGCGGAAAAGGTGCCGGGAGGAGCGCTTGGAATTAAACAATACGATGGAGCATAGTTTTATTGCAATCGAAGGCAATATAGGTGCGGGAAAAACAACCCTTTCTCGTATGCTGGCCGAGCACTACGGCGCCGAGTTGCTGCTGGAAGGCTTCGAGGACAATGCCTTCTTGCCGAAATTCTACCGCGAGCCGGAGCGCTATGCATTTCCCCTCGAACTTTCCTTCCTCGCCGATCGCTTTCACCAACTCAATACCGACGCCGCCGGCCCGAACCTCTTTGCAAACCTCACGGTTTCCGACTACTTCCTGAGTAAATCCGTGATCTTCGCGAAGACCAACCTCGGTCCCGATGAATACAAGCTTTTCCGGCAGCTTTTTGACATCATGTTTGACAGGATTCCCAAACCCGATCTTCTTATCTATTTATACGCACCCGTTGATAAACTGCTTCGCAATATCCGGCGCCGCGGCAGGCGGTACGAACAGAATATAGCGCCCGACTATCTCGATAATCTACAGCAGCAATACCTCGATTTTTTGCGGAAGCAAAGCGGCCAAATGAGGATCCATTTGCTCGATACATCGAACATAGATTTCGTTCAGAACCGCCCGGATTTCGAATCCATCCTTTCGATTATTGAGGCGCCTGCCGAAAAAGGGGTTCATCATCAGGTAGTTTAAGGGTGTTTTGGTGGTGAACAAAAGAAGTTAACCCCTTTCTCTATCTCGAAAACAATGTGTATTATTGCAGCCTGAAAAACAAGGACAGAATCAGCTTTTCTTCAAAAAAACAATCTCTCGAAATGAAGCACCACAACCTGAAAACAATCGCCCTCATCGCAATCGCCGGCGTGTTTATTACCGCTTGCGGCGGCTTGGGTAAGATGGCGAAGTATGCAGATACGATCACTTATGATCTGGAGCCGAATCCATTGATCGTAAGCGGCGATAGTGTGGAAATTAACATCAACGGAAAATTTCCGGGGAAGTATTTCAACAAGAAAGCCATGGTAGAATTTACCCCCAAACTCGAGTTTGAGGGCGGAAGTGCGGAGTACAGAACCGAAACCTTTCAAGGGGTGGATGCACCCGGCAATGCCACGGTGATTCCTTATGAGAGCGGCAAAACTTTTACCTATGTAGATAAGATTGCCTACGACCCCGAGATGAAAGATTCAGACCTCATGCTTCATATCAAAGGCATATTGGGAAACAAGTCGCAAGATTTTGAGCCCTATAAACTCGCCGACGGTGTAATTACCACCCCCTTCATGGTCATGAGCGATGACAAACCCGTTTTGGGAAAAGACCAATTTCAACAAGTGACCTCGCACACGGCTTATGCGGTGATCAATTACCTCGTCAATTCTTCAGTGGTGCGCCCCTCAGAGTTGCGCACAGAGGATGTGAAAGCCCTCGACGCCTACCTGAAGGAGAACGGTACTGCCGGCGACCATAATTTCAACAGCGCCGCGATTGAAGCGTATGCATCTCCCGAAGGCGAAATCAGCCTCAATGAAAACTTGGCCTCTGACCGCGCAAAGTCTGCGCAGCGCGCTGTTTCTAACCTGATGCGCAAGCACAAAATGAAATTTGATGCAGACGCATTCTTTCAGCTGAAGCCGAAAGGAGAAGACTGGGAAGGATTCAAGCAAAAAATGAAAGCTTCCGACATCACCGACAAAGAACTCATTCTGCGCATTCTCGAAATGTACAGCGACAATACCAAACGCGAGCAGGAGATCAGAAACTTGGCAGCCACATATGAAGAAATCGCCGACAAAATTCTTCCCGAATTGCGGAGATCACAAATCACCGTGAGCTACGAAATCACCGGACGTACCGATGAGCAAATTATCGCCCTTGCGCGCTCTGAGAACGCCGATTCACTCAACGTGGAGGAAATGCTCTACGCGGCTACCCTGACGGACGATATGAATGAGCAGTTCAGTATCTATGAAAAAGCTTCGCAGACCTACAGTGATGATTACCGCGCTTACAACAATATGGGCGTGATCCATCTGATGAAAAACGAAGTTTCTCAGGCCGAAACCATGTTCAATAAGGCCCTGGAGAAAGAGGAACGCCCCGAAGTGCACAACAATATCGGAATCATCAAGCGACTCGGCGGGGACCGTCAGGCAGCTATGAAGCACCTGGAGAAGGCGGCCGGCGCCGGTAATGAAGTGAACTACAATATGGGAATCATCGATATTCAAAACGGTAAGTATGCTTCTGCCGTGCAGAACATGTCGGGCTTCAGCACCTTTAATAAGTCATTGGCTTATGTGCTGAGCGGAAACAATGATGCTGCCATGAGCACACTCAACGAATCAGATCAAAAAGATTCGGCCGAAGGTCATTATCTGAAGGCCGTGATCGCGGCGCGTTCAAATGATGCCGCCACGGTGGGCAGCAGCCTCAAGGCCGCCTATGCCATCGATGCCTCCTTGAAAGAGAAGGCTGCCGAAGATCTCGAGTTCAGGAATTTCCAAAACGAGATCAAGTAAGCAGAATTCGGTTACCTCATTGAAAAAGGGCTGACTCCGCAGAGTCAGCCCTTTTTCGTTGACGGAGTGTCCGTTTCTCCGGGGTCGGCGGAATTACTTCGTACAGTCATGCCCGCAAAGATGGCTGCGGAGCACTCCGAAGCCCTTAATATTGTAACCCTCTGTACTGCCATCCGAAATTGTCCGGTTTGTGCATGCGTTCGGCCGGATGAATCATCTGCCGGGAGGGTATGGCGGGGGCTGAGCGGAAGTATTACCTGAAGGTTACAAGGTCTGCACAGGCTGTCTTCCGGACATTTGCGCTTTAGGCGCGGCACGCGCGTTTCAGACCTGTCTCTATCGCCGGCGGAATTCAATGTCCGCCCGTTACGGTTTGATCTCGCTCCTTCTCGGGCGCCGGAATGCCGGCCGGGACTAACTGATCGCCCGAATATCCTCTCTCGAGGTGATGCAAGCGCGTAGCGACCACGGAGTGTTCGGTTCATGCGGAAAGCTTTCTGCTCAGTTTTGTTGTGATAGGTTTCGGTCGGCTCTTGCTCGGCGGGTCCGATGCGGCTTCGGCGGTTCGTTCATGGCCCGAAGAATCCGGGGTCTTTTTATGACAAAAAGGATGGTTGTGCGATAGCAACACCACACGCACGACAGGCGAAGAAAAATAACAGAACCTTAATATGCCGCCGGCGCGAAAGGATCAGAATACTACCCTTCTCGAACGGCGCTTGGTGACACGGCCGCGCGAGCGCTTGAACCGCTTCTGATTGAAGGTGTATGTCGCCGTGATATGAGCGAACATGTAGGAATCATTGTTGTCCGGGTTTCCGCGTTGCTGCCCTTCGGCGGTTTGGCCGCGCACTTCACCCAGGCTCGGATCGGCGAAGTGGGCCGAAAGGTCTCCCACCTGCATTCTCAGCTCATCGTTGTTGTAGTAATCGCCGCTTACATCATCCATGTAATCTGTGAAAGTAATGCGGTGCATAAGCTCCAGGCCGAAGGACCATTCCTTATTCACTTCATAACCTATACGGAAGCCCATGGGAATCACAGCAGTGAAGAGCGAGTAAGGCTCGGGACCGCCTTCGAGGCCCTGCCCCTCGGTGCGCAGCGGCCGCAGGTTGTACCAAGTTCCTTCAAAATTGCCTTGAGGATTGAATCTCGTAACGCCTACGCCCAAAACCGCGAAAAGGCTGAGACCTTCGAAAGCGCTCTTTTTACCTCCTACACCGTAGCGCGTTTTACTGCGCAAATTGATGATTTCCGCTTCCAGCATACCCGCCAATTCGAAGATGGGCGATCGGAAATGGATATTTCTGTTTCTGCGAAAGGTTTCTTCGGTAAGCGCGTCATTTCCGGCCACATACCCGAATGAAAACTGTGTCCGCGCGTAGAGAACCGCACCGAACTGGTACCGGTAGTTCACCATCAGTGAGGGTCTGGTTTTCGACAGTTCGAGGTCCCAGATAAAGTCAGAGCCGATTTGGTCCCTTCCGCCCAGTTCTCCGAGAAAATTGGCCGCACCGAGTCCGAAACTTATGGTGTGCCGCGAATTTTTCCAGTAGGTCGCTCTTGATCCGAAGTATTGGCCAAACGCTGAGCTTCCGCTCAGTACGCATACAATCAAAGCAATATAGATTCCTTTTATTCCCTTCAACATGGGTGCTCTATTAGGGCGGCGAAATATACAAAATTCGCACTACCTCATACAGTTCTGCTGAGTTTTAAACCGGCAAGCTGCCACAGTATGATCCCTCCGCATACGGCAATGTTCAGCGAATGTTTGGTTCCGAATTGCGGAATTTCAATGCTGCCCTCGCAACGGTTGATGATTTCCTGATCTACACCGTCCACTTCATTGCCGAATACGAGCGCCAGCGGTCGGCCCTGCGGAGCCTGAAAATTTTCCAAGCCTGTCGAATGCTCTGTTTGCTCCACAGCGTAGACTGCGGCATTGAGTTTCCGAAGGGCGTCGAGGCAATCAGCCGTATTTTTAAAGTGCGCGTGCCTTACGGTGGCAGTGGCGCCCAGTGCAGTCTTATTGATCTCGCGGTGTGGCGGAGCAGGTGTAATGCCGCACGAGAACAGCGCTTCACATCGGAAAGCATCCATGGTTCTGAAAAATGAACCCACGTTTTGCGCACTGCGCACATTGTCCAATACCACGTAAACAGGTAGTTTCGGCAGGTTCGCGTAATCATCAATACTCGGACGGTTGAGGGCTTCTGTACTGCGTTTTCTGTTCATAAGATGTGAAAATACGGTGGTGCTGCGGGGTGGTGAACCGGAAGAGGTTTGGTATTTTCGCGTCTGCACCGAAATTTCTGCCTTTTGGCAACAAAGAAAACAAAGAAAAAGGATGGCGGCGAAACGCCCCTGATGAAACAGTATTCCGCCGTAAAGGCGAAATACCCCGACGCTTTGCTGCTGTTCAGGGTCGGAGATTTTTACGAAACCTTCGGCGGGGATGCGGTGAAGACAGCTCAGGTGCTTGGGATTGTGCTGACGCAGCGCAAAAACGGAGCTGCAAGCCACGTAGAGCTGGCCGGTTTTCCCCACCACGCTCTGGATACCTATCTGCCGAAGCTGGTTCGGGCGGGATACCGCGTGGCAATCTGTGATCAGCTGGAAGACCCGAAAGCTACCAAAACCATCGTGAAACGCGGCGTTACGGAACTGGTTACTCCCGGCCTCTCCTACCACGATCAGGTGCTCGACCACAAAAGCAATAATTTTCTGGCTGCCGTACATTTTCATCAAAATCGGGCAGGGCTGGCTTTGCTCGATATCAGCACGGGTGAATTTATGACTGCCGAGGGCTCCCTCCCCTACATCGACAAGTTGATGCAGGGGTTCAACCCCGGCGAGGTTTTGTTCAGACGCAATTACGAAGAAAAGTTTCAGGATGCATTCGGCGGGAAATACAATACTTTCAGGCTGGATGACTGGGTGTTTACCAAAGATTTTGCCTACGATTTACTTTTGACGCACTTCAAAACCAAGAGTCTGAAAGGCTTCGGAGTGGAGGAAATGGACTGCGCGGTCATTGCCGCGGGTGCGGTCTTGCATTATTTGCGGGAAACGCACCATGAGAAAACGGCGCACGTGTCATCGCTGTCGCGGGTGGACGAAGACAATTACGTTTGGCTCGACCGATTTACCATCCGCAACCTGGAGCTTATCCGTCCGCTCGGAGACGGGGCCTATTCGCTGCTCGATGTGATCGACCGAACGGTATCGCCCATGGGCAGCCGATTGCTGAAGCGCTGGCTGGTACTCCCGCTTAAGCAGCTCACACAGGTGAAAGAACGACATGCGGCCGTGGCCTGCATCAGAGGGAATTCAGAGAAACGTGCCGATATTAAAGGCCACATCGAGAAAATCGGTGATGTGGAGCGGTTGATTTCCAAAGTGTCAGTCGGCAGAATTCAGCCCAGAGAGGTACTTCAGCTCAAGCGTTCACTTGCGGCGATGCGACCGATTCGGGAGATCCTTGCGGGTGAGAAAGCCGATTTGCTGACGCGAATTTCGGAACAGCTCAACCCCTGCAAATCCGTGGTGGACCGCATAGCGCGCGAGCTGTCCCCTGATGCCCCGGCCCAAGTCGCTAAAGGAGGTGTGATTGCGCCGGGCGTGAGTCCGGAACTCGACGAGTTGCGGGAGATTACCGCAAAAGGCAAGGACCGCCTGCTCGCGATCCAAAAGCGCGAATCGGAAGCCACCGGAATCACGTCGCTGAAAATAGCCTTCAACAATGTATTCGGCTACTACATCGAGGTCAGGAATACCCATAAAGACAAGGTGCCGGAAGCTTGGGTGCGCAAGCAAACTTTGGTAAACGCTGAGCGGTATATTACCCCCGAGCTCAAAGACTATGAGCAAAAAATTCTGGGCGCCGAAGAAAAAATTTCCGCCTTGGAGCTCAGGCTTTTTTCCGAACTGGTGGAGGCTGTGGCCCGCTACATCGAACCGATTCAACTCAATGCGCGCCGCATTGCCGAGCTCGACTGCCTTTGCGGATTTGCAGAAGCGGCCGAGGAATACAATTATTGCAGGCCCGAAATGTCAGAAGGTCATGTACTCGACATCAAAGCGGGCCGGCATCCCGTCATCGAACGGCACCTGCCCGCGGGCGAGGAATACGTGGCCAACGATGTGTACCTCGACAATGCAAAGCAGCAAATTATGATGATCACCGGCCCGAATATGGCGGGGAAGTCTGCATTGCTCCGGCAAACAGCCCTGATCGTGATTCTCGCACAAATCGGCAGCTACGTCCCGGCAGCGTCAGCCAAAATAGGAGTGGTCGATAAGGTCTTTACGCGGGTGGGCGCCAGCGACAATATTTCCTCCGGCGAATCGACATTTATGGTGGAGATGAACGAGACGGCCAGTATTCTCAATAACCTGTCATCACGCAGCCTGGTATTGCTCGATGAGATAGGTCGCGGCACGAGCACTTACGACGGAGTGAGCATCGCTTGGGCCATAGCCGAGTACATTCACGAACGCAAGGATGCCCGAGCCAAGACCTTGTTTGCTACGCATTACCATGAGCTTAACGAGATGGCTGCGATTTTTAAGCGGATCAAAAACTTCAATGTGAGCGTGAAGGAAGTGGGTGATCGGGTCATTTTTTTGAGAAAACTCAAGGAGGGCGGCAGCGCACACAGCTTTGGGATCCACGTGGCCCGCATGGCGGGAATGCCCGTCTCAGTGGTGACTCGGGCGCACCAAATCATGGAGCGCCTCGAAAAATCTCACGCAGGCAGCATGCCCGATGCTTCCGAAAAGCGCAAGCCCGAAGACCCCATGCAATTGAGTTTCTTCAAACTCGACGATCCCATTTTGGAGCAAATTCGAGATGAGATTACCCAAATGGACATCAATTCTCTCACGCCCGTCGAGGCGCTCATGAAACTCAATGAAATCAAAAAAATCAGCGGGAAGTAAATTTTTCTTTTCGCTGTTTGGGGAGAATTCTTTACTTTTGTCCTCCGATTCGAAAGGAGTTTTCTTTTGAATTCGACAACGCGAGAGTAGCTCAGCTGGTAGAGCACGACCTTGCCAAGGTCGGGGTCGCGGGTTCGAATCCCGTCTCCCGCTCAGTAAAATCCTTCCGCCCATGGCGGAAGGATTTTTTGTATCCCATGATTTCTCCCAAGCTCCGCTTGAGGAGAAATCATGGGATACAAAAAATGCTCACGCGAAGCGGGAGCGGATTTTACTGAAAGCCTCCCCCCTTTGGGATCATCGCGTCCCGGAGGGCGCGATAAT
>PXBH01000180.1 GCA_003565555.1 Cryomorphaceae bacterium | reverse complement strand
CGGGAAGGATGCCGGTCACTTCGTAGCCCAGCTCGCTGAGAAACATCGCCACCTTGGCGGCGATGATCATCTCGTCTTCCACGACCATAATTTTCACTTTCTGCTCCATCTAGGCGGCGGCTTTGGCTTTGAATTCGAAATACACTGCGGTACCTTTTTCGGTTTCTTCACGCAGCTTGCCGCGCAGCTGCTGGGCGAGCAGCGACACGAGCTGTCCGCCAAAACCGGTGCCGGCGGTCGGGGAGTGCCCCTTCCCCACCCCGTCGTCTTTCACGGCGAGGCGGAGCAGGCCGTCGGGGGTTTGTTCGAGTTTGATCTCGATCTTGCCCGCCCGCCCGTCCGGGAAGGCGTACTTGAGGGCATTGGTGAGTATTTCGTTGACGATGAGGCCCAGCGGCACGGCCGTGTCGATGTCGAGCTCGAGGGTGTTCATGGCGCACTCGATGCGCACGCGGTCATCGGCGCCAAAGGTGTCGAGGATGTTGTCGCTCAGGTTGAGGAAGTAATCCTTCATCTCCACCGCGCCGAGGTTGGTGCCTTGGTAGAGCTTTTGGTGCACGATGCCGATGGAGTGCACCCGGTTTTGCCCTTCGCGCATGGCGTCCTTCACCTTTTCATCGCCCACCTGAGCGGATTGCAGGGCGAGCAGGCTCGACACCACTTCGAGGTTGTTCTTCACCCGGTGGTGGATCTCTTTGAGCAGGAGCTCGTTTTCTGCATTTTTTGCGAAAAGCAAGGCATTGGCCCTCCGCCGTTTGCGGGCGTTGATGTAGAAGCTCACGGCAAAAAGCAATACCAGTGCCAGCACCCCGAATCCGAGCCACTGTACCGTGCGCTGCTGCCCGATTTTGGCTTCCTGAAGCGCGATGGTGGCTTCCTTTTGCTCCGTTTCGTACCGGGTGCGCAGCTCGCTCATGGCGGCATCGCTTTGCTCACTGGCGGTTTGGTCTCGCATGGCGCGGGCCTTCTTTTGGTAGAGGAGGGCATTCTCGAAGTCGCCGAGGTTTTCGTAGATGGTGCTCACGTGGCCGTAATTTTCCGTAAGGCTCATCCACATTTCGCCTGCTTCCTGCCTTTCGACGGTGAGCAGCTGATAGTCGAGGGCTTTTTCGTAATTGCCCTGCCGCAGGTGCACCTCGCCCAGGTTGGCCGTGGCGGTGTACATGCCGCCGTAGTAATTCGCCTTTTCTGCACTTGCCAAAGTGAGCTCGTAGGCGGCGATGGCTTCGGGGTAGCGCTCGAGTTTTTTGAGGGCATTGCCGCGCCCGTTGCTCATATCGGCCGTGTTGGCAAGGCCCATCCCGAGCTTTTCCACCCACATGATGGCCTCATCCCAATAGCTTAGAGAGCCTTCATAATCCTTGAGTCCTATGGCCGCATATCCCGCATGGTACAGCAGGTAGGGCATCTCTTCGTCATGGCCGCCTTTCCGGCAAATGTCGATGGCGCGCAGGGCATATTCCAGCGCCTCCTCGTAATTCTCCTGGTTGTATAGGTCGCCGGCCACCCTGCCGAGGGCGTTGACGATGCCCGCCTGGTCGCCGAGGTCTTCCATGATGCCGAGGGCCTCGAGGTTGGCCTCCATTGCGGGCTCGTATTCACCGCGGCGTTGGTGGAGCCAGGCGATTTTGAACAGCGTGGTGGCCCGCCCCTTTTGGTCGCCGACGGCGGTGTAGCCTTCCAGCGCCCGGTCAAAGAGCGTCCCGGCCGAGTCGAGCTGCCCGAGGTTGGCGTGCACGCGCCCCTTCATTTCGCTAAAGCGGGGCGTCCACGCTTCGTCGCCGGTTTCCAAGGCCAGTCGGTAGCCCTTTCGGGCAAAAATGAGGCCCTCGGCGTAGTCTCTGGCCGAGGCCGTTTCGGTGAGGTCGCGCAGCAGTTCAAAGCGGCGTTCGGTGTCCTGCTCGTTTTGCAAGAGCGCGCTGAGGCTGTCTGTGACTGATTCCCGCCCGGCCGTGCAGAAAGGGATCAGCAGGGAAATGCAAAGACCTGCGAGGATGAATTTCATGTGGTTGTTCGATTGGTTTCGGACCTTCGGATTCAGTTTTATCCGTTTCGGAAAGCAAAAAGTCAGACTCGGAAAAAAACGAAAAATTCCGGATGCAAACCCGCTTACTTTTACTTCGGTTGACCAAAGGCCGTGGGGTAAATATAAGACTTTTCATAGGGTTCAACCCCCACGGCTTTTAAACCCTTCCGAATACACGGAAAATACACACTTCGGATGCTCCCGGGAAAAGGGTATGCACACGGCAGACCGCGAATTGCGCCCCCGCCGGAACACACAAAAAGATCAACAACCCGCACAATTGATAACCATGAAAACAACCAAACATTTCACCGGCTTCGTTCTGATGACATTTAGTGCCATATCGACGTTTTCACAAACCGATTTTGCCACGGAAAACCTGGAAGACAAAACGGGGGGGGGCGCCGTTCATTCACCCGACGGCCCGCAGCGGGAAGACGCCCTCGACAGCCGCCTGCCGGCGTCCGAAAATGACCCGTGGGATCCTCCAACCGTCCACTACAACTGCGATGTGGCGGAAGAAATTTTTGGAAAGCGTTCCCCCGCCCTCCCCACTCGCCCGGGCGATGTGCACGGCGTCGCCCTGCAACGCATCCGGCAGCTCACCGAGGCCTGCAACACCCGCGACTCCGCAGCCGTGACCGATATGTGCACCGCCGAGTTTATCGGGAGCACTCCCGGCGGTGCGCTGATCGCCGTATGCGGCACCGATGTGCGCCGGCAGCCCAAGTTCACCCCTTTTTCAGCGTCGGGCGAAGCCGGGTTTTGGATCACCGTAGCGGGCCTCGCCCCCGCCGGCGAATCGAATCACGATGGCGCCGAGCAAAAAATGCTGCTGATCTGGAAACAGGAAGGCTCCGATTGGAAAATACACCGCACCGCGGGGCTTTAGTTGATGCGGCGGTTAAGTAGTGTCTGTCCATAAAGTCCATTCTCGGCGTTGCACTGGGCCTGAAAACAGTCATCCGTAAGGACTCCTTGCTTTTCAGTCCTGCGTGCGCCCATGCCTTTGGCTTGGTCGAGAACTTGCTATCGAACATTATGATCCAGCCACTGCACTCTATTGACAGACTCTAAGTAGGGCCCGCTTTGATGATCTTATAAATGATGGCTACAACGTTCAAAAAATCTGTTACGCTCAATCATTTTAGAGCCGCTACCGTTTGCCCGGTGCAGGAGGGCAACAAGGAAGCAGATCATTCATAATTTGTAGGAACTCAAAGCTTGGGAACCGAAAGGAAAGAAAAAGAGAAAATAGCCAAACCGGGCAAGGCCTGCCCAAGCCGGTTGATCAAAAATGAAACACTGAGCCTATCCCGTATGAAAATCCAAAGGGCAGCAAGATGAATCCCCTTACAGGATTTACAACCTGCATGACAAGGTAGTTTACAACCGATACGTATTCCCTGATTTCAATACTGCAAGATCAGAATTGTAGTGTTTTCGAAATTTTACTCGTTCATTTTGGATAGCTGCTGCGGTCATCGGACTTCTCGAGCAGATTATGAAAGATACCTTCG
>PXBH01000162.1 GCA_003565555.1 Cryomorphaceae bacterium | reverse complement strand
GTCGCCATCGCTATCAATACCCTCTCAAACAATCGCTTACCAAAGTATCTCCTGTTGACCTTGTAGCAGAACTCATTCAAGTACCGCTGCAAGTTTTTTCCGCTGATTTGGTGATAGATACTTCCATGTACACCACCGCCCGCAGCGGAGGTAAAGACAGTGATCAGGGAAAGGTTCGCAGGAAAGACCTGAAAGTAGACGAACTCAATGAAACCAAACTTCTGAACTTCTTCAGCGGTGTAGGGATCAATTTCCAAAACATTGCGTCAAACGATGCAATGATCGCCTCGGCGATCAATTCCTGGACAGAAGAAGGTTGGGAACTGGCCTTTGTGACCAGCGGCGTGGAGAGCGACGCGGGAAAAGGTGACAAACAGGGTATTTTCGTGACACGCTACATTTTTAAGCGCCTCAAGCAAAGTTGATTTCCTACACGATCGACCGTTTACTCCGACGGTATTCATCCCCGCTGCGCATTGTGCCGGCGGGGATTTTTTGTTTTGTACAGGTCACCCGGCGGGCTCATGAATTAGTTTTTCACTGAAATTGAGCAAGTAGAGTGTTTCAGTGGCGCGCGTCACTGCGGTGTAAAGCCAACGAAGATAATTGCGGTCGATCATCTCCTCGGTCACATATCCCTGGTCCACAAATACTGCAGGCCACTGCCCGCCCTGCGATTTATGGCAGGTTACTGCGTATGCAAATTTCACCTGCAGTGCGTTGTAATAGGGATCTTCTCGGAGCGCTTTTTTTCGTTCAGCCTTGGTGGGCAGGTCCGCATAGGTTTCCATGACGGCATTGTAAAGCCCTGTCACGGCTTCTCGGGGCATGGAGGCGCCCTCCGCTTCTATCGCATCTAGCCAGAGCAGCGCTTCAAAAGGCTGCTCATCAGGATAGTCAGTTAGGCGCAGGGTGGCATGCACAAAAGAGTACCCGAACCGCTCTTCCCACTTTCCCAGTCTGAGCACTTCGGCCACATCTCCGTTGGCAATAAAGCCTGCTTTGCTCTCGGGATCGAGCCACTTGTAATTGTTTTTCACAACCATCAGTAAGTCTCCGCCCGATACGATCTCTTCTCGAAAAAAAACACGGGCCCGTACCGACTTATTAAACAAGTTGGCGCGCTTGTTTGACCGTGTGATAATGAGCGCCCCCTCCTCTCCGTGGCGTCCGAATTCCTCTTCCAGAAAATCTTGAAGCTCGGTGCCGTCGATCCTAACTACGTCGGGCTGTTCAGGCAACTTAAATGGCAAGGCTTCACTTACCTTTTCAAGAGCCAGCGCATTGCGCACGGAAGTGGCCAATGCCAGAATACCTGATTCCGCACTTTGGCGCGTTACCTCCGTAAGTTCGCAAAGGGCGGCCGTGAGGGGAAAAGCCGACCTGAGCAGCTTCATATCTAAGGCGGGACTCTCATCACTGCCTACCGGCGGGAGCTGAGCACCATCGCCGATAAGGAGAAGCCTGCAGCGGGTTCCGCTGAACACGTAAGTCATCAAATCTTCCAGAAGGCTGCTCCCCGGGCTGCCCGAATGGTAGTCATTTCCGATCATCGAGGCTTCATCGACTACAAATACGGTATCCTTGTGCAGATTTTGAGCGGGCTCAAAGGTTGAAGCTCCGTTCGGAGTGTTTCGCCTGAAGTAAATTTTCTTGTGGATGGTAAATGCGCGGCGGCCGCTGTACCCGCCCAGTACCTTAGCCGCGCGACCCGTGGGTGCCAGCAGTACACTCTTCAAACCTACGGCCCCGAGCGAGTTGACCAGCGCGGAGACGAGGGTTGTCTTCCCGGTTCCGGCATATCCCTTCACCGCAAGCATACAATTGTCCTGCGTACTCACCACGAATCTCGCCATGGCATACATGAGCTTTTCCTGCGAAGAAGTGGGCTCAAAACCAAAGTTTTTCGTGAGAAGCGCCGAAAATTCCGCAGTATATTCCGAACCGTACAGGGGTGTGGTCATAACCTTGCAAAGTAAGGCCTTTTGATCCGGTTTAAATTTCACCTTTCGGTAAAATGGCACTCTGAAAAAAATTGTAGCTTTGTTGCCGTTCCGCAAAAAAAACAACATGGACAAAATTGGAAATTTTCTCGGCAAGTACTTCGTACCCGGCCTCTTGGCTTTCTTAGGGCTCATCTTGCTGATTTTCTCGGGCGGCCAAACTACCGGCTTCAAATTGGGCAGCATTGCCATTTTGGTCGTCGGCGTACTCGGAACACTTTACGTGAAAGGAACCATCCCGGCCAAAGCACAAATTTTTGTGGGTATCTTCGTGACTGCGGGAGCGCTTCTGTTTGTCTATTTGGACTACGATGTGATCAAGAGCAGGCTAATTTATGAACGCAAGGTGGAAAGGGTAGAGAAGCACGTGGTGCAGCGTTTGAAAGATATTCGGAAAGCGCAAATTGCTTACAACCGAGAGCACGGAAAATACACAGACAACTTCGACTCCTTACTGCATTTCCTCAAAGAAGGTGAGCTGACCCTGATCAAGCGTTTGGGATCTCTCCCCGACTCCATTGCCACGGAAGAAGAGGCGCGGGAGCTCGGACTCATCCAAAAAATGCCGGAAGGAATGACGGAAGCACAGGTGATCGCCGAAGGCACTATTGTACGGGATACCGTGCAAGCTGACGTATTGAGTTACGTATTTAACGAAAGTGACCGCAAAACCCGAAAGACGAAGCTCTACGTTGACTCGCTCCCCTTCGTGCCTTTTGCTTCACACAGGTTCGAAATGGCCACCGCACAAATTGATGCCGGAGGTGTAGAGCAAAATGTATTTCAGGTGATCGATCCGAAACCCTTCGCCAAACAGTTCAAAGTTGGCTCGCTCACTGAGGCCAGTACAAGTGGAAACTGGACCCGATAAAACGGCGGCGCTTCCCGCATCGGGCAAATTTCCCGGAAGGGAACAAGATGAAAATCTGTCGGTCGGGCTCGCTTTCGGGTCCGGCTTTTTTTCCGTGTGGCAGTACGCGGATAAATTCGGAGAAGATTGCATAGGGGAGCTCCGTATCCCCGAAGGCGAAAAAAACCTGACCGAGCACATGCGCCGTGAAGGCCCGCTGCCGGTATTTGCACTCTCATTTTCTCCGGCCTTTACCCTCCTTCCGGGAGGTCTTTTTGAGGAAACTGAAATCTCGTCGGCATTGGAGCTCACCACCGCCTACTCTGCTGAAAGACCCGCTGAATTTGATCGTCTTCCCGAAGCGGATGCTGTTTTGGTTTACGAAGATTCTGACGGCGCACAGGACGTCTTAGACCGGATCATGCCGGGGCTTAAGCTGCACCACGGAGCGGGCCACCTCTTGCGTGTGCTCACCGCTGTGTCGACCGGGGGTGCGGAATGCTTTCTCTTCGCCAGGGATAAGGTGTACTTCATCTTCGTGCTTTCGGAGGGCGCACCGCTTCTGGCCAATTCCGTTACCGCCGAAAACACTTCAGACATCGTCTACTTCACGCTCTTTGCGCTCAAGCAGACCTTACCGGTTCCCGCCGCAGAGGTTAAGACGGTACTGCTCGGTGATGCGGCTGCACGGGACGACCTGCGTGAGGCCCTCGCAGCCTACATCCGCAATGTGGACAGTGAACTTTCGCCTGCTTCAATTGATACTTCGGGCAATCCCGATCCGAAATCTTTCGCTCGGTACATCATAGGCTACACGGCTAAGCTATGCGCGTAGTAGGCGGAAAACTGCGGGGCAGGCGCATCAAGCCGCCCGCCAATCTCAAGGCACGCCCCACCACGGATATGGCCAAGGAAGCCCTGTTCAATGTTTTGGCCAACCTGAAGGATATTAACGGGGCAGCCGTCCTTGATTTGTTTTTCGGCAGCGGCGGTATCAGCTTAGAGTTTCACAGCCGGGGTGCCGCGGAGGTCATTTCCGTAGATGTGGATCCCGTTTCAAAAAAGTTTTTGGATGAAACATTGAAGCAGTGGAAGCTGAAGGGCATACGTGTGGTACAGGCCGACGTATTCAAGATGCTGAAAAATCCGCGCAAGCAGTTTGATCTGATTTTTGCCGACCCGCCTTATGCGGATCCGCGCTTTCCCGAAATGCCCGACCTGATCTTACTCGGAGGGTGGATGCGGCCGGAAGGGATATTGATCATTGAGCACGGAGAAGAAAATGACTTTTCCGCGCATCCGCAGCGTTTTTTGCACAAAAAATACGGGAGCGTAAACTTCAGTTTTTTCAGGACTGCTTCTGCAAAGTCGGGGTTCGGGGATAAAGTCTAATTTTGCCCCAACAAAGCGCCTACTGTGACCAAAGAAAAAATCAGAGGCCTCATAGAGAAAGAAATTGAGGCCATTCGCAATATTCCCGTAGAAGGGGCTATTATCGAAGCCGTAGAACTCATCTATCGTCAGGTCCACCTCGGCCACGGAAAGGTGGTGGTGACCGGTATGGGAAAAGCCGGGCAAATCGGGGACAACATCGCCACGACGCTGGCCAGTACGGGTACTCCCGCCATATTCATCCATCCGGCAGAAGCCCAACACGGCGATCTGGGCGTGCTGCAGCCCCATGATGTCATCATCGCCATCAGCAACAGCGGAAAAACCAGGGAAGTGACTGAATTTGAATTTTTGGCGCGTCGATTATATCCCGAGCTCAAGCTCATTGTACTCACGGGCAACAAGGATTCGGAACTCTGTGCCAAAGCCGATGTAGTGCTCCACACCGGCGGGCCGGCGGAAATCTGCCCGCTTGGACTCACACCCACCACCTCCACCACCGTAATGACCGTGGCCGGCGATATTCTTGTGGTGATGCTGATGGAAAAAATAGGATTTACCAAGGCCCAATACGCCCTGCGGCACCACAGCGGCTACCTGGGCCAAAAAGCCAAGGAAGAATGAGTAAATTGTTTTTGATATCGGGGCCCTGCGCCATTGAAGACCGCGACACTGCGTTTTTCATCGCCCGTGAGGTGAAGCGCATTTGCGACAAGCTCGATATTCGCTTCATCTTCAAAGGAAGCTACGAGAAGGCCAACCGAAGCAAACTGGACAGCTTTACGGGCATTGATAAGTCCGAAGCCCTCAATATCCTGAAAGAAGTACGCGATACCCTCGGTGTAGAAAATATCACCGATGTGCATGAAAGCAACGAACCTGCTGAAGTGGCCCCCTATGTGACCCACCTGCAAATTCCGGCTTTCCTCTGTCGCCAAACCAAACTCCTTATCGCTGCCGGTGAAACCGGATGCACGGTAAATATCAAAAAAGGGCAATTCCTGAGTCCCGAAGCCATGCAGTTCGCATTGGATAAGGTGCGCTCCGCGGGCAATGATAAGGTCTGGGCTTGCGAGCGCGGCACGACTTTTGGCTACAACGATCTCGTGGTAGATGCTACTTCTGTATTTCGCATGAAGAAACTCGGTGCCCCCGTGGTCATGGACTGCACCCACAGCGTGCAGCGCCCCAATCAAACTTCGGGCGTGACGGGAGGTGACCCCGAGTATATTGAAACCATTGCCCGCTCGGCGGTGGCCACCGGTGCCGACGGACTTTTTATGGAAGTGCATCCCGAGCCGCACAAGGCACTGAGTGACCCGCATACCATGCTGCAACTCGACAAGCTGGAAGGCATCCTCGAGAAATGTGTGAAAATCAGAAACGCTATCAACTAAATCCCCATGGCACGCACAGCAATATTTCCCGGATCATTTGACCCCATCACCAAAGGCCACGAGGACGTGATCAAGCGCGCCCTGCCCCTCTTTGACAAGATCATTGTGGCCATCGGCGTCAACGCAAACAAAAATTACCTCTTTACCCTCGAAGAGCGCAAAAAATGGATCAAGCAGGCATTCAGCTTCGAAGATAAAGTTGAGATCGCCGACTACGCGGGGCTTACCGTCAATTTTTGCCGCAAGGCAGGGGCCACACATATCATTCGGGGCTTGCGCAATGCGGAGGATTTTCAGTTTGAAAAGTCCATCGCACAAATGAACCGTGAACTTGCCAATGAAGTAGACACCGTATTTTTCGTCACCCTCCCCGAATATGCCGCCTACAGCTCCTCTATCGTTCGCGATATCCACCGAAACGGAGGGGATGTGGGAAAATTTCTCCCAAATGCCGTTCAAATCAACGACGATTTTTAAGCCGCTCGCCGCACTCTTTGTTGCAGTACTCGGCCTTTCGGCAAAAGCACAAACAGCCGAGGTCTTCGGTACTGCCCCGCTCTATGCGGGGGCAGAGATCAGCCTGACCGTATACGCCGATCCCATCTCGGAGCGCATAGCACACAGCGCTACCGCAGTGCTCGACTCCTCAGGATCCTTTCGTCTGGCGGCAGCCATTGAAGATACCTGCAGTGCGGTGGTTAAAATACGTCGCTTTTCCGCACCTCTCTATCTGGAGCCCGGCGCAGAATACCGTGTGGAAATTTCCGAAGAAAATGAGTTTGCCCTGATCAACACTTGGCAAAAAGGCGAACTGAAATATACCCTCTACCGCGAAAATCCGGGTGAATTTCCCGACATCAATGAAGCAGCTTCCGAAACGGACCGATTGTACTACAAGTTTTTTGCTGAAAATGCAGCGCTCATCGGCACACGGCAGATGCGCCGCAACCTGGAGGCATTTCGCGAAGAGCTGACGGGTCGGTATCCGCCGGGCAGTTTTGCCGGCCGCTATGCGGAATACACCTATGCGGAAATGAAACTCGCCGCGGGGCTGCCGAGAAAAGAAGTATACGATACCGTTTTTGCGGAGGGACCGCTCCCCTTCTCACATCCCGGTCGATACGGGGTGTTCACGCTTTTCTACGAAGGTGTACTCGATGCCTACAGCTCCCGCTTCGGCGGTGCTGAAATGTACAACCGCATGCAGTCGGGCCTCTCTCTTTCTGAGGTTGACTCCCTGCTGATGCGGGATGATTTCCTTGTGCGGGAGGATCTGCGGAGGGCGGTGCTTTTGCTCAACCTCAAGAACGCCTACTATGACAGGCGCTATCCCGCCGGGGCAGTACTTCGCCTGATCGATGACATTGCGGAAGCCGAGCGCCCTGTGCGCCCCGAGACTGCTGCAATAGCGGAAGGACTCAGGGATAAGCTCACCCGAACCGGAAAGGGCAGCCCCGTGACTGAACTCGCAGGTATGGCTGACGCGGGTGATCCCCGGCCTTTCTTCATCGTGATATCGGCGCCGTGGAGCACCGTAGCAGAGCGTGAAGCCATTTCCCTCGCAAGCCTTGCCGAAAAATACGGCGACCACTTCCGCATAGCGGAAATCTCGGTGAGCGCACTCAGCGGTCATACCGATTTACCGAAAAGGCCTTGGCCCGTAGTGCGCCCCACCGATGATGAAACCGTGATGAAGCAACTTGAGGTGTACAGGATTCCGCATTTTTCATGGGCAGATGCGGAGGGCCTGCTCACCGATACCCAAGCACCATACCCGAGCACGGGACTTGAAAAAGTACTGTACCGCATGAAAATTGAGGCGGAGAAAGCCTCAGAAATCAAAGTCGGGCGGTAGTGGAGGCCAAGAATTCATCTACCAGAATGCGGATGTTCGGATAGGTGGGCATGGTATGCCAGTCGATGGCCTCGGGAGCGATCCACCTCGCCGCAGTAATGCCCTCCTCGGCTTGAGGGGTGAGTGCCTGATTGGAAGCCTTCATCGCGTACCAAAAAGTGCGTTTCAGGTGGCGCCTTCCGTCGAGGATATAGGTGTGGTAGGTCACCTGCAGGGCTGCCCCCAGCTCAAGGTCTTTTACACCGCATTCTTCTTCGGTTTCGCGCAATGCGCAAGCCTCGGGTGTTTCACCGGTTTCTCTCTTGCCTTTCGGCAAATCCCACTTTCCGAACCGATGAATGAACAAGAGCCGCCCCTCCTCATCGGTGACCAGCCCGCCCGCGGCATCGATCTCTTTGAAATGGGCGCGAAAATCGGTGATAAGACTTTCCAAATCATCAGAACTCACTACGGCACCGCGGATTTCTTCATGCTCGTCCAAAAGGGTCAATAAGAAATTGATCTCCTCAAAATCATCGTACCGAAAATAGAGCATTTTATTGCCCATCATTTCCAAATCGCAAGATGAGGTGAGGACAATCCGCTTATCGTTCACAAAAACTTTATACATTTGCTGTCATGCAATCAAACCGTGATTCGGCGCTAAAAGTAGCTGAATTTCTCCTACAAATCAAGGCTGTAAAACTCAACCCGAAAGCTCCGTTTACGTGGGCCAGCGGAAGAAAAGCCCCCATTTACTGCGACAACCGCATTACCTTGTCATATCCCCGCATCAGAACTTTTATCCGTCAGGAGTTTGTTCGGGAAATCACAGACCGTTTCGGAAAGCCGGATGCCATTGCAGGTGTGGCGACCGGCGGCATTGCGCACGGAGCATTGATCGCTCAGGAACTCGATCTCCCGTTCATGTACGTGAGAAGCGCCGACAAGGGGCACGGCCTCGGTAACCGCATTGAAGGTCAAGTAAGTCCCGGCCGCTCAGTGGTGGTGGTCGAAGATCTCATCTCCACCGGAGGCAGCAGTCTCTCGGCGGTAAATGCACTGCGAGAAGCCGATTGCGAAGTGAAAGGAATGGCGGCTATTTTCACGTACGGCTTCGAGGTGGCCGAAAAAAACTTCCAAAATGCCCATTGCGACTTGGTCACCCTTTCAGATTATGACCACCTCATCGCACAAGCCTTGAAGTCGGGCTACATTGACGATGCCATGACCGAGACCCTTAAAGAATGGCGTCAATCGCCCGAAACCTGGAATACGCCGACAGCAGCGCATGAAAATTGAAAGCAAAAAAGTAACGGTAGCCGCCGCAGGCGATGCCGTATTCGACTACATCACCGACCTCAACAACTTTAAGCACCTGCTTCCCGCGGAGCGTATTTCAGAATGGGAAAGCCGGGAGGATTACTGCAGTTTTAAAGTGCAGGGCACCGCTACCATTGACTTAAAGCTCACGGAGACAGAACGGCCCGTTCGCGTGCGTATGGAAAGCGGAGATCGATCACCGTTTCCTTTCACTTTAGAGGTCTTTCTGGAATCTTCCGGAGAAGAAACCACTGCCTACCAGCTCATGCAGGCTGACGTGAATCCCTTTCTGAAAATGATGGTGGAAAAACCCCTGTCCAACCTCTTCGACTACATCGCTGACAGGCTGACCGAGGTGCTGGGCAATTGAGCGCGGGTGCGCAGACGTGCCGCACAGGAGCGGTCAATAATTGATTTTGATTTCTTTGGGGGCAAAGGCTTGTGCACCCCCTTGCTTTGACCGCACCAGCAGCATCCCTGATTCATCCACGTCCAAGATGGTGCCCGAGAAGGTACGCTCCGAAGTTTCAAATCCGGCTTCGGTCTGAAATCCGTAAAGCATAGACATATAGTCCGCATGAATCGCATCAAACGACTCGGCGAAAAGCTCGCTGAAAGCGGCATTAAGGTGCGTCGCTACGGTAAGCGCCGCAGCGTTAATATCCGTGACACGCCCGAGTTCATTTGCCACGCTTGTCGCTTTAAATGCGCTCCCGAAACCAGTTTGGTTTACATTGAGCCCGATACCCACCACCGCCAAGCGGCCGCCTATTTGTTTGAATTCGATTAAAATCCCCGCTATTTTCTTTCCGTTGAGCAGAATATCATTGGGCCACTTGATCACCGCTTCTCCCGAGGTCATTTCTCCCACGGCCCGGCACAAACCTACCGAAACGGCTTTTGAGAGCATAAAACTTCGGTGCAGCGGAAGAAAATCTGCCGGAACGGCAAAGCTGAAAGTGAGGTTGGCTCCGCGTTCGGCCTGCCAAGTACTTCCGCGTTGCCCCCTGCCGGATGTCTGAAAGTATGACAGAATAGCCGTTCCCGGGCGGTACTTCCCCTCTGCCGCCTGTTTGGCAACATAATTGTTAGTTGAATCCGTCTCCTCTAAACCGATAAAACGCGAAATCGCTTTGTTCATGCGTATCTTAAACCTTACTAAATCGTCGGTGACTGCGAAAATGCGTAATTTTGCACAATCCGTTAAGAATACTTGATGCACAAACCCTCCGAAAAAGCTACGAATGCACTTGTAGCCTCCGCCGTACGCGGAATCCAAGAGGTCAAAGGCAAAGAAATTTGCACCGTTGATCTCAGAGAAATTCAAAATGCGGTGACAGATTTTTTTGTAATCTGTCACGGAACCTCAGATACGCAGGTAGAAGCCATTGCAAGACAAGTAGAAAAGCAAATTTATCTCGAGACAGGAGACGAACCCGTGCACAAAGAAGGTGCCGATACCTCGGAGTGGATTTTGCTCGATTATTTTGATGTTGTGGTACATATTTTCAGGGAAGAGACGCGGCAGTTCTACAACATTGAAAAACTTTGGGCAGATGCAGATGTTAAGGAGGTAGAATATCAAGTTTAAGAAACAGGCAACAAACCGGAATGGCTGAAAACAAAGACAATAAACAATTCAAGAACCTGAAGGACAAATTCGCTTCGGGGAACGGTAAAAACAAAGGCGGAGGGACGCCCAAGCGTCCTTTCAATTTTTACTGGATATATGCCATCATCGGCGTGGTGCTTATTTCGCTCAATCTTTTCAATTGGAGCGGAACCATGAGCGACATCAATCTCACGGAGTTTGAGCGCATGGTTACCGAAAATGAGGTGGAGCGCGTCATCGTGTATAACAAACAAATGGCGGAGGTCTACCTCACGGACGAAGCACTCCGAGATGAAAAGCACAGAAGGCGCATCAGTTCTCCTTTGGTTTCCGGGGCTCAAAATACGGGGCCGCACTACAAATTCGACATCGGCCCCGCTGACAGCTTTCAGGAAAAACTCGACCGATGGAGCAAGGAATACGACCTTTCCTATGATTACAGAACCAGAAGCGAGTGGGGCAAGGAACTTTTTACATGGATTCTCTTTATCGGGATTATGATCGCCGTATGGATGTTCGTCATGCGCCGCATCAGCGGAGCCGGTGCCGGCGGAGGTCAACTCTTCAATATCGGTAAGTCCAAGGCGCAGCTTTTCGACAAAACGAAAGGCGTAAATGTGACATTCAATGATGTAGCGGGCCTGGAAGGAGCGAAAGAAGAGGTTCAGGAGATTGTAGATTTCCTGAAAAATCCGAAACGCTACACACAGCTCGGGGCCAAAATTCCGAAGGGCGCACTGCTGGTAGGACCTCCCGGTACGGGAAAAACCCTGCTCGCAAAGGCTGTCGCGGGAGAAGCCCAGGTACCGTTTTTCTCACTGTCGGGTTCTGATTTTGTGGAAATGTTTGTCGGTGTAGGCGCTTCACGCGTTCGCGATCTGTTCAAGCAAGCCAAAGAAAAAGCACCGGCCATAATATTCATCGACGAGATTGATGCCATCGGAAGGGCGCGCGGCAAAAGTGCCAGTATGGGCGCGAATGATGAGCGTGAGAACACCCTGAACCAGCTCCTGACTGAAATGGACGGATTCGGCACCAACAGCGGTGTGATTATTCTGGCAGCGACCAACCGCGCCGATGTGCTCGACCGCGCCCTGATGCGCGCAGGACGCTTTGATAGGCAGATCTACGTGGATATGCCCGACCTCAATGAGCGTAAAGAAATTTTCAAAGTGCACCTCGCTCCTATCAAAGTAGACGAATCCATTGACATCGATTTCCTCGCCAAGCAAACTCCCGGCTTCAGCGGTGCCGATATCGCCAACATCTGTAATGAGGCAGCCCTTATCGCTGCGCGAAAAAAACAGAAACAGGTCACCAAGCAAGATTTTCTCGATGCGGTAGACCGTGTGATCGGCGGATTGGAGAAAAAGAATAAGATCATCACGAAAAAAGAGAAGAAGACAATCGCCTACCACGAAGCGGGACACGCGACGGTATCTTGGCTTCTCGAACACGCATCTCCGCTTGTGAAAGTGACCATCGTGCCGCGCGGACAATCCCTCGGGGCAGCATGGTATTTGCCCGAAGAGCGTCAGCTGAATACCACAAATCAGATTCTGGACGAAATGTGCGCCGCACTCGGGGGGCGAGCAGCGGAAGAAGTCATTTTCGATGAAATTTCTACCGGTGCGCTCAGCGATCTGGAAAAGGTGACCAAGCAGGCTTATGCCATGGTGTCCGTATACGGACTGAATAAGGTGATCGGAAATTTGAGCTACTACGACAGCTCAGGGAATTCAGATTACAATTTCACCAAGCCCTACAGCGAAAAGACCTCGGAGATGATCGATCAAGAGGTGAAAAAAATCATTGAAGGCCAATATGTCCGAGCCAAAAAGCTGCTCACCGACAACAAGGACAAGCTCGACAAGCTCGCTAACCTGCTTTTGGAAAAAGAGGTGATCTTCAAAGAAAACTTGCAAGAAATATTCGGTAAGCGCCCTTACGACAAAGAAGAGCCTTTGATCCCGCACGGTGAGGAGAAGAAAAGCGAGGGAACAAAGCCGGAAACGCGCAAAGAAAGTGAAGACGATGGCGAAGATAAGCCTGTCGCGAAAACGGACGGAGATCAGACCCCCGAAGCAAAGGAAGGTCATGAGAAAGATAAAGCGGAAAAATCTGAAAACGCAAACGGCAAAGGCGCATCAGAAGATTTGAGAAAACCGACCGCCGAAGAAAAAAAACCTTCTGAAGAGGAGGAAGAGGAAGCGTCAAAGACTTAAAACGAATCCGATGGCTGCCGATAAAGGTGACAACTGGGTGGGCGTGTACAGCTCCGTTTTGCTGCCGAGTGTCGAACTTTTGAAGCATATACTCGGCGAACAGGGCATTGAAGCCGTAGTGCTGAACCAAAAAGATTCTTTTTATCCGGTGATCGGAGATATACAATTGATGGTGCGCCGCGAAGACGTAATTCGGGCGAAAAAAATCATCGAAGAATCAGCACTTTGAAAGAACTGCTCATACGTGCATCTACGGGTCTGATCTTTTTGACGGTCGTCATCGGCTGCATACTTTGGAATCCCTATTCGCTTGCATCCCTCTTTTACATTGTGGGTTTGCTGGGGATGTTGGAGTACTACAGCATGGCCAAGATCGGCGGAGTTCACCCTCAGACCATGCTCGGAGTAGTTACGGCTACGGTGCTTTACATAGGAATTGAACTTGTAAAGCTCAAAATATTTCCGACCTACATCGTATCCCTGAGCATTCCGTTTTTCATCGCGATATTCGTTTGGGAGCTCTACAGAAGGCGCCCGGATCCGTTTACCAACATAGGCCATACAGTCATCGGTATTGTTTACGTGATGGCACCGCTTGCCTTACTCAACGTATTCACTTTTGAGGAACTGGTTGTAGAATACAAGCCTGAAATCGTTCTGGGCTTTTTCATCATGCTCTGGCTCAATGATACGGGAGCCTACATCTTCGGCCGCCTTTTCGGCAAACGAAAACTCTTCGAACGGATCTCTCCGAAAAAGACCATTGAGGGTGCTGCCGGCGGCGGATTGGCAGCCATAGCGGGTGCCGTTGCGCTTGCCGCCTACACAGACGATTTGGCCATCGGACACTGGCTGGTCCTCGGTGTGATCATCGTGGTCTCCGCCACCTTCGGAGACCTCGTAGAATCCATGTTGAAAAGAAGTGCGAAAGTGAAAGACTCGAGCAACCTCCTTCCGGGTCACGGAGGAATTCTCGACCGCTTTGACGGGGTGTTACTGGCCAGCCCCATGGTATTCACTTACCTGATGGTTTTCGTACATTCGGCCTGACAAACCACCTGACTACTCCCATGAAATTCCACCGCGAAGGACGCACCATCATCAGCACTACCGTGATCGGCCTCATAATAATCAATTTATTGATATACAAATTTTTCGAACAAACAGGCGTCTTGTTCTCAGCCCTGCCTACTCTGATCATATTGGTACTGGTGCTTCAATTCTTCAGGGTACCTTCAAGGACCGTTACGGAGACAGACGGAACCGTACTTTGCCCCGCCGACGGGAAAGTAGTGGTGATTGAGGAAACAGAGGAAGAGGAATACTTTGGTGACCGCCGCATTCAGGTTTCGATTTTTATGTCGCCGCTGAACGTGCACATCAATTGGTATCCCATCAGCGGAATTGTAAAATACTTTAAGTACCATCCGGGAAAATACCTCGTGGCGTGGCATCCGAAATCGAGCACGGAAAACGAGCGTACCACTGTGGTGGTGAGGCACGGAAGCGGCACAGAAGTGCTTTTCAGGCAAATCGCGGGAGCCGTTGCCCGCCGCATCAAATGCTACGCCCTGCCTGAAGAGCCCGCTGTTCAGGCCGCCGAGTTCGGCTTTATCAAGTTCGGTTCTCGCGTGGATGTATTCTTGCCCCTCGGCAGCGAGATATTGGTGTCGGCCGGTGATAAAGTGAAAGGCACGCAGACGGCCCTGGCCCGCTTTCCTAAAGAATCAGTCTGAGTTCATCAAGCTCTGATACTTCGTAGGTGACCTCCTCATTGTGGCCCCTCCGGCCGGGATTGAAATACACCTGATCCATGCCCACGCCCCGCGCACCGGAGATGTCAGTCTCCAGATCGTCACCGATCATTACGGCAGCACCGGCCACGGCACCCGTCCGAGCGAATGCCAAATGAAAAACTTCGGGATCCGGCTTCCGCGCCGAAGCCATCTCACTGGTGATGACCTTCTGAAAAAAACCGGCGATACCCGACCGCTCGAGTTTTACCCCCTGTACTTCGTCAAAACCGTTGGTGATGATGTGCAGGGTATACTTTTCCGCCAAATATGCCAATACCTCCTTGGTGCCGGGCATGAGGGCCGTCTTTTGCGGGCTGAGGGCTACATATGCCCTTCCGAGATCTTCACCGAGCACCGGGTTTTTGCACCCGAAATGCTCGAGGGTCTTCGTGAAGCGCAATGACCTGAGCTCCTTTTTTCGCACATTGCCCAGTCTGTAAGCACGCCATAGCCCCTCATTAATTTTGGTGTACACTTCGGTAAAAGCGGCAGCATCCGTGAGCCCCTCCCGTTCGAGTTGAAAATCCGCATGGATTTCTTTGAGGGCTTCACGAGAATTGGTATCAAAATCCCACAGCGTGCGGTCAAGATCAAAAAAGATGTGGCGGTACTTGCTCAAAAGTCCAGAATAATTTGTTTGATATACAGCGAAAATAAGGTCAGGACAAAGCACCACAAAACAGTTGATATAAGCAACATGGGGAGCATAAGCTTATCTTGGCGATAAAACCTTGCAGAAACCACCGCTCCGATGGGTATGCTGATCACCGAGGGTGTGAGCAGGGCCAAGCCGAACATCCCGAAACGTCGCCTTACTTTGATGACAAAACGCTTTCGGCGTGTAAACACCCTTCTGCCGAGACGCGGCGCCTTATCGGGGTTCACGATTTTCATTCGGGAGAACAGCGCGCTGAATTGCTCCGTGAGATAATATCCCAGATAGTAAAAGGTAAGTATACCGGTACAGCCGCCGCAAGATGTGACGAGTAGTGTCTTATGAAAAGAAAAGCCTGCGGCCGTAGCGGCACCCGGCGCAAAGAGCAGCTTTACCCCACTCAAAAGGAAAATGCTGATTGTTTTCGCGATTTCAGCGCGATCCATCGTAGCTTCTATTTAGACCCGAAAGCCAAATCGCCCGCATCTCCCAGACCCGGAACAATGTAGGCCTGTGCCGTGAGTTCATCATCTACGGCACCGATCCACAGGGTGGTGTTGCCGGGCATTTCCTTTTTCACATAGTCCACACCCTCTTTACTCGCAATCAGCGATACCACGTGAATGTGTTCGGGCTTTCCCTTTTCCGACAGGGCTTCGTAAACGCGTACCATAGACGCGCCCGTGGCCAGCATCGGATCAGAAATCACCAGTACCCTGCCGCCGAGCGGAGGGCTGCTCATGTACTCTACGCGGATGGTAAAATCATCTTGGCCCTTCTTGTGCTTGCGGTACGCGGATACGAATGCGCAATCGGAGTGATCAAAATAATTCAGCAACCCCTGATGGAAAGGCAGTCCCGCCCGCATGATGGTGGCGAGTACCGGAAAGCTTTCAGGGATATTCATATGCGCCGCTCCCAGCGGGGTAGAGACTTCTTCAGACTTATACTCCAAGGTTTTACTCAGCTCGTAGGCAAAAATTTCACCCAGCCGTTCCATGTTTCGCCTGAACCGCGCCCGGTCCTTTTGAACAGATTCGGAACGGATTTCTTTGAGAAATTGATTGAAGATGGTGTTGGTTTTACCTATTTCACGAACCATGGGAGGAGAAAAGAATTTGATGCAGGGCTAAAGTACATGATTTATGCGTTTTGGCGAACGCTATCGGCAAAAGAGGTGTAAACTTTTCGCGCACCCCTCCAGATGCCGGTGTCGGAAAGGCTGTGGTTGTGCCAAACGGTGACAAAGTTGCCGCCCGTAGGCAGTATACTCGCATACAATGCTTCAAGCCGCGCTGAAGCCTCACCGGGCGAAAGACCGAGATAGGTAAATAAGGCACTGTCCATAGCGTGGAGGGGTACGAGCTCGATGGGCAAGACCTCATCGCGGCTCAGATCGTAAAAAGGATGGGTATAAGCCGTACCCGACCTGAAACCCACCGCATCCGCCCAGCCCATGCTGTAATCGCGGCGAATACCCAGCTCGGAGAGGGTGCGAAAGGTTTCCGGCAATTTGAAACGAAGGAAGTGCTGTCTTGAGACCTGCGGAACCACTCCGCTTGCCCGCTCCAAGGCTTTTATCTCTTCGGCAGTGCGCTCCCGATTCCCGAGAGCGGCGTATGAGGGATGGATTCCGACTTCGGCAAAGGTTTTGAGCGATCGGATCAGTTTCGACATGGCCGGATGGCGCGGGTCGAGGTTGATATCGTATCCGCTGCGCTTCCCGCAAAGAATGAAGCATATATTTTCATGTGCCGATCCACCGGCCCTGCGAAAGACCGCATAGGTATCAAAGGGGTCCGGAATGCTTCCCGACAATACAGCGACACGCTCCCTGAGCCTTGCCGTTTTCGCTCCGAGCAGGTCGCGACCCGTCGCTCCCGCGGCACGCAGCAGGCTTCGTCCGCGGTAGGCGTAGGCAATATCAATGTCGAGGGTATTGATAAACCGGGTGGCGGTCCGCGGCAATTGAATCAACATTCCTTTGCTTATCAGGCTTTCTCCGAACCTGAAAATGAGGCGATCGATGAAGGGAATTTCCCGAAAGGGCGCATGTACCGAGGCTGAAGCGGGAAAGCGCCCGTGCTTGTCTCGCTCATCCGACAGGTACTCCTCGGCACGCGATAGCGCAAAAAACACTTCCGAGAAAATATCACCGGTCACGTGCTGCGTGTCATTCGCGGGAAAGAGACAGGGCAATCCATCGCGAACTTCGGGTTTCGGAAGTGCTGTGGGAATCCCGGATGCGAAGATCAGGCCCGAGGGCTGCACGTGCAAATGGTTTCCCGGAAGGTCGACCCCGTAAGTCAAGACCGCTTCCCCCTTCTCGCGCGGTGCATCCGGAGGCTCTATGCGAAAATCTGTCCGCAAAACACGACGGAAGATGAAGTCAGCAGCGTAGTCG
Source organism: Cryomorphaceae bacterium (assembly GCA_003565555.1). Classification (GTDB taxonomy): domain Bacteria; phylum Bacteroidota; class Bacteroidia; order Flavobacteriales_D; family Cryomorphaceae; genus T3Sed10-241. The sequence goes on along the minus strand of PXBH01000162.1, from coordinate 27,753 downwards.
AGCCGCGGACCGCGGTGCGGGGTAAGTATGCGAATCACCGCCTCCCTCCCGCTTTGGCGCAGGCGGCCGGCCTGCCGTCAGTCGCTGAGAATCCCTTCATCTGAAAAGCTGAAAAACCCGTTATCGGTGTAGATGACATGATCACTGACGCGAATATCGAGAATTTGTCCGCTGCGCACGGCCTTTTTGGTGAGTTGAATGTCTTGGTGGCTCGGCTTGAGATTGCCGCTGGGGTGGTTGTGGCAAAGAATGATGCTCGATGCGAGGCGTTCAATGGCCGGCTTGAAGATCAGCCTCAAGTCCACGACCGTTCCGGCAATTCCGCCCCGACTGATACACACGGTGCTCTTCAACTTTCCGGATCTGCTCAACAGCAAAATCCAAAATTCCTCGTGATCGAGATCGGCCAAACGGCTGCTCATGGCCTCGTATACATCGCGGCTGCTCACAATGCGGCTGAGGCGACGCCCCTCCTCCTCCCTCCTTCTGCGACCCAATTCAAGGGCAGCTACGATGGTGACAGCTTTGGCCTCACCGATGCCTTTGTATTTCTTCAGGTCATCTACGCCGAGGCGCGCCAAATCGCCGAGACTGTGACTGCTGCCCGCAAGTAGCTGCTTGGCCAGATCCACGGCAGTCATGTCGCGACTGCCCGAACGAAGCAGTATGGCAATCAACTCTGCATCAGAGAGTGCACTGCGTCCCTTCAGCAGCAGTTTTTCGCGGGGACGGTCATCCTCCGCCCACGACTTTATTCCTGACATTTCCGTTTCGGTCTTCATGTTGTGGCGGTTGCGGCGTAAATATAATCAATCACCGGGAGCAGTAAGATGCGAAACGGGGAGGGTGTGATCTCCTGTTTTTATCTGCGATTTTTTTGGGAATCGGTGAATTATGGCGAATTTCACGCCCGTACCGAAATGTAGGAGCAAAGGACAAAAGCGATGGACAAAAAAGTAATTTTGATGATTCTGGACGGATGGGGCATTGCCCGGGACAAATCCGTATCGGCCGTTGATGCGGCGCATACCCCTTACATGGACAGCCTTTTCGGAAAGTATCCGCACAGCAAGCTTGACGCCAGCGGCATGTCGGTAGGGCTGCCCGACGGGCAAATGGGCAACATCGAGGTAGGCCACATGAATATCGGCGCGGGGCGCGTAGTATACCAAGATTTGGTAAAAATCAACAAAGCCGCAAGCGAAGGTGAGCTTGCCGCCCACCCTGTGCTCCGTGAGGCATTTGCTTACGCGAAAAAAGCGGGCCGAAAGGTTCACTTCGCCGGCCTGGTCAGCGACGGAGGGGTACATGCCCACATCAACCACCTCACCGCACACTGCGATGCCGCGCGCGATAACGGATTGGACGAAGCCTACATACACGTTTTTACGGACGGCCGAGACACAGATCCGAGGAGCGGATTGGGCTTTGTGGAGGAGTTAAGTGCGCATCTCGAGCACAGCACGGGAAAGATCGCTTCCGTTACCGGCCGGTACTACGCCATGGACCGCGACAAACGCTGGGAACGCGTGAAGTTGGCTTACGATGCCATGGTGCACGGAAAAGGCACGGCAGCCGCCGACCCGCTTGAGGCCATCCGGGCGGCCTATGACGAAGGAGTCACCGATGAATTTCTCAAGCCCGTTGTCATCACGGATGCGGCGGGCAATCCCGTCGGAAAAATTGAAGACGGCGATGTGGTCATTTGCTTTAATTTCCGCACGGACCGCGGCCGGCAGATTACGCAGGCCCTTACGCAGCAGGATTTTCCCGATGTTGGCATGCAAAAACTCGACCTGCACTACGTGACCTTCACCAATTACGATGAAACGTTTGAAGGGATCAAGGTACTCTTCGAAAAAGACAACCTGGCGAATACCCTCGGAGAAGTACTGGCTCGCAACGGAAAACAACAAATACGCATCGCCGAAACAGAGAAATACCCGCACGTGACCTTCTTCTTCTCAGGCGGACGAGAAACCCCTTTTGACGGTGAAAAGCGCATCCTTTGCCCGTCACCGAAGGTGCCCACCTACGACCTGCAGCCCGAGATGAGTGCGCAGGACATTGCGGATCGGATCATTCCCGAATTGAAGGCAGGCTCGGCAGATTTTATTTGTCTCAACTTTGCCAATCCCGACATGGTGGGTCATACAGGCGTGTGGGAAGCAGCCGTGAAGGCCTGCGAAACTGTGGATACCGAAACCCGAAGGGTGACGGAAGCTGCCTTGGAATCCGGTTATACCGTAATCATTATTGCCGACCACGGCAACAGCGACATGATGATCAATCCCGACGGAAGCCCCAATACCGCGCACACCACCAATTTGGTACCCTGCATCGTGGCCGACAGTAAAGATTCCCTGCCGATAAAAGACGGAAAATTAGGTGATTTGGCTCCCACAATACTCACGCTGATGGGGCTGGAAATACCCGAAGAAATGAGCGGAGAGGTTTTACTCAAAACAGAGACCACCGAAGTAGACTGATCCCTGACGGATTGCTGCCCGGCTTGCAGATGGCGGCTTCTTTACCGCGCCGACAGACCCAAAAAAAGCCCGCCGAAATCGGCGGGCTTTATTATTTTAAAAGAACCTCTGCTTAAAGTGCATTCACGTGCTTGGTCAGGCTCGACTTCAGGTTGCCCGCTTTGTTCTTGTGGATGATATTGTTTTTGGCAAGCTTATCTACCATGCTCAACACATTGTTCAACTGCGCCTGTGCTTCCTTCTTGTCAGTGGTTGCACGCAAATCCCTCACGGCATTACGCGCCGTTTTGTGCTGATAGCGGTTGCGCATGCGACGGGTAGCGCTTGAACGGATTCTCTTTAATGCAGATTTATGGTTTGCCATAACCGGGTGTCTTTATTGTCTCAAAAATTGGAGTGCAAATATAGGAAAGATTTTCGTGCGGCAAACAAATATTTGCAATACCTTTGATCAGACTGAATTTAAGGCTCTATCAAGGATTTGCTTCAGGCGGCAAACAGGATAAGCCGACCTGAAAATATCACCCGAACAGCCATTGCCGAACAAAGAAGAATCCTGCAGCAAAAGGACGCTTCAGACTGAGCTTACCGTTTCGCACTACAAGCCAAAGCGCACCACTCACGTGGATTCTGATTTCTCCTTCCAAAAACGATGAAGCACCTCGGTATTTCGCGAAGTGCTTCATCAATGGTTTCACAGCTACAGCCTTGAGTGCGTTTTCATCTGAAAAATATAACTCGATGAAATCCTGTCCCGCTTGGATTTCAACCGTACCGTGGCTACTTTTTGCGGTAACGCTTCCCGCAATGCTGATTTTCGCTTTAGGCGGACGGGTCATTTAGCCTTGCCCTCGGTCGTGGATATTTTCAGCTTACCGCTGATGTTCCAAGGAGCGGTATCCTTAGCGCCTACCTTTCCCGGCACGTGCACGGTGAGGTTATCAAATTCATAAGTGATTACGGCATTGCGGCCGGTCAATTTGTCATAAAGGCCAATGGCCAGATCGGGCCACGTTTCGATGTTTTCTTCTTTACTCATGGTGAATCTTTATTTTTCATTAAAACAAGGTAAAAGCTTAAAATGTTCGCCGAATCAAACTTTTACTCACTCATGAGCCTGTAGCCCCGACCCTTTTTTTAAGCCCCTGCTTTGGCGGTATTGCGCTCGAGTCCGAAATGTTTTTCCGCCATTTCGCATACCTGGCCGCCGATGGCAAGCGAAGCCGTAGCCGCAGGAGACGGTGCATTGAGTACGTGAATGCTTCGGCCCGTATATTCGATGCGGAAATCGTCGCGCGTGTCGCCGTCAGCACCGAGCAGAAGGGCACGAACACCCGCCCTGCCGGGCCTGATATCATCCGGCGTGAGAGAAGGGATAAGGCGCTGCAGGGTGCGCAGGAAGCGGCGCTTGGAGAAGGACCTTCTGTACTCGTCGATACCGAATTTCATGTTTTTGAAAAACAGGCGCCAAGTACCGCCGTAGGTCAGCGCATCGAAAGAATCGCGCAGGTCAAAATCGGTCTTCCCGTAGCCTTCTCTTTTGAAGGTAAATACTGCATTGGGTCCGCATTCGATCTCTCCGTTTGTCATTCGGGTGAAGTGCACCCCGAGGAAGGGGAAGTCAGGGTTTGGCACAGGATAAATCAGGTTGTTCACCTTGTGCTTTCCGCTTTCGGTGAGCTCGTAGTAGTCTCCGCGAAATCCGACGACTTGCTCCCGCAGTTTCACCCCGTCTTTTCTCGCGAGCCTGTCTGCCTGAAGTCCCGCGCAAAACACGGTGTAGCGGGCGCTGTATGTACCTTTGGAAGTCTTGATTTCTTTCAGCCCTCCGCTTTCGGAGGTTTTGGTCACTTCTTCTCCCAATGCAAGCTTGCTGTCGGGATTGGCTTCTAAGGCCAAAGCGGCCATTTTTTCCGTGGCCTGCCTGAAGTCAATAATACCCGTAACAGGAACCCATAGCCCTGCGATTCCCGTGCAGTGAGGCTCCCGCTCACGAATGCCTTCCGCATCGATTTTTTCGAGTCCTTCTATTCCGTTTTTTAATCCCGTTTGGTAAATGCTTTCCAACATGGGCAACTCGCTTTCATCAGCGGCCACCACTACCTTACCGCACACATCGTGGTCTATACCGTATTTCTGAGCGAATGCCACAAGTTCTTTTCTGCCTTTCACACAATTTACCGCCTTCAAAGACCCGGGTTTGTAGTAGAGCCCGGAATGGATCACACCGCTGTTGTGGCCTGTTTGGTGGTCGGAAAGAATGGCTTCCTTTTCGATCAGGATCATTTTCAGGTGAGGGAAGCGCGTCTGCATTTTATAAAACACCGCCGCACCCACAATGCCGCCGCCTATTACGGCCACATCATACGCATCATTCATTTGCTGCTCCATGAGTTCTAAACAAAAAAGTAACCGCAAAGATGCGAAATCAGCATTGATCCTCAGCAAGGGTCATGCGCAGGCTTCGCACAATGGGATTGTTCCTACCTTTGGAACACTACATTAAACCAATCTGCTTTGGATATCGTCTTAGCCGTTTTGGCCGCAGTGCTCGTATTGGGGGGATTTTTCGGTTCCGTACTGCCCGTACTTCCGGGCCCTCCGCTCTCTTGGGTGGGTCTGCTCGTACTGCACTTTTCGGAATATGCCGCATTCAGCGCCGGTTTTCTCTCCATTTCTTTTTTGGTCATGGCAGTGGTCACGGCACTGGACTATTTTATTCCCGTGTGGGGTACAAAACGGTTCGGCGGTTCACGCGGGGGTGTTATCGGCTCCGCCCTGGGCCTTGTAGCGGGACTTTTTTTTCTGCCGATCGGAATCATTGCGGGGCCTTTTCTCGGGGCACTGGCAGGTGAGCTCATTCAGCATCCGAAGGAAACCCGTCGCGCGTTGCGCAGCGCTGCGGGCAGCTTTATAGGCTTTTTACTGAGTACGGGAATCAAACTGACCTTCGCAGGCTGGGCGGTATGGCAGTATATCAAGGCGGTATCTTAACGGGCGTTTCGAGCCTTTTATCAAAAAAAAAAAATCTGCGGCATATCGGTCAATGTGCAAAGTATTAACTTTGTTGCCTGAGGTAAGAAGAAGAAAGATGGCCTATAAAAATACCGTCATTACGGGAACAGGTGCATATGTGCCCACCGAAGCGACACCCAATGCGCATTTTGCCGAAAGGCAGTTTTTCAACATCGACCAAACCGCTGTTGCCAACGGTGGAACGGAGGTGATAGAAAAGTTCGAAACCATCACGGGGATCGCGGAGCGCCGGTACGTCACGCCTGACCTGACCGCGTCCGAGATCGGTGCCTCAGCGGCAAAAGCGGCAATAGCAGATGCCGGCTGTGATCCCGAAACGATCGATCAAATTATCGTGGCCCACAACTACGGCGACATTGAGCACGGCAGCATTCAATCCGACACGGTACCCTGCATCGCGGCGCGCATCAAGAACATCTTGGGGATTAAAAATCCGGCCTGTGTGGCCTATGATGTGCTTTTCGGATGTCCGGGATGGCTGCAGGGCGTGATTCAGGCCGAGGCCTTTATGCGCTCGGGACAAGCGAAAAAATGCCTGGTGATCGGGACTGAAACCCTCTCTCGCGTGGTGGATCCGCACGACCGCGATTCCATGATCTACTCTGACGGTGCGGGCGCCACCTTGATAGAGATCAAAGAAGAAGACCGAAAACGCGGGATCCTAACCTTCGGTACAAAATCTTACTGCAACGACGAGGCATTCTACCTCTTTTTCGGACGCAGTAACCGTCCGGATTCAGCGGAAGACACCCGATACATCAAAATGCACGGGAGAAAAATCTACGAATTTGCGCTCAACGAAGTGCCCACAGCTATGAAGGAATGCCTGGATGCGAGCGGCTACGGCGCGGATGCCCTCAAGAAGATCTTTATTCATCAGGCAAATGAGAAAATGGACGATGCCATCGTCAAGCGATTTTTCCGACTCTACAACATCAGGCAAGCTCCCGAAGGCATCATGCCCATGAGCATACACAGCCTCGGAAACAGCTCAGTGGCTACCGTCCCCACCCTGTTTCACTTGGTGAAAAGCGGCAAAAAAGAAAACCATCACATCGCCCCGGGCGACCTCATCATGTTTGCCTCGGTAGGCGGCGGAATGCACATCAACGCAGTGACCTACATTGTCTGAGCGCCGATGCGCCTCTTTCCCTTTACGAGCGGCGTCCGAAAGGGCGCCGTTTTCGTCGGGGGACGGCCGCAACTCCGACTCAAAAAAAATGCGGACTTTTGCAGCCCTCAGATAGCAAAACATGAGCCTTAAAGCCATATCTCCCATCGACGGCCGTTACGCCGAAAAAACAGCCCCGCTGGCAGCTTTCTTTTCCGAACAGGCCCTGATCAAGTATCGGGTGAAAACGGAAACAGAATACTTCATTGCCCTTTCAGAACTCTCGCTCAAGGGTATGACCGCACTGAAACAAGAAGACAAAGATGCCCTGCGGAAGGTGGTGGCCGACTTCTCCGATGCAGATGCGGAAGCCGTAAAAGCCTATGAAAAGGTGACCAACCACGACGTGAAGGCCGTAGAGTATTTTGTCAAGGACAAGCTGCGCGCGCTCAACCTGCAGGGTGCAGCTGAATTCGTGCACTTCGGGCTCACTTCTCAGGACGTCAACAATACTGCAGTACCCATGTCGGTGAGGGACTGCTTCGACTCGGTGCTCATCCCGCGGTTTCGCAGTACGGAGGAACACCTCTACCGCATGGCGGAATCGTGGGCGGACGTACCCATGCTCGCCCGCACCCACGGGCAGCCGGCCTCCCCCACCCGCCTGGGCAAGGAAATCCGGGTTTTTGCCGACAGGCTCCGCCTGCAAATCGACACCTTGGCAGACATCCCTGTCGAAGGCAAGTTCGGCGGTGCCACGGGCAACTTCAATGCACACAAAGCCGCCTATCCGGATACAGACTGGGCCGCTTTCGCAAAAGCATTTCTGCGGGACAGGCTCGGCTTGCGAAGGCAGGAAGTCACCACACAGATTGAGCACTACGACAGGCTCGCAGAACGCTTTGACGCTGTGAAGCGTATCCACAACATTCTCATCGACCTCTGTCGCGACATGTGGAGCTACATTTCATTGGATTATTTCAAGCAGGCCATCAAAGCCGGAGAGGTAGGTTCATCCGCTATGCCGCACAAAGTAAACCCCATCGACTTCGAAAATGCCGAGGGAAATTTGGGCATGGCCAATGCCGTCTTGGAGCACCTTTCGGCTAAGCTGCCCATATCCCGGCTGCAGCGCGACCTCACGGACAGTACCGTATTGCGCAATATCGGTGTTCCCTTCGGCCACGGACTCATCGCCCTGGCCTCTCTGGAAAAGGGGATCAACAAACTCATTCTGAACAAACCGGCCCTCGAAGCTGACCTCGAAGCCAACTGGGCCGTGGTGGCCGAAGCCATCCAAACGGTGCTCCGACGCGAGGGCTACCCAAAGCCCTACGAAGCCCTGAGAGACCTCACCCGCACGAATGAAGCCGTAACCGAAGCCTCGCTCAAAGCCTTCATCGACACCCTTGAGGTAAGCGCGCAGGTAAAAGAGGAACTCAAATCCTTCACACCGCACAACTACACGGGACTGTGAGTGTAGCGAAGCCGGATAAGGTTTTGCGCTTTGATGTAGATTTGTCCCGCACATGAAAAGTTTTCTCCAAATTCTGCGTTTGCTGCGCAACTATAAAGCGGAAGTAGCGGGAAATCTGTTTTTCAACGTTCTGGCCACCATATTCTCCTTGTTTTCACTGGCGGCGGTAGCGCCCTTTCTGGAAATTCTTTTCAATGCCGATGACATCGAGCTGCCGCCCGAGCCGCCCCCTTTCGGCTTCTCCTCTTCTGAATTTCTGAATTATGCCAACTATCAGGTCGGCGCGTACATCAATGCTTACGGTCCTGAACAGGCGCTGATTTACTTCTGCGTGTTTGTTGTCGTGATTTTTATTCTGAAAAATGCCACGCGGTATTTCACCCTCTACTTTTTGGCGCCGATCCGCATCGGGGTGATCCGCGATCTGCGCGAGAGCATGCACGATAAGATTCTCCGCCTCCACCCCGGCTATTACAGCGGGGAGCGCAAGGGCGATATCATTTCGCGTGCTTCAAGTGATGTGAATGAGGTGGAGGTCTCCATTATTTCTTCGCTGGAAATGCTCTTCCGCGACCCGATTCTCATCATTGCCTACCTCGGAGCCATGCTGTTTATGAGCTGGAAGCTCACCCTCTTCGTACTGGTTCTTTTGCCCGTGAGCGGGGTGTTGATTTCCCTGATCGGAAAAAACCTCAAAGGTGCATCGAACCGCGGACAGTCGAAGCTGGGAGAAGTGATGTCCACATTTGAAGAAACGCTGGGGGGTATAAGAATCATCCAGGCATTCAATGCAGAGGGAGCTGCCCACCGCCGTTTCAAGCAGACGAATGATGCCTTCCGCACGCTTATGGTTCGGCTCTTCAGAAAACAATACCTGGGAAGTCCGCTCACGGAAATTCTCAGCGCCTTCACCCTCGCCATATTAATGTACTTCGGCGGCTTACTGGTACTCAGCGAGCAGGAAGGCGGATTCACGGGCGCCTTCTTCATCACCTTCATTGTGATTTTCTCTCAAATCATCACACCCGCCAAAAGCTTCAGCCAAGCCTACTTTAAAGTCCAAAAAGGCATAGCCTCCGTGGAGCGCATCAATGCTGTGCTCGACGCTGAAGAAACCATTCGAGATCCGGAGCATCCCAAACCCGCCCCGAAGGCGGAGAAAGAGCTTCGGTTCGAAGAAGTGTCTTTCAGCTTCGGGGAACGCAAGGTACTCGACAAGGTGAGTCTTGTGATTCCGAAGGGACAAAAGGTGGCCTTGGTGGGGCCATCGGGCGGAGGAAAAACGACGCTGGCCAATATGGTCGTACGCTTTTACGACCCGGACGAAGGCCGAATCACCATAGACGGTACGCCCATCACAGATGTACGTCTGAAAGACCTGAGGAGTCTTTTCGGCGTCGTTTCCCAGGAGAGCATTCTTTTCAATGACACTGTAGCCGAGAATATCCGGCTTTCGCGCCCCGAAGCAACCGACGCCGAGGTGGAAGAAGCCGCCCGAATCGCCAATGCCTACGACTTCACAGTGGGCTTAGAACATGGTTTTCAGACCATGGTAGGTGACGGAGGAAGCAAGCTCAGCGGAGGGCAGCGTCAGCGCATCAGTATCGCAAGAGCCGTACTGAAGAATCCGAGCTTCCTGATTCTGGATGAAGCCACCTCAGCCCTCGACACTGAATCAGAGCGCTTGGTACAGGATGCGATCAACAAGTTGATGGAAAACCGCACTTCACTGGTCATCGCACACAGGCTCAGCACCATTCAACATGCAGACCGCATTGTGGTCATGGAAGCGGGGCGCATTTCAGAACAGGGCACCCACGAAGAGCTTCTCGCAGCCGGCGGCACTTACAGGCGCTTACACGACCTGCAGACTTTTGAGTGATCACGTGCGAATTCGGAAACCGATCACGGCAAAAGATACAGGGCTCCAATAAGTACCCAAACTTTCGAGGTGTGAAACGTGAACGCCCGGACGCCACTCCGCACAGAGCTGCACAGTGCTCAGGAAGGGATGCGTCTCCGAAAGTTGAAAGGCTACGCCCAGCGGCAGGGTGATCATCCCTCCGAATCCGTTGGTGTGCGATTGGAACTCTTCGGCGAAATCGAATTCGCGGTCAATCACGAAACCCTTATCCCCGGAGATTTCCGATGTGCGCTCCGTGTACATCACCGCGCGTGACTGCCGTAGGGTCGTCAGACCGAAAGAGAGGTTGACCGCGGCTAAGCCCGTCCATCTGCTGCCCCAATTCGATTCGTACTGCAAAGCGAGATCGAGGTAGTAATGCTCAGCCGCGGTGCGGGCCCGAATTTCACGAAAACGACCTGTATCTACAGGCAGGAGGCTTCCGGTAGCGGTGCTCACCAAAGTATCGCCCGGAATACGCTCTGTCGCTGCTGCACGGTAATGGTGGGAGGAGGAGCCGAATACGGAGAGTCCTACACGCAGGTACACCCGCTTGGGCGCTCCGTCAGCTTCCTTAAAAGGTTGCCATCGCGCGCCGAAAGAAAAGGCATTGTTGAACTGAATCTGCTCTTTCTCGGATGTGAAAGCACTCAAATCCGCGGCCATTATATCAGAATCGGGCATCAGATCCCTAAACCCATCCGCGCCTGCGGATAAGGTTCGAGAGATTACGGAACCGCCGGAGATGTAGAAAAGAATGTCATCTCCCCCTTCGGAAGCTTCACTATCGACTTGAGCACGGGCGCCCGCCGTACAAATGAGCATTGCCGATAAGGCCGAAAGACGAAGAAAGGAAATCACAGACAGGATTTTTCAGGGTAAAGCTAAACCGCTCCGGTCAAAACGCAAACAGTGAAGCCCGAAACGTAGCTTATCTGCGCTGATTTTCTCGTAAAGGACAAAAACAAAACAGCCCGAAAGAGGGGATCAGGCCCGGATTCGGATACCGAAATGCGAAAATGAAATCGGTGTAACATAGGTTCCGAATTCCGATGATCGCGAGATAAACATGTTCGGACGCCATTCGGCGAAGAGAGAAATATTACTCCAAAAGGGGTGTTCGTCGGAAACTTGCCAACCGATGCCCGCAAAGACACCGGCAGTAAAGCTGAAGGTATTCGGCAGGGACAAAAACTCTTCTTCAGTACTGTAATTATCACTGTCGAAGCGGTCTCCGTCGAAATCATTGTACCGCCAATCGGTGAGCGATACGTTCACCTCCCGGTCGAGGGCAATTCCGAAGGATACATTTGCACCGACATATCCCTTCCACCGACTTTCCCAGTCGCTGTCGAACTGCACACCCAAGTCGAGGCAATAGTGCACAGCACGCGCCACGGCGGAAAAGTTTTGCTCGCGCACGGAATCCACGTTTAAGGTGCGACCTGAAGTCTCGGATACCAGTGTATCGATCGTTGTACGCACGTTGCTGCGCATTCTGAAACCGTGTGACTCAGTATCAAAACGGGTGAAACCCACCCGAAATTTAATGTTCTTACGGGTTCCGTCCTCTTTGAGAAACGGATGAAATGCGGCGCCGAAAGAGACATTGCCCGAACCGTAATACCTGTCTGTAAAACGATTAAAACCGGTGTAATCTCGGTTCAATAAATCGGACTCCGGCATGAGGGCGCGGAAGTCGGCCATACCCACCGAGTTGGTCAGGCCTGCGGCGCCTCCGCCGCTCAGATAGAACTCAAATTGGGCGGGTTGCGGCTTTTCGGGTGAATATTGTGCCCACGCATCAACCGATGCAGCAGAACAGAGCAGACAAAATGAGAAAAGTACGGCGCATTGATTTTTCACGGTGGGGAAGATTAAATTCGCAGAGGGCCTGACAAGAGGGAGAAAAACGCTGAATACGCGGCAACCCTTAATTTTCAAGGCACTCCTGACCGGTCAAAAATAACCAAATTTCCGGGCCGAACGGGATACGTGTAAAAAAGGGTGTGCACGGCAGCGCACCGGTTAATTTATAAAGACCTGATCAAGCGCATCGCAAAAAGCTTTTTCTGCTGTCTTTAAGTCTTCCGCACTATGTGCACGGGACACAAAACCAACCTCATATCCCGAAGGGCCGATGTAGACGCCGCGCTCCAAGAGCGCTGCATGCAGCCGACCGAAGAGCGGGGTCATCTTTTTAGCATCGATCTCTGCACTCGCCCGAACTTCGGACTTTTCGGTGAAAGCCACCCAGAAGATCGAGCCGATGTGCACCACTTTGAACGCATAGCCCTTTGATCGGGCATAATCGTTGATGCCCGCTGCCATACCGGAAGTTTTGGCAGCAAGTGTTTCGTAGAATCCGGGGGCGAGACAGGCCTTAATCTGGGCCAACCCGGCAGCCATCGCCACAGGATTGCCGCTGAGGGTGCCCGCCTGATACACGGGGCCTTCCGGAGCTACGCAGGCCATAATCTCATTTCTTGCACCGTAGGCTCCCACGGGGAGTCCTCCGCCGATGATTTTTCCGAAAGCAATCAGGTCGGGGCGTATACCGTAATACCCTGCGGCACCTTCGAAATCCACCCGAAAACCCGAAATCACCTCGTCAAAAAAGAGGGCAATTCCCTCGCGATCGCAGACGTCTCGCAGAAACTGCAAAAATTCTTTGCCCTGCAGCAGCAGACCGTTGTTAGCGGGAATAGGTTCGATAGCAATGGCCGCGATGTCGCCTTTGTATTTTTTGACGGCGGTTTCCACGGCTTCGCGGTCATTGAGGGGCAGAACGACGGTCTCACTCGCGTAAGCATCCGGCACACCCGCCGAATCAGAGGTGCCCAGTGTGGCAAGTCCGCTCCCCGCCTTCACAAGGAGGGCATCTACGTGGCCGTGGTAGCAGCCCTCAAACTTGATGATCTTATTGCGGCCCGTAAATCCGCGTGCGAGCCGAATGGCGCTCATGGCAGCTTCCGTGCCTGAATTTACAAAGCGTATCTTCTCGATATAGCTATGGTGATTGAGAATAAGCTCGGCCAATTCATTTTCCAGCACCGTGGGCGCCCCGAAGGTGGTTCCGTTTTTCACCGTTTCCGTCACGGCTGCCGTCACCTCCTCGGGAGCGTGGCCGAGTATCAGCGGGCCGTAGCTGCAGCAAAAATCGATAAACGCATTCCCGTCGGCATCGTAAAGCCGACTGCCGCTCCCGCGCTCGATGAAAAGCGGATTACCGCCTACCGCCTTGAAGGCCCGCACGGGACTGTTGACTCCTCCGGGGAATAAGTTGAGTGCTTTTTCGTAAAGTGCATGCGATTTATCTCTTTTCATCTTTGACTACCTTTGATGCCGTTTGCGGCCTGTATGTCTCTTTCGGGGCGCAAATTTACAATTTAAATACGGCTCCTCCCTATGCAAGCACTACGCGATAAAGCCCGCAGGGCAGATGAGAACGATCCGCTGGCGTCTTACCGAAATCAATTTCTTTTTCCCGAGACCGAAGGCACTGAATGCGCCTACTTCACGGGCAACTCGCTCGGACTTCAGCCTGTAACGGCAAAACAATCTTTGCTTGATGAGCTGGAGGACTGGGGGAAATACGGCGTTGAAGGTCACTTCCGCGCACGTAATCCCTGGGTAAGCTACCACGAGCTGCTGATGGCTCCCGCAGCTGAGATTGTGGGTGCGCGTGAGAAGGAAGTGGTGCACATGAACGGACTGACGGCAAATATCCACTTCCTCATGGTGAGCTTTTACCGGCCTGCCGGCAAGCGCTTCAAAATTCTCTGTGAGGAAAAAGCGTTTCCGAGCGATCAATATGCGCTGGCATCTCAAGTAAAATTTCACGGCTATGATCCCGCTGACGCAATTATAGAAATAGGACCGCGCGAAGGAGAGCACTGCCTCAGGGAGGAGGACATCGAATCAAAGATTGCCGAACACGCCGATGAGATCGCCTTGGTATTCATCGGCGGAGTGAACTACTACACCGGGCAATGGTTTGACATGGAGCGCATCACCCGTGCGGGAAAAGCTGCAGGTGCGGTGGTGGGTTGGGACTTGGCCCATGCGGCGGGTAATGTACCGCTGAAACTCCACGATTGGGACGTCGATTTTGCCGCGTGGTGCACATACAAATACCTCAACAGCGGCCCCGGGTCCGTTTCGGGCATCTTTGTTCACGAAAAGCATGCGAGGAATTTTGACTTACCGCGCTTCGCGGGCTGGTGGGGTCATGACAAGGAAGCGCGCTTCCTGATGGAGCCCGGTTTTCGCCCGCTGGAGGGCGCCGAAGGCTGGCAGCTTTCAAACGCTCCCGTATTTTCGATGGCCCCGCACCTGGCATCCCTGCGCATATTTGCCGAAGCGGGTATGGAGGCCTTGAGGAAAAAAAGTCTTGCGCTCACTGCTTTTCTTCAAGAGGTGACTGAGGCCGCCGCCCGGGAAACGGGGGCAGACCTGGAAATAATCACCCCCGAAGCGCCCGATCGCAGGGGGTGTCAGCTCAGCATTTTTGCTCACGGACACGGAAAGGAGCTCTTCAACCACCTGACGGACCACGGAGTGTTCACCGACTGGCGGGAACCCAATGTGATCCGGGCCGCGCCGGTACCGCTATACAATTCCTTTTCCGACGTACTTCGGTTCGGCACTGTGCTGCGCGGGGGGCTGGAAAAAGAAACCGTCGAGCGCGCAGAGGGGAGCCGTTAAACAAGTAGGGGCGCTCTTGCATTATATCTGCGCGATAGACCTTACATTCGCATAGCGGCGAAGCGCTTCCCCGGAAGACGCTCGAGCCACATTACCGAGAAAAAAGAACTTATGAAAAAAGCAGTCATAGCAGGGGCAGGTCTCGTAGGCTCGCTCTTGGCCGTCATACTCGCCAAGCGGGGATACCGCGTGAAAGTGTACGAAAGGCGACCGGATATGCGCAATTTCGAAATGAGCGCGGGAAAATCCATCAATTTGGCGCTCAGCACACGCGGCTGGAAAGCTGTAGAACTGGCCGGCGTGCGCGGGCATGTGGAAGAAGTAGCCATTCCCATGTACGGACGACAAATCCATGACATCAAAGGCAAAGAAACCTTTCAGCCCTACGGCCGGGAAGGACAAGCCATTTACTCCGTATCGCGCGGAGAGCTGAACTGCGTACTGATGGATGAGGCTGAAAAAAGGGATGAAGTAGAGCTGTTTTTTCATCAAAAATGTGTGGGTGTGGACTTTGAGAAGAGTACGGCGCGTTTTGTACACACCGAAACAGGCGCGGAAACGGAAGAAACAGCCGACCTCATATTCGGTGCCGACGGTGCATTCTCACAGGTACGCGCGGAGATGCAAAAGACGCGGCGCTTCAATTACAGCCAAGAATACATTCCCCACGGGTACCGAGAACTCCTCCTGCCGGCGGGACCGAACGGGGAGTTTCGCATGGAGAAAAATGCGCTGCACATCTGGCCGCGCGGAGGATACATGCTCATCGCACTCCCGAATGCCGACGGAAGCTTTACCTGCACACTCTTTATGCCCTACGAAGGCGAGCACTCCTTCGAAGCACTGAAAACAGATGAAGATGTGCGGAGATTTTTCGAAGAGCAGTTTCCGGATTTCAGCGCCATGATGCCCGACCTGACCGAAAATTATAAAAGCCACCCGCTGGCCGATTTGGTCATTATTCGGTGCATGCCCTGGGTGCGCAACCGGACCTGCCTGATCGGGGATGCTTCACACGCCATCGTACCCTTTTACGGACAGGGCATGAACAGCGGCTTTGAAGATTGCAGCGTATTGGACGGGCTGATAGAAAAAAACAACCACGACTGGGACCGCATTCTCCCGGAATTTCAAACCCTGAGAAAGCCCGATGCCGATGCGATCGCTGAATTGGCCATGCGCAATTACATCGAAATGCGCGACCTCGTGGGAGACCCGAAGTTTTTGCTTCAGAAGAAAATCGAAGCCCGCCTGCACGAAAAGCACCCCAAAGCATGGATGCCGCTTTACTCACAAGTCACCTTCAGCCACCGGCGCTACAGCGAAGCCCTCGCCGAAGGAAAAGAGCAGGACAAAATTATGGAAGCTTTTATGGATTTGCCCGACATCGAGCAGCGCTGGGACGACCCTGAATTGGCCAAGGCCATCTTAGAGAAAAAACACGGTGCAAAAGCGGTAACCAATGCATGATGCACGGCGTATATGCACCACCTCTTAAGCTGCCGAAGTACCTAAAAACTCCGCGCATGCGCCCGATTATTTATCTACTCCTATTTCTGCTCCCGGCTTCGGCCTTCTCGCAGATGCCCCAGAACAGGAAGCACAGGGATGTATTTCCCACTTTCGGAAACTACGACCGAAAAGGTTGGATCATTGCTCCGATGATTACTTTCACCGGTGCGCAACTAAAGCCGGCTACGCAGCGCCTGTTTACGCCCGATGACCGCATTTACGATGTAGAATATCGCGGGGCGGGAAGGCCGGCGGTCGGCATTGAGGTAGGTCGGTTTTACCTGACGGAGCACTTTCGCAACCTGCATTCGGTGGAGTTTTCTCTGGGCATGAAATCGCTCCGCGGTGTGGAGCGCTTCGACGCGGTACTCGACGATCCGAACCGACTGACTCCTTTTGTGCTGCGCGGTGACGGTGACTTTACTTTCCACTATGCCACTGCGGGCTTTCGTGCCAATCATGTGAAGCAATTCTCCGATTTCGGATTTTTCCAAAATTCCGTAGGGGTGAACGTGGATTACAGGTTCAGCTCTGAAATGCGCTACAACGACCGCGACCTGCCCATCACTACCATGATCAGTGACCGATTTGCCGCACAGATCAACTACCGCTTCGGTATCGGCTTTAAGCTCACGCAAAACCTGTTATTGGTGCCCTCTGCGGAGACCCCGATTCTCACCGTAATTCAGTTTGACGACATGAAGTCGACCATGGGGGTATTCAACTCGCGCTATCGCCCCATTCTTTTCCGACTATCGGTGTACCTGCTCGACAAAAAAGCCGGACGTGCATGCCCTACCAAAGGCACCAAGCGCCGCAACAGCGAATCGCTTTTCGGAATGATTGACGGAAAAAGTCCTTGGTAAATTTCGGAATCCTCAGTTCAGAAAAGGATTGTACTGCTTTTCCTCTCCTACCGTGGTAGGCTCCATGTGACCGGGGTAGACCTTCACATCATCGTCGAGTGAAAATATTTCGCGTCTGATCGAATCCAACAGGGTTTGGTGGTCTCCGCCGGGAAGATCCGTGCGCCCGATGCTCCTTTTGAAGAGCACATCGCCCCCGATCAAAGCCTTTGAAGCGCGGTGACAGAACGCCACATGCCCCGGTGAATGGCCCGGAACGGAAAGGATCTCTAAGACCTCATCGCCCAGGCGATAGGTACTTTCGGTAAAAAATGCCACCTCCGGAGTACCCTTGTAAGGAAGGCCGTACATCTCGGCGCTTCGGGCCGCCGCCTCGAGCACAGACACTTCCGCCTTCGGGATGAGCGGTGTACATTCATAGCGTTCAGCGGTATACATCAGCCCGAGCACATGATCGATGTGGCAATGGGTGAGCAATATATCGCGCACCCTGAGTTTGCGCTTTTCAATAAATTCGCTGAGCGTCCGTTCTTCAGATGCATCGGAACAACCCGGGTCCACAATCACCGCCTCACCGTTTTCGGTGTGGAGCACATAGGTATTTTCCGCAAAGGGATTGAAGGTAAAAGCACGGACTGTGAGCATGGATTTTCCGATTTTTAACGAAGGTAGGGAAAAGCTGAAACAGAATGTTAACAGAAGTAAGGGTCCCTAATATTTTTGAGTTTAATCCACGGCCGTAAGGATGTCAAATCACTATCTTTACGCTTCATCGAAATGAAGCGGTTTCCGATCAAAATCTTTTTGCTGCTGCTCACCGCGGCGGCAGCCCTGCCCTCAGCAGGTCAGTTTTACCAAGGCTCTTACAATGAGTTCGGTAAAAACCGCGTACAGTACCGCGACTTTCTTTGGCAGCAATACCGGTTTGAGAAATTCGACGCCTACTTCTATGAAGGGGGGCAGCAATTGGCAGAATTTACCAGCAAGGTTGCCGAGAAGAATATTCAGTCGATTGAAGACATCTTCGACTATACGATGGGCGAGAAGGTCCAATTCATTGTGTACAACACCCAAAGCGATTTCAAGCAGAGCAATATCGGCATCACCGGCGATGATGCCCAAAACATCGGCGGTACGGCCACCATTGTAGGATCGAAGGTTTTCGTGTTTTACGACGGTGATTTAAAAAGCTTTGAGCGACAAATTCGGGAGGGGATTTCGCGGGTTTTGATCAACCAAATCCTCTACGGCGGGGGCTGGCGTGATGTGATCAAAACCAGCACACTTCTTGCCCTTCCGGAATGGTTTATCGAAGGCCTGATTCTCTATGCTTCCAAAAACGTGGACAACCAAGCGGACAGTCGGATCAAAAGCGGAGTGCTCACGGGCAAGTACGAGAAATTCAATCGGCTCGAAGGCCGGGAAGCGCATCTCGCGGGCTACGCGCTGTGGGAGTACGTGGCCATGGTGTACGGAGAAAACATTTTGCCGAATGTCCTGTACATGTCGCGTGTGAGCAGAAACGTAGAGAGTGGCTTCCTCTTTGTGCTCGGGAAATCACTGGAAACCATTATTGCCGAATTTTTGGCGTACTACCGCGGAGAATATGCCGTGGCTGATATGGTGAAAGAGGAGATTGACTTGGAGCCCATTCCGATAAAAACGAGGAAAGACAGACGCGTCACCGCATTCGAGCTGAGTCCCGACGGAAACCACGCGGTATATGTCACCAATATCATGGGGCAGTACCGCGTGTATCATTATGACATTCAAAGGGAAAAGCGCAAAAAAATTCTTAAAGCCGAGCACAAGCTGGAAAGGATTCCTGACTATTCCTTTCCCGTATTTGCCTGGCACCCCACGAGCGAGGCCTTCACCTTCATTACCGAATGGCGGGGCAAACTCATGCTCAACACTTACAATCTCGGGGACGGGAAAACCGCGAGGCGGGAAATATTTCGGCTCGACAAAGTGCTCTCCATGAACTACAGCCCGAGCGGGCAGCAGCTGATTTTCTCCGGTGTGGACAACGGACAGACCGATCTTTACCTGTACTACCTGATCGGAAACCGCCAAGAGCGGCTTACGAATGATGTGTACGGAGCTTTCGAGCCGAGCTTCAGCAGGGACGGCAGCAGAATCATCTTTACTTCAAACAGGCCCGACGACACCCTGCGCACCAAGGAGACCGTGACCCGTATTCCTTCAAACAGGGATGTTTTCGCCTTCAACCTGAAAACCCGATCGCCCTACCTGGAGCGCATCACCGATACGCCCGGTCTGGTAGAACACCATCCCTATGAGTACGATGACCACAGGTACACCTTTACGGCCGATTACGAGGGAATCGTGAACCGCTACGTGGCAACTTACGACAGCGTAATCAGCAGGATCGACACCACGGTGCATTACCGCTACTTTACCACGGCCAAAGCGCTCAGCAACTACAGAG
Organism: Cryomorphaceae bacterium; assembly: GCA_003565555.1. Taxonomy (GTDB): domain Bacteria; phylum Bacteroidota; class Bacteroidia; order Flavobacteriales_D; family Cryomorphaceae; genus T3Sed10-241. Next base: position 8,200 of record PXBH01000162.1, on the reverse strand, counting down.
ACGACATGTTGAATTACAGCGCAAATCCCGCCACGGGGAGTTTCGGCACCATGTTTTTTCGAAAGGGGAAATATGAATTTTACAAAGGCAACTTTCGCGATGACGGCGAAGGCCAAGCTGCAGTGGTTTCCGATGAAGACGGGGAAGATGAAGAAGAAGATTCCTCCGAAGAAAAATTCAGTGAAGACGGGGCGGAATTGGTCACCCCGATCAGGCTTCCGCCGAAAAGCCGCGAGGGCCGGGAGGTAGATACCCGGAACTATACCTTCGAGGGAGAAAAGAAATTCGATTACCGACAGGAGACCGTCACGATCACCGAAATTCCGCGAAAGCAACAAGACTACCGGCCCGGAAGAGACGGCGTAACGCTGCTCGACTCCATCTCCCTTCCCGGTGCGCGCAATTACAACCTGAACTTTGCGGTGGATGACGTGATCGCGCAGTTGGACAATACTTACGGCGTGGATTTCTATCAGCCCATTTCCTCTCCGAACAACCTGAACCCGGGGCTCAGCGGCCTTTTTCGCGTAGGCGCAAGCGACCTCTTCGAAGATTACAAATTGACGGGTGGCTTTCGACTTGCGGGAAATTTTGACAACAATATTTACCTCGTAAGTCTGGAAAACCTCGCCAAACGGATCGACAAACGCTTTACGGGAATCCGCGTTTCGAACAGGTTTCAGGCGGGAAATCAGGTGATCAAAGTGATTACCTACCAAGGGGCCTATCGGATGAGCTATCCCGTTAATGAAGTGTTCAGCATCCGCGGTACCGGAATTTTGCGGCACGACCGGTACATCAACCTGGCCGTGGAACAGAGCAGCCTGCGCGCACCCAATACAGACTTCTACTACGCCGGACTGAAGGGTGAGCTCGTCTTTGACAATACCCGCGGACTCGGGCTCAACCTCTATCAAGGCATGCGCGCCAAGGTATGGGCAGAATACTACCGCGATCCGCTGAATTGGGATACAGACTTTATCGTAGTCGGGGGTGACTTCAGGCATTACACCCGGATTCACCGCAGCCTGATTTGGGCCAACCGCTTCGGGTGGAGCAGCTCCGTGGGCAGCGAACGGCTCCTGCACTACCTCGGCGGTGTGGACAACTGGCTCTTCCCGAGAAGTGATAACAGCATCCCTGTCGATATGAGTCAGAACTTTGCATTTCAAACCATCGGCGCCCCGATGCGCGGGTTTATCTACAACGCACGAAACGGGAACAGTTTTGCCGTAGTCAATTCGGAAATTCGCCTGCCCTTTTTCAAATACCTCTTTGACCGGCCCCTAAAAAGCGACTTTTTGGAAAACTTTCAGATCGTGGCCTTCGGTGATGCAGGGTCTGCCTGGACGGGTCCGAGTCCTTTCTCTCCCGAAAACGCCTTCAACAATACCGTCATTCGCCGCGGCGACCTCACCATCGAGGTGGAAAACAACAGGAACCCGATTGTATTCGGTTACGGTTTCGGTCTGCGGAGCAGGCTACTGGGCTATTTTGTTCGGGTAGACTGGGCATGGGGCATAGACGACGGCACCACATTGCCATCGGTGTTTTACTTATCTTTAGCCTTAGACTTCTGACACGGTCATTTTCGTGTACAGAGCAGGGGGCCGCCATAAGGCCGGCTGCCCCTCCGAAATGCTGATCACTCCATAATCTGTAAGCCTCACGTGAATACGAAAGAACGCATACTTCAATATACAGAACAGAACTTCGAAACACTCCGCAAGCTGCGGAGACACCTTCACGCCCACCCCGAACTCTCCTTTCAGGAAAAAGAGACCTCGGCCTACACGGCAAAATTTCTGCGCGACAACGGAATCGCATGCACGGAGGGCATCGGGGGTTACGGCATTACGGCCTTGATCGGTGATCCCTCCGCCGGCCCGATTGCCGCCCTGCGCGCCGATATGGATGCACTGCCCATCACAGAAGAAAATGATGTGGATTACAAAAGCAAAAATGAAGGGGTGATGCACGCTTGCGGGCACGACGTACACACCACCTGCCTGCTCGGTGCAGCGCTGGCCCTAAAGGAAGTGGAGTCCGAGCTGAAAGGTGCGGTCAAACTCATTTTTCAACCCGGAGAGGAGCGAATACCGGGCGGTGCCTCCCTGATGATTAAGGACGGCGTGCTCAAGAATCCCGACGTGGAAGTCATCATAGGAGAGCATGTATATCCGGATATGGAGGCCGGCCATGTGGGCATGCGACCGGGTATGTATATGGCCTCCGCAGATGAGCTGTATATTACCGTGCAGGGAAAAGGCGGGCATGCGGCCCTTCCGCATAAGAATGTGGATCCCGTGTTGATTGCCGCGCATCTGATTACCGCTCTTCAGCAGATGGTAAGCCGGAGAGCGGTGCCCACCGTGCCCGCTGTACTCAGCATCGGCAAAGTGATCGCTGCCGGGGCCACCAATGTGATTCCCGATAAAGTAACACTCGAAGGCACTTTACGCAGCATGGATGAGGAGGTGCGCGCAGAGCTTCACAAGGGCATTGAACATTTGGTACACGGCCTGTGCGAAAGCATGGGCGGCAGGGCGAAGCTGGAGATCCGGAAGGGCTATCCCGCTCTGGTCAACGATGAAGGACTCACGGCAATGGCCAAAGGGGCGGCCGTTGAACTGCTGGGACCTGATAAAGTGCACGACCTCGATATGCGAATGACGGCGGAAGATTTTGCCTATTTCGCACAAGAAATTCCCGCTTGCTTCTACCGCTTGGGCACATCGAATGCCGCACAAAAGATCGGAGCACCCCTGCATACGAGTCGTTTTGACGTGGACGAAAAGGCCCTGATCACCGGTGCTTCCATGATGGCATGGCTGGCCGTGAAAGCTTTAGAGTACAAGGGCAAATAACCCCGCCGATCAATTGGCCACTTCGCTCATGAATTTGATGCGCATGAGGCGGAGTTGCTCCTCGGTAAAATCACCTTCGAATTCCGTGTAGGCGGGACCTATTTCATCGGTTTCGGCCTCCATGAAGTATTCGTAGATGTCAGCCTGCTCGTCTTCATCGAGCATACCGTTGATATAGTAGTCGATATTGATCTTGGTACCCGAGCCCACGATAGCCTCTATTTCGGCAATCACATATTCCATGTCTTTACCCTTGGCACCTGCAATATCGTCGAGGGGCACCTTGCGGTCAATATTTTGAATGATGTGGACTTTCATTCCCGACTTATTCACTACGGATTTGACCACCAAGTCCTGTGCACGTTCAATTTCGTTGTCTTCTACATATTTGGCAATCAACTCAGCAAAAGGCTTTCCGAATTTACGTGCCTTGCCCATTCCCACTCCCGAGATTTGGGTGAGTTCTTCTATGGTGGTCGGGTATTGTATGGCCATTTCCTGGAGGGAAGGATCTTGGAAGATCACATATCCGGGCAGTGACTCTCTGCTGCTGATTTGCGCGCGAAGTTTTTCCAGCATTTTGTAGAGCGTTTGGTCGGCTGCTGAGCGGGCCATATCACGACCGTTGGATTCCGCATCGTCCACATCACTGTAATCCTGCTCTTTGACCAGCTTAACGGAGACGGGCTTTTTCCTGAATTCATTCCCTGCCTCGGTAATTTTCAGCACCCCGTAAGTTTCCACATCTTTGCTCAGGTATCCGCGAACCACGGCTTGGCGAATCGCCGCATTCCAAAACTTCTCATCGTGTTCGGCACCGGATCCGAAGCACTCGAGTGCGTCGTCTTTGTAGGTTTTCACCTCATTGGTTTCTGCACCGACGAGAATATTGACCATGTGTTTGGTTTTGTGGCGCTCTTTGGATTCTACCACAGCGTCGAGGATAAGTTTGATCTCGTCTTTTCCTTCAAAATGTTCTTTGGGATGGCGGCAATTGTCACACATATCGACGCACTGATCGCTGTCAAACTCTTCGCCGAAGTAGTGCAGAATAAATTTTCTGCGGCACAAGCTGGTCTCTGCATAAGAGACAATTTCCTGCAAGAGCTGACGTCCGATTTCCATTTCCGATACGTGCTTTCCCTGCAGGAATTTTTCCAGCTTTTCAATATCTTTATAACTGTAGAAGGCGAGGCAATGGCCTTCGCCCCCGTCGCGGCCGGCGCGTCCCGTTTCCTGATAATAGCTTTCGATACTTTTGGGAATATCGTGGTGCACCACGTAGCGCACATCGGGTTTATCGATCCCCATGCCGAATGCGATGGTGGCCACGATCACATCGACGGTTTCGTTCAAAAAGGCATCTTGGTTGCCTCCGCGCATGACTGCATCCATCCCGGCGTGGTAAGCGAGTGCTTTGACCCCGTTTACACGAAGTGCCTCTGCCACCTCTTCCACTTTTTTCCGGCTCAGGCAGTATACGATTCCGGACTTTCCCTGCATACTTTTGACAAAGCGGATAATCTCTCGGATCACGTCCTTTTTGGGGCGAACTTCGTAGTAAAGGTTGGGTCGGTTAAAGGATGCTTTAAATACGTTTGCATCCGTCATACCCAAGTTCTTGCGAATATCTTGCTGTACCTTTTCCGTGGCTGTAGCCGTGAGTGCGATCACGGGGGCATCTGCAATCTCTTCAATAATGGCTTTCAGCCGTCTGTATTCCGGGCGGAAATCATGGCCCCATTCCGAAATGCAGTGGGCCTCATCAATGGCGAAGAAGGAAATCTCAGACTGCCTCAGAAAGTCGATATAATCCTGCTTCGTGAGGCTTTCGGGCGCCATGTAGAGAAGCTTGGTCACCCCTGCGGAAATATCGCTTTTTACCCGCTGTATTTCTGACTTATTGAGTGAAGAATTCAGGAAGTGCGCCACCCCTTCCTTGTCGCTCACCGCACGTATGGCATCCACCTGATTTTTCATCAGTGCAATCAGCGGTGAAACTACGATGGCCGTACCTCCGCTCATAAGCGCGGGCAGCTGGTAGCAAAGACTTTTCCCGCCTCCGGTGGGCATGATGACAAAAGTATCTCTGCCGCTGAGGATACTTTCTATGATTGCCTCCTGTTCTCCTTTAAATCTCGTGAACCCGAAGTACTTTTTCAACGCCGCTTTCGGCGGAATGATGTCGGTAATCATAACAGTAATTAATGAGCACCCCCGATAATAAGGGGGTTATCTCCATCTGCACATTTGAATTTGGCAGCATTAAGTTAAGACAATCTTGCTGAAGTGCAAGAATATTTCGCCGGAAAATACGAACACGGCAAGCGCGTGTTGCGGCGACGACTGTTAATAAGCCGAAAAAGCAGCTGATTACTTCCGTGCCTGCGGGGTTGAAAAATCTTAGCTTTGCAGGCGCAAAACGCCGCTGCCGCAGATATGCCCGAACAAGACCAAATGACCTTTTTAGAGCACCTCGAGGAATTGAGGTGGCGCTTAATCAAGGCTGTGGCTGCCATATTGATTTTCGCAACGGCGGCCTTTATTTTCAAAGGTTTTGTCTTTGACCGGATCATCCTCGCGCCTAAGGATGCATCCTTTCTCACCTACCGTGCCTTCTGTTGGGTATCGATGCGGCTCGGGCTCGACGATACCTTTTGCCTGAGCCAAAGCTTCAAGCTCCAAAACATCGATATGAGCGGTCAGTTTTCGAGCCATATTTTGGTCTCCTTCATCGCCGGGCTCGTGGTGGCTTTCCCCTACGTTTTTTATCAGTTTTGGGCTTTTGTAATGCCGGGGCTCAAGGAAAATGAGAAGCAAACTGCACGCGGAACCGTTTTCTTCACTTCTTTACTTTTTCTTCTCGGGGTGCTCTTCGGTTATTTCCTTATCGCCCCGCTTTCCGTGCAATTTTTGGGCAACTACCGCGTAAGTGATCAGGTGGAAAATATTATTACCCTGAATTCGTTCATCTCCACGGTAGCCACCACCACCCTTGCCGGGGGCTTGGTATTTCAGCTGCCCATCGTGGTGTATGCCTTGGCCAAGCTGGGCATAGTGACGCCCGAATTGCTGAAAGCCTACCGCAAGCATGCCATCGTAGGTGTTCTGATCCTGTCGGCCGTGGTCACCCCGCCCGACATTACCAGTCAGGTATTGGTCACCTTACCGCTGATCGTCTTGTACGAAATATCGATCCGAATAGCACGAAGGGTTGTGAAGAAATCCCGAAAAGAAGCACTTGCCCAAAAGTAAAATAATACGACCTTGCACTTCGGGTGTTGCCCGCGGCGCACGCATATGTGTCAGAGTGTTTCCACATATCCGATGGTGAGGGCATGGCTCACGTTCATGCTCATTACGCTTGTTTGCGCAGGGGGCGCTTTCGCGCAAAAAACCGTGATCACGGGAAGTGTATCAGATGCCGCAACAGGCGAACCCCTGCCCTTTGTCAATGTGGCATTCAAAAACAGTAAGGTAGGCACCACCACCGATATTGAGGGCAATTTCGAAATCGATACCTACTATGCTACAGATTCACTCGTAGCCTCCTTTCTCGGCTACAAGCCCCAGTCTAAAAAGGTAAGGCTCGACGTAGCGCAAGAAATCCGCTTTAAGCTGGAGGAAGGCTCCGTGAGCCTCGGCGAGGTAGTGGTGAGCGCCAAAGATGCGGTCAATCCGGCACACATCATCCTCGAAAATATCATCAACAACAAGCCCGTGAACAACAGGGCCAAACTCGACGCCTACCAATACGAGACCTACAACAAGATCCAATTTGACCTGAACAACCTGAGTGAAAAATTCACCCAAAGGAAAGTGTTCAAAAACTTCGACTTCATTTTTGACAACATCGATTCCACCGCTGAGAAAGTATCTCTTCCTTTCTTTCTCACCGAATCGATTTCCGACTACTATTACCGCCGCAAGCCGCGGGGCCGAAAAGAGGTGATCAAAGGCACGCGGGTATCGGGGATCAACAACGAAAGCATCTCGCAGTTTTTGGGGCAGATGTATCAGGATGTGAACATCTACGAGAATTCCGTGAATATATTCGGAAAGAACTTTACCAGTCCCATTTCAAACTACGCCCTGCTTTTCTACAAATTCTACCTCACTGACAGCGCCTATATCGACAGCAAATGGTGCTATAAGCTGGACTTTATTCCCCGCAACGAAAACGAACCCATTTTCGAAGGCCATATGTGGGTAAATGATACCACCTATGCGGTAAAAGAAATCGATGCACGCATCCTCAAAAGCGCCAATATCAACTTCATCAGCGATCTTCGGGTGAAGCACAAATACGATGAAGTAGAGCGCGAAGTATGGATGCTCACCAAGGAAAAGCTCTTGGTAGACTTCGCGCTTGTAGACAGTGAAACGGGATTCTACGGCCACAAACTTACCTCCTACAGGAACTTTGTAATCAACGAACCAAAGGATCCCGATTTCTATTCCGGTGCCGAATTTGTGATTGTCAAAGAAGGTGCCAACGAACGCGATGATGATTTCTGGAAATCCTCGCGGCACGAGGTCATCAGCACGAACGAACAGGCCATCTACAACATGGTGGACAGCCTGAAAAACAATCCCGTTTTTACCACCTACATCGACGTGGTTAACTTCCTCATTCAGGGCTATCAAAAGGTGGGGCCTATAGAGATCGGACCCGTTTTCACCTTCCTGAGCTTCAATCAGGTGGAAGGACTCCGGCCAAAATTCGGACTGCGCACGGGTAGCGATATCAGCAAGGACTTCATCTTAGAGGGCTACGGCGCCTACGGCTTCCGTGATGAGGAATGGAAATATATGATCGGCGGGAAGTATATGCTGAGCCGAAATCCACGGCAAATTATCGGCGCCTACTTTTCCCGAGAACTGGATTTGGTAGGTCAGGTTCCCGTCTTCTTTCCGCGTGACCATTGGGTACAGTTTTTTACCCTGCGCAATCCGCAAGACAGGCTGATGTTCAACAGGCAGCTTCGCATCTTCACAGAGCGTGAATGGTTTACGGGGTTTTCCACCACACTCGAGTTCAGGCGCCGAGAACTGGCAGCCCGCGGCGCGTGGGATTTTGAACAGTCCGTTCGATTTGATGACCAATTGGATGCCGTGGTGCGCATCCCCGATATCACGGCAACGGAGATTTCGGTGGCAACGCGTTTTGCCTACCGCGAAACCTTTGTTTCCGGCGATTTCGAGCGGATCAGCCTCGGAAGTAAATATCCCGTCGTAAGCGCAAGGCTCGATTTCGGTGTGTCCGGGCTCTTCGGCGGGCAGTACGACTACCGCAGGCTCACGTTAAACGTATCCGACAAAGTGCGCTTGGG
>PXBH01000027.1 GCA_003565555.1 Cryomorphaceae bacterium | reverse complement strand
ATTTCCACGAATGAAAAGCGTGGGTTGAGTTGAATAGTTTGACCGTCCTCAAACGCATTCGTGTATATTCGTGTCATTAGTGGTTAAAGGAAAACACCGCCTTCGGCGGGTCAGAAAAAGGGACCACGAATGGACGAATGAACACTAATTTTCACGAATGAAAAGCGGGGGATTGAGGAACAGGGCGCGTTCATCCTCAAACGTATTCGTGTGTATTCGTGTCATTCGTGGTTAAAGAAAAGGGCTGCCAAAAATAATCTACGTATTTTAGTGGTCTATTTCTCAACCAATGTCAGACCTCATTTTAAAAGAAGAGTGCTACGAGATTATCGGAAAATGCATGGAAGTGCACAATTATCTCGGTCGTGGTTTTAAGGAGATTGTTTACAAAGACGCTTTGGAACTTGAATTCGGAGAAGCGACAATTCCTTTTGAAAGAGAAAAGAAATACGAGGTCTCCTACAAAGGAGTTGTTCTGCCGCACCGCTTCTATGCTGATTTCGTGGTTTACGATCAGATCATATTGGAAGTTAAAAGTGCTAAAATGATGTCACAGGAATTTGTATCTCAAGCGATGAACTACTTAAAAGTTTCAGACAACCCGCTGGCAATCATTGTCAACTTCGGGGAGGCGAGATTAAATTATAAGCGATTGGTGCTCTGAAATGAGCGCAGAGTCGGACAATCCGCAAATCCATTGGTGTATAATTCGTGTCTCAAGAAAAGGGTCGCCTTCGGCGGCCCAAAAAAGGAACCACGAATGGCACTAATTTTCACGAATGAAAAGCGGTGGTTGAGTTGCAGAGCGCGTCCATCGGCAAACATAATTCGTGTGTATTCGTGTCATTCGCGGTAAACAAAAAACCGCCGTCGGCGGTTAAAAAAGGACCACGAATGCACGAATGGCCACTAATTTTCACGAATGAAAAACCGGGGTTGAGTGGCAGAGCGTGTCCATCCTCAAACGCATTCGTGTGTATTCGTGTCATTCGTGGCTAAAGAAAAGGCCGCCTTCGGCGGCTGGAAAAAGGAAGTGGCACAATCGAAAATGTATTCGATAACCCATCCTCACCCCGTTTTTATCAATGGCTTCGAAAAGCGGTATCGGGAACCGAATATCTTCTTATATTAGCATGCGAAATATTTTAGCACCATGTTTCTTAAAGATAACATCCGTTTTTTACGGAAGCAGGCAGGGCTCACGCAGGCCGGGCTTGCTGAGAAGTTGGGCGTAAAGCGTCCGGTCATAGGCGCCTACGAAGAAGGTCGCGCCGAACCCCGGTTGCAAACCCTGCAGCACATGGCGCAATTTTTCGGTTTGCCCATAGATGATCTCGTGGGGCGGGACATGGTCTCCGGGGGCAGGACAGACATGAGCGGGGGAGGCCTTCGCGTATTGCCCATCGTTACCGATGCATCGGGGGAGCGGGAGCGTGCCGTTCTGGTGCCCGTAAAGGCGGCTGCCGGCTACCTCAACGGCTACGGCGATGTGGATTACATCGGTTCCCTCCCGAGTTTTACTATGCCCTTTCCCGAGCTGCCTGCCGATCGGAGTTACCGCGTTTTTCAGATCGAAGGAGAGAGCATGCTCCCCGTGCCGCCCAAGGCCTATGTGGTGTGCGAATACGTTCAGGACTGGGGTGCCGTTCGCTTCAATGAGCGCCATATCCTGCTGACGCAGAGCGACGGAATAGTGTTTAAACGGATTCGCCCGCGGGACGACCGCGCTGCTTTTTCGCTTCATTCCGACAACCCCGAGTACAAATCTTACGATGTGGAAATGGAGGATGTCTTGGAAATCTGGAAGGCCCGCGGTTTTTGCACCTTTGATATGGATAGCTACACCGGAGGAAGCGGTACCCGAGAGATTCTCGACCGTTTGGACCGTATTGAGGCGGCGGTGACCGATGCTTCGTAACGTTTGTTTTGATTTTTTGAGTTGTTCTGAAGGGGCGGTGAAATTTCGCGGATGGCGTTGCGGGAGAAGGATGTGACAGGGTTGTGGCCGCTGCGCGGCGATTTTTGTCTCAACGCAAGGTCCGGCCCGGGGTTCGCTCGTTCGAAGGGCAGGTTTGCCTTCGCTTTTGCAAAATCATATACTGCGCTGAATCAGCAGCAGCCGCTTCCGGGAGCACAGGAGGCTTCGGGCGCAACTGATTTTGCCGAAAGGCGAATCCGCGGTTTCTCTGTCGGAAAGCCGCAGGTCTCTTTGGCGAGACAGTCGGTTTCCTTGGCGGTGAGCAGAAATGCTCCGTGAGCGAAGTCCGTGCCGTAGCGGCCCACCGTTTCCCGTTGAAATTCCACCTCCACTTCGGGGTCTTCACCTTCGAAGAGGGGCGCTGCCTTGTCGAGGATGCCCGCCAGTTTTTCGGGAGAGAGGCGGTGGTCGTAGTCCTCGGCTGTCCACAGTTGGAGGGTGACGTACCTCTCTTTGCGCACCGTTCCGCCGCAATCGATGAAGTGCTTGGTGGTGAGGCCCGCTTCTGTAATGTGAAAGTGTGCCGGCACCGATGTGCGGTCGGGGAGGGTGAAGCCGAGCTTTTCGGTGCGGATGAGGGCGGATTTGAATTCGGAAAGTTTCATGAGGTTCGTTTTTTTATGCAGTAGATGTGTATCCGGGTGTCGAAGTGATTGTTTTTATTCCTGTCGGCGCCGCATTATCATTGTCGGTTGTATTCCGGAGCGATTTTTAATTACATTGCAATATTACGATATAAGGATGATACGGCCAAAAGAGTGAAGCAGAATTGCGGTCGGGGGAGGGGACTTCAGACTTGCTTATTTTCTTCTCCATTGTGTTTGCACATCCCGCGCCGCTTCCCTAAATTTGCTAATGAAATTAGAATATGCGCAAATAATATTGTCAAAAGCGGATCGGAGCAGGGATGAATGCCATCACACATTTGGATCTCGACACTTTTTTCGTCTCCGTAGAGCGGCTCGCGGACAGCCGGCTCAACGGGCGGCCCATCCTCATCGGCGGGGTGAGCGACCGGGGCGTGGTGGCTTCGTGCAGTTACGAAGCGCGAAAGTTCGGCGTACATTCCGCCATGCCCATGAGGCAGGCCCGGCAGCTCTGTCCGGAGGCAGTGGTGATCCGCGGCAATTCCGCGAATTACACGAAATACTCCCGCTTGGTGACCGACATCATCCGCGACCGGGTGCCCTTGTTTGAGAAAACCTCGATCGACGAGTTTTACGTGGACCTTACGGGGATGGACAAGTTTTTCGGCTGCTTTCAAATCGCCTCCGAGCTGCGGCAAACCATCATGCGCGAGAGCGGGCTGCCCATTTCATTCGGCATGTCGACCAACAAGACCGTGTCTAAAATTGCGACGGGCGAGGCCAAGCCCAACAACCGCCTGCACGTACCCCGCGGCACGGAAAAGCCTTTTTTGGCCCCCCTTTCGGTAAAAAAGATCCCCGGAGTGGGCAACAAGACCTTTCAGACCCTCTGCAACCTCGGCGTAAAGCAGATCAAAACCGTGCAGGAGATGCCCGAGGAAATGATGGAACGCGTGCTGGGCAAGAGCGGCCACTTCATTTGGCGAAAGTCTAACGGCATCGACCCCTCGCCGGTGGTGCCTTACAGCGAGCGGAAGAGCATCAGCACGGAGCGCACCTTCGACCGCGATACCACCGATACGGAAAAGCTGCGCGGCATTCTGGTGGCCATGACCGAGAACCTTGCCTTTCAGCTGCGCCGCGGCCGAAAGCTCACTGCCTGCATCGCCGTGAAGTTGCGCTACAGCGATTTTGATACCCGCACCCTGCAGATGCGCGTGCCCTACACCGCCGCCGACCACGTCATCATTCCCCGTGTGAAGGAGATGTTCGAAAAGCTCTACAACCGCCGCCTCTTGGTGCGCCTTATCGGGGTGCGCTTCAGCCACCTCGTGAGCGGCGGACATCAGATCAGCCTTTTTGACGACACCGAGGAGATGGTGAACCTCTACCAAGCCCTCGACAAGATGCGCAATAAATACGGCGACCGCGCCGTGGTGCGCGCTACGGGCATCGAGGCCCGCACCATCGGGCGGAGCAATCCCTTCAGCGGAGAGCCGCCGCCGCTCTTGGCGAACAGGCGGAGATGAGGGTGGTAATTCTAAAAACTTTTTCTCCCCCAAAACCGGTTGTGGGCAAGGTGTGCTGTGGTGATTTCAAGGTTTATTTTTCTACACTTCCTTTGTAAAGATCAGAAATGGGGAAAATCAAATCGTAGTCGTTCCAATTTAAATTTCCGTCAGTCACTGAAAAGGCGGAAAACTTACTTTCATCTAAGTATTTCTTGATCGAGGGGTGGAGTGATTTGGATAAGAATTGTTTGAAGTCTACAAGTCTTTCGCTCCCATCGTTAAACTTTATTCGAATGGCATAATCTGACAAATACTTTGCAGAATCAATTTTCAACTGATCAAATTCAGCTCCTGAATCCTTATAATCGACAAATATTCTCATTTCAGCCTTTTTGTAATTTTTTCAAAATCAACGTCTTTATGATAAACAAAATAGCTAATCCATTTCTCAACTATTTTGTCTGCGAATTTCTCAAGAAAAATCTCGAAATCTTTGAGTACCTTTCCTTTCAGCGGTCTTGCTCCTGCAATGTTTGTGATTTTTATCTCTGAAATCACGCCATTGACAATATAGAATTCCGCTTTGCTCTCAAAATCTCCTTTTTTCGCATAAACATGAATCGGTTCGTGCTCATTTGAGTAGAAGAAAACAAGAATTCCTAAATACTCAAATATTTTTGGCATCGTGTGACCATGTTAACTTCGTCTATTGCGAATTTACAAATTTCAAACTGTAATGCTCCGGGTTCTCAGAATCGCTAAAACGAAAAGTTAAGTTGATGATGTGATTTTTCCTTTTTCAACTGCGCCACGGCTATCCGGGCCCGCACCATCGGGCGGAGCAATCCCTTCAGCGGAGAGCCGCCGCCGCTCTTGGCGAACCGGCGGCAGTAGCGGAGGCACTTCAATGCATTGGCCCTTAGGGACACGGGGTGGGTTCAGGCCGCATCGCGTTTTAAGGGTTGCCGGCGGCCGTAGGTCAGGCTGCGCCACAGCCACTCTAAGGGACCAAACCGGTAGCGCCTCAGCCACCACCGGCTCCAAAAGATCTGCAGCACAAAAATGATCACCGTGAGCAAGATGCCCTGCCATACACCCACTTTCCCGAAAAGCCCGAGTCCGTAGCCGTGAAACAGCCATAAGGTGATGAAGCTGTGGCTGATGTAATTCGTAAGTGCCATGCGCCCCACCGGAGCCAAGCACGCCTCCGTAAAGTGAGTATTTCCTGCGTGATAGCGTCGTACCATCCACGCTACATAGCCCAAGCATAAGAATATGCCGCCGATGATGTGCACCGTGGTTGCCGCTGCATACCATCCGCTGCTCTGATCGCCGGGCGGGGCTTGGCCCATCGCATAGGCATAAAACAGTGCCAAAGGTAACCCCGCGAAAAAACCCGCTTTAAAGGCTTTGCGCCAAAAACCCTTGTGCCGGTCGAAGTTGCTGAGCACGCCCTCGCGGGCCGCCGCGAAGCCCGCAAGAAACATGGCCATCACCGTAGGGTAAAAAAACAACACCCCGGGCAGCAAAGCCAGATACTCCGTCCAACGGGCTCTGACGGTATCGGTGTAGGTGCCCGAGCTGTAGGCCTCCGAAGCCGCTCGGAACAGCGCCAATGTTTGCGCGGAGCCCTCCTCAAAAGAAGCTGCGGCGGCCTCCCCGGCCTCCGGAATGCGGCTTATCAGGGCTATCAAGCCGTAAATCCCGAGTGTCAAAAGGACCGGAACGGCTGCGAATACGACTGCCCACCGAAGCAGCGCGCGTGTGGAGGCATTGCGAAACAGGATAAGCAGGAAGCCGAACAGGGCGTAAAAGACCAGAATATCACCTGCCCAGAGAAAATGAACATGGGCCGCGCCGAGGAGCAGCAAGAAGAACAGCCGACGCCTGAAAAGCCGCAAATTCGCTTCGGGACTCCCCGAAGCCTTGTGCAGAAACAGGTAAAATCCGTAGCCGAAAAGCGCTGAGAACAGGACGTAAAATTTGCCTTCGAAAAAAACCCTGATCAGCCACGTGCCCGTAAGCGCGGCAAGTCCCTCGCCGTGCGGTGCATTGAGGAGTACGTTGCTCATCGGGCCGTACATCAGTGGCATGTTTACCATCAATATGCCGAATATGGCCAAGCCTCGGAGTCCGTCTATCAGGTGATTGCGCTGTCGGGTCGGAGTGGGGGAGGTCAATGTATTCATGGCTATCGGGCTTCGGTGGGCTGATACAAATAAAGCAGTGTACCCTGAAAAAACCCCGACAAAAGTGATGAACGGTTGAATGGTTCTGATTCGCGAGCACCCCTTCGGCGAAGGAATAAATAACAGTCCGATTCAATGTTTTCGGCCCCTGCCTGAGCCGCTGCGGGCAAACCCTTTTGCGCGGGCCGTCCGGTAAACTTTCCCGTCTCCGCAGCGTTCCTTTCGCGGCGCGCGCCCGAATTGCATAAATTTACCCCATGAAAGCGGAAATCATTACCATCGGCGACGAGATCCTGATCGGCCAAACCATTGATACCAACTCGGCGTGGCTGGCTGAGCACCTGCATCCGCTCGGCATTCGGGTCCACCGCATCCTCACCATCACCGACACCCGCAATGCCATCCGCGAGGCAGTCGAAGAGGCTTTCAAACGCGCCGACCTGGTGCTGATGACCGGGGGCTTGGGCCCCACCCAAGACGATATTACCAAGGAGACCCTCGCCGAATTTTTCAGTACAGAGCTCGAGCGAAATCAGGAGGTGCTGAAAGGCATCGAAGATTTTTTCCGGTCAAGGGACCGCCCCGTGCTCGAAGTAAACCGTGCACAGGCAGATTTGCCGAAAGGCGCCGTGATCCTCAAAAATACGCGCGGCACTGCGCAGGGCATGTGGTTCGATCAAAACGGCAAAGTCTTGATTTCCATGCCGGGCGTGCCTTACGAAATGAAGGGCATTATGAACGACGGCGGCTTTGACATGCTTCGAAAGCGCTTCAAAACCCCCAAAATCATCCACAAAACCGTGCTCACCCTCGGCATCGGGGAGAGCTTTCTGGCTGATGTGATGAGCGATTGGGAGACGGCGCTTCGAAACGAGGGCCTCGCCCTGGCCTACCTTCCGTCGCCCGGATTGGTGCGTTTGCGCCTGAGCGGATTTGCCGAAAACGGCACCTCTGAAGCCGTTTCCGCACGCATCGATCACTACATCAAGGAGCTGCGCCGCCGAATGCCGCAGCATGTATTCGGTTTCGAAAAAGAGACCATCGCCGAGGTGACCGGGCGGCTGCTCCGCGAGCGGGGAGCCACCCTTTCCGTGGCGGAGAGCTGTACGGGCGGATATGTGGCCCACCTGCTGACTTTGGTGCCGGGCTCTTCCGAATATTTCAAAGGCGGGGTGACGGCTTACGCCGATTCGGCAAAAACGGAGCTGCTCGGCGTACCTGCAGATTTGATCGAAAGACACGGCGCCGTGAGCGAACCTGTGGTGCGCGCCATGGCTGAAGGCTGCAGAAAACGCTTCAACACCACCTATGCCGTAGCCACCTCCGGCGTGGCCGGTCCCGACGGCGGCACGCCCGAAAAGCCGGTCGGTACGGTGTGGATGGCTGTGGCCGGTCCCGAAAACACCGTGGCACAATGCCTGAAAATGGGCCGGAGCAGAAAGGGAAATATCACGGTGTCAGGGCTTATGGCCTTAAATTGGCTGCGCAATGAAATTCTTTCGGAGCAGTTTGAGAAATCGGAATAAAATGCCGTAATTTGCAGCCACTTTTTTACCACCCCCTAACAGGAGAGACACCATGTCAAGAGTTTGTCAGCTTACAGGAAAGAAGGTCATGGTCGGAAACAACGTTTCGTTCTCGAAGCGCCGCACCAAACGCCGTTTTTATCCGAACCTCATTACGAAACGCTTTTACGTGCCTGCCGAAGATAAATGGATCACATTGACCATCGCCGCTTCAGCCTTGCGCACCGTAAATAAAATCGGTATTCACGAAGCCCTCAAAAGGGCCAAAGAAAAAGGATACTACCGCGGTTAATCCCGTTGAAAAATTGCAATCATGGCAAAGAAAGGAAACAGAGTTCAAGTGATTATGGAGTGCACCGAGCACAAAGAGTCGGGCATGCCGGGTACTTCGCGCTACATCACCAAGAAGAACCGCAAGAACAGCCCCGACCGAATGGAACTCAAAAAATACAACCCCATCCTCAAGCGCATGACCGTGCACCGAGAGATCAAATAATATTGAGCAATGGCAAAGAAGACAGTAGCAACGCTCCAGACGGGTTCAGGTAAGAACCACACCAAGGTGATCAAAATGGTAAAATCTCCGAAAACGGGAGCCTACTCCTTTAAAGAAGAAGTGGTGACCAATGATCAGGTGAGCGATTGGTTCAAAGACGGAAACTGAATCCGTTGAACGCAGAAATGGAGGCTTTTTCCGATATTTGGAGAAAGCCTTTTTTCGTTTTAATACACTTTCATGGGAATCTTTAATTTCTTCTCGCGCGACAAAAAAGAAAAGCTCGACGAGGGCTTGGAAAAAACCAAAACAGGGATTTTTTCCAAACTCACCAAAGCCGTTGC
This sequence comes from Cryomorphaceae bacterium, assembly GCA_003565555.1. GTDB lineage: Bacteria > Bacteroidota > Bacteroidia > Flavobacteriales_D > Cryomorphaceae > T3Sed10-241. The sequence goes on along the minus strand of PXBH01000027.1, from coordinate 6,670 downwards.
GGGAAAGTCCAAAGTGGATGACGATGTCCTCGACAGCCTCGAGGAGATCCTGATCACTGCCGATGTGGGCGTGAATACCACGCTGAAAATCATCGAACGCATCGAGGCGCGGGTGGCCCGCGACAAATACCTGGGTACCGAAGAGCTGAACACCCTGCTCAAAGAGGAAATTGCCGGCCTGCTCGAAGAAAACAATTCCGGGACTGCCACGGAATTTACCCTGCCCGAGGGTCAAAGACCCCACGTAATCATGGTGGTAGGCGTGAACGGTGTGGGCAAGACAACCACCATTGGTAAGCTGGCCTACCAATTCAAAAAGGCGGGCAAATCTGTGGTGCTCGGTGCCTCGGATACCTTTCGTGCCGCGGCCGTGGACCAACTCCGAATCTGGTCCGAACGCGCGGGCGTGCCCATCGTGGACCAGGGCATGGGCGCCGATCCGGCCTCCGTGGCTTTTGATACCCTCCAATCTGCCGTAAGGCAAAATGCAGATGTAGTCCTCATCGATACGGCGGGCCGCCTCCACAACAAGGTCAACCTGATGAACGAGCTCTCGAAGATCCGCCGCGTGATGGACAAAGTAGTACCCGGTGCGCCCCACGAGGTGCTGCTCGTACTCGACGGCTCTACGGGTCAAAACGCCATCGAGCAGGCCCGCCAATTTACCAAAGCCACCGAAGTGACGGCGATGGCCCTCACCAAAATCGACGGAACGGCGAAGGGCGGCGTGGTGATCGGAATCTCGGACGAGTTTAAGATCCCCGTGAAATACATCGGCGTGGGCGAAGGTGCCGAACACCTGCAAGTGTTCAATAAATTTGAGTTTGTCGACTCGCTGTTCAGTAAGGAGAAAGTATGAAGACGAAGACGCTGAAGAAGAACAAAGTGAATGTGGTCACCCTCGGGTGCTCGAAGAATATCTTCGACAGCGAAGAGATGATGGCCCAGCTCCGGGCCAACAAGTACAACGTGGTGCACGAAAGCGATGAAGGCGACGCCTCCGTGGTGATCATCAATACCTGCGGATTTATCGAAAATGCCAAGCAGGAGAGCATCGACACCATTCTGCAGTGGGCGGATGCCAAGGCAAACGGAATGGTGGATAAGGTCTATGTGACCGGTTGCCTCAGCGAGCGGTACAAGCCCGATCTTGAAAAAGAGATTCCCGATGTAGACGAATACTTCGGAACCCGCGACCTGCCGCGGTTGCTCAAGACCCTCAAGGCCGATTACAAGCACGAACTGGTGGGCGAGCGCCTCCTCACCACACCTGTGCACTACGCCTATTTCAAAATAGCGGAAGGTTGTGATCGCCCCTGTTCTTTTTGCGCCATCCCCATCATGCGCGGGAAGCACCGGAGCACCCCGATTGAGGAGCTGGTGAAAAGGGCTGAAAGCCTGGCAGCAAAAGGCACGAAAGAACTGATCCTCATTGCGCAAGACCTGACCTACTACGGGCTGGACATTTACAAAAAACGCGAACTCGCCGAGCTCCTCCGCCACCTTTCGGATGTGAAGGGCATCGAGTGGATTCGGCTGCACTACGCCTTCCCGAGCGGCTTCCCGATGGATGTGCTCGATGTGATGCGCGAGCGCGACAATATTTGCAATTACCTCGACATCCCGCTGCAGCACGCGAGCACGAGGATGCTCAAGGCCATGCGGCGCGGCATTACCCGCGAAAAGACCACGGAGCTGATCCGCGAAATCCGAGCGCGCGTACCCGGCATTGCCGTGCGCACCACCCTGATTTCCGGGTACCCGGGCGAGACGGAGCAAGATCAGGCCGAGATGCTCGAATGGGTCGAAGAAATGCGCTTCGACCGCCTCGGGGTGTTTACCTACAGCCACGAGGAGGATACCCACGCCTTTAATTTTGAGGATGATGTGCCCGCCGAGGTGAAAAGTGCCCGTGCCGAGGCCATTATGGAATTGCAATCGGGGATCTCTTTCGAAGGCAACCTCTCGAAAGTAGGGAAGACTTTTAAAGTGATGATCGACCGCGCCGAGGGGCCGAACTATGTGGGGCGCACCGAGGCCGATTCGCCCGAGGTGGACAATGAGGTTTTGATTCCCAAAACCTCCGGGCACGCGAGAATCGGTGATTTTGCGGAGGTGAAGATTACCTCGGCAGATCCCTATGACCTGCACGGGGAGTTTGTGTGAGCCTCGGCTCAAAATCACGGACCGTCGGATTTCTTAATTTTGCCGCAAAGGCGGAGAATGTCCTCTGCCCTTAATCCGCATGCATGTCAAATACCTCAATGATCATCGCAGAGCGCAGCCGCGACATAGGCGATTTCCTCGTGGGGCGGCTTCTGCCTTTTCGCAAGAGGCGGATGGTGGGCCCCTTTATCTTCATCGACCACATGGGGCCCTCGGAGATGGGAAACGGAAAGTACCTCGACATCGGTCCGCACCCCCACATCGGACTCTCTACGCTTACCTATCTATTTGAAGGCGAAATGATGCACCGCGACAGTCTGGGTACAGTGCAGCGCATCAGGCCCGGCGCGGTGAATTGGATGACCGGCGGCAAGGGCATCGTGCACTCTGAGCGCACTCCGGACGATATGCGCGGGAGTAAGTTCCGGGTGCACGGCTATCAGATTTGGGTGGCGCTTCCGCAAAATCTCGAGCATTCCGAGCCTTCGTTTTACCACGCCGCCGCGGACGACCTGCCTACTTGGAAATCAGGCGGTATAGATTACACCCTCGTGGCGGGAGAGGCTTACGGAAAGAAGTCGCCGGTGCCCGTGCACTCGCCGCTCTTTATGCTCGATCTGAAGTGCACGGAAGATGCCGATTGGAGCCCCGAAGCCCTTTACGGCGAAGTGGGAATATGCATTGTAAAAGGAAGTGTCACGGCCTGCGGGGACCGGATCGAAGCCGGGAATCTTCTGATTGCAAAACCGGGAGCGGATTGCGGGATCGAGATTGCCGCGGGGAGCCATATACTCATATTCGGCGGTGAACCCTTTCCGGAGGAGCGCCACATTTTTTGGAATTTCGTGTCGAGCAGCAAGGAGCAAATCGAAAAGGCCAAAAGCGATTGGGCGGAAGACCGGTTTCCGAAAATCGAAGGAGAGACGGGTCGGATCCCCCTGCCGGGGGTGTAGCGTGCAGGTGCCTCGCGGCGGTTCTTTTTTTGATCATATTACGGCCTCGGGAGGTTTGATGATCTCTGTTTCCCGGAAGCGGTTTTACGCGCGCACAGATGCATCTCCTTTCTGTCGCCCGTTGCGGGGCCGGCATGCTCCGTTCTCACCCTTGTCGCAGGCGGAGATCGTCCATATCCTTTTTAACCTTTCCGGAAAATCCGACGGATTTCCGAACGGTTGCGTTCAATGTCAGCCCCCTTGCGGGCAACTCCTTCCCGCGCGGGTCGACGAAGACGGTAAATTCCCGGCGCCGGTGCGAGCAATCGGATGCAGAGGGTGACACCTGCTGCCTCACCGGCGCCTTCGCTTTCGGCAGCCCTCGCAAGCAATGGCTACCTTTGGGCGCAAGCAAATTTTATGAAAATGAAAACAGACCACACCGTAGCCGAGCGCTTCATGCGCTACGTGCAAATCGATACCGAGAGCGACCCCGAATCACCGACCTGCCCGAGCACCGAAAAACAAAAAGACCTCTCGCGCCTGTTGGTTAAGGAGCTGAAGGAGATGGGTGTGGAAGATGCCGCGCTCGACGCGCACGGATATGTGTACGCCACCCTGCCGGCCACCACGGATAAGGCCGATGTGCCGGTGATCTGCTTTTGCGCGCATGTGGATACCTCGCCCGACCTTACGGGAAAAGGGGTGAAGCCGCAGCTGCACCGCAATTATGCCGGGGGCGACATTGTACTGCCGGGCCGCCCGAACACGGTGCTGCGTCCCTCCGAGCATCCGGCCCTGGCGGGCAAGCGCGGGGAAGACATCATCACCACCGACGGTACCACCCTCCTGGGCGCCGACGATAAAGCGGGGGTGGCCGAAATCATGGATGCCGCGCGCCATCTGCTGCGCCATCCGGAGATCAAACGCGGAACGGTGAAAATCCTCTTCACGCCCGATGAGGAGATAGGTCGTGGGGTCGATAAGGTCGACCTCGACCGCCTCGGCGCCGATTACGGCTACACCCTCGACGGGGAGGCTTTGGGGAGCATGGAAGACGAGACCTTCAGCGCCGACGGGGCATTGATCACCGTGAAAGGTGTGAGCGCCCACCCGGGCTTTGCCGAGGGCAAGATGGTGAATGCCCTGAAGGTGGCCGGCCGCTTTTTGGATTCCCTTCCGGAAAAGGAGAGTCCCGAACACACCGCGGGCCGCGCGGGCTTTGTGCATCCCGTGACCGTGGAGGGCAATGCCGAGGAAGTGCGCATACAGATGATCTTGCGCTCATTTGATACAGCGGAATTGTCAGTGCAGGCCGCGATGATTCGGGAAAAGCTTAAGGCGGCCGCGGCCGCATTTTCCGGGGCGGATTACACCCTCGAAGTATCCGAGCAGTACCGGAATATGAAGGATGTGCTGCGCCACCACCCGCAGGTCACGGCCCATGCGGAGGAGGCCATCCGCCGCTGCGGACTCGAGGTAAAGAAAGGGGCCATCCGCGGCGGCACCGACGGGAGCCGCCTCTCCTTTATGGGGCTGCCGTGCCCCAACCTCTTTGCCGGGGGCCACGCCTTCCACAGCCGCTACGAGTGGGTGAGCGTGCAGGATATGGAGAAGGCAGTGGAGATGATCGTGGAGCTGGTGCAGGTGTGGGAGGAGAGAAGTTGAGGTAGGGGTAGTTTATTATGTATCAGGAATTGTGCATCAGGTATTATGAGTTAGGTACTGTGCATCAGGTGTAGTGTGGAGCTCGGACAGGAGGGGCTCACAAAACTTCCGTATATTCACCTGCACAACCATTAAACGTGAATTCACATGAAGTTAAAGTGGCAAGAAATACTGCACCGCGGAGAGGCGCGGCTGCGGCTTGATTTTCCGTATAACCGGGCTTTTTCGGACTATTTGAAAAAGGAGTTTGACGCAAGGTGGAGCAAGACCCACGGGGCGTGGCATGTGGCTGACACTGCCGGGAACCGCGAAAAAATCAACGATCTCGTGAGGCGGCCGGCGGAGCGCGAAAGAAAAAGGAAGGAGGGCGGAGGCAAGACTTCTGCCGACTTGCCTTCGCGGGTACTTGATAGCGAGAGTTCTAAGCCTGAAACCCGGGAAGCTGATATAGTGATCGAAGTTTTGGGGCGCAAAATTTTGCTGAAAATGCCCAAGCGCGATACGGATGTAAAGTTTGTGCTGAGCTTGCGCTATTCCCGTTGGAACAAAAATGATTACCTGTGGGAAATCCCTAACTATCCGGGCAATCTCGAAGCCTTGAAAAGCCATTTTTCCGGAAGGATCAAAAGACTTACTGAGCACGAGATGTATGAAGTAGCAGTAGACGCGAACGAAAATATACAGGTGCAAAAAGGCGATGTGGTCATCTCGCGCGGGCACCGGGGCCGCATGCGGATCGTATTTGGATTTCATCGCGGTCTGATGGAGACCATTCGCGGCATCGGCCTTGCGAAATGGGATGGAAAACACAAATGGTGGAGCGTGCCCGATACTGATGTGAACTTTACTGAGGTAAAGAAAGCTGCCGAGGGCTTCGGCTTTAAGGCAGAATTGCACAAGCACGAGCAGGAAGGCGTTGCCAAGCCGCGTCGTATGCCGGCCAGTCCTGATATGGTGAGGGCTTGTCCTGAGGAGATGATTCTCAAGCTCACCGAATTGCGGTACTCACCCCGCACGGTGAAAATTTACAAAAGCTGTTTTGAAGAATTTATCAATTACTATCCCACCCTGCCTGTCGATCAAATCACAGAGCCCCAAATTGTGGCTTACCTGAGGTACCTTGTGATGGAGAGGTGTGTAAGTGAGTCCACGCAAAACCAAGCTATTAATGCGATAAAGTTTTACTACGAACGGGTACTTGGCGGGCAACGCAAGATATACCACGTGGAGCGTCCGCGCAGGGACCGGCCCTTGCCCACGGTCCTTACGCAAGAGGAAGTGACGGCGGTGATACGCTGCACCTCCAATCTGAAGCACCGCTTCCTCCTGATGTTGGCCTACGGCGGCGGATTGCGGGTGAGTGAAGCCGTGGGCATGGAACGGATATGCCTCGAACCGGATAAGAAGCGGATGTTGGTAAAAGAGGGAAAGGGCGGCAAGGATCGCTATACTTTGCTATCTCAAAAGGTGATAGACCTTTATGCCCGATACCTGAAGGAATATGCTCCGGGAAAGTATCTCTTTGCCGGGCAGGGCGGGGGCAAATACACGGCGAACAGCGCGCAGAAGGTATTTCGCGAGAGTGCCCGCAGGGCCGGTATAGAAAAGGATGTGAGTTTCAAATCGCTGCGTCACTCCTTTGCCACGCACTTGCTCGAGGCGGGTACAGACCTGCGCTACATTCAGCATCTTCTCGGTCATAAGAGCAGCAAGACCACGGAGATTTACACCCATATCACGAGCAAAGGGTGGGATCAATTGGAAAGCCCGCTCGATGGGTTGGATTTTTGAGAAAAGGGTTTAACTTTGAAGGCGATAGCGGAAAATGAACCAAAGACATCCATCATCGGACAAGTGGGATATATACGGAAGTCTGACGGCAAACTTCCGTATACGCACACGTT
>PXBH01000108.1 GCA_003565555.1 Cryomorphaceae bacterium | reverse complement strand
GGTGAAGGTTGTGATTTTCCGCAGATTCAAGTTTTCTTCATTCGATTGATATGAGGTCAGATCCCTGCCGCGTTGATAGGGAGGGAGTGGCGCGCTTTTTCAGCGCGTTGCCGGCTTGCCGCCTTTGGCTAATATGAAGACGGGCAGGTATCGAGAACAATTTAGAATCGGAATTTCGGAGTAATAGGATATCGACTTATCGCTTCGGCCTCTTGACTCTTGATATAGCGAGCAAATTTACACTCTGAATTTCAATAAGATATATCGTCACATCCCATACGGGCACGGCAATTGTTTTTCAGTCTCTTTTATGGACTTCAATGCAGAAAGATTTGGGTGGACTGAAGGACGCTCGCCGTGCACCTATAGGAGTTGACGCCCATTTTGAATATTAATGGTTTCATTATCATTAAATTATACAGTAAGGCCTACTCATTCCTCGAACGGTTGGTATTTCATTTTTTCAGATTACATGAAATCAGTCTGATCATTCACCGATTGGTCATGAAATTCAAATTTTAGGTGAACACAAGCGGACCGGCACTTTTTATTTTAAAAAGCCCCTGAAACGGCCGATTTGTTTGGTATTTCTATCTTGCAGCCTGAACCCCGGAAATCTGAACATGTTATGCGCATTCGAGTATTGAGTTTTTCTGTCGCGGCGGTGACTGCATCTTTTTTTTCAAACGCTTATGCACAGGAATTTGCACCTGTTTTTGACTTCGAATTGGAACAAGTTGCCACGGGCCTCGTGCGCCCCTGCGAGATTGTAAATGACGGGGTCCACGCGGACCGCATGTATGTTTTGGAGCAGCCCGGCAGGATCAGTATCATGGATTCGGAGGGCAATATTTCTCCGAACACCTTTCTCGATATTGTATCGCAAGTGACTTCAAGCGGAAATGAACAGGGCCTGCTCGGACTGGCGTTCTCACCCGATTTTGCCGACAACGGCCATTTTTTTGTCAATTATACGCAAAGTCAGTCTTTCACGCTGCGCACACGTGTTTCCAGATTCACGGCGCAGGCTCCCGACTTTACCCAGGCAGATCCGGATTCAGAGGTTCTTGTCCTCGATTTCGTTCAGGATTTCGGCAACCATAACGGCGGGCAGATCGATTTCGGCCCTGACGGGTATCTCTACATACATTCCGGCGACGGCGGAAGCGGAGGGGACCCCAACAACCGTTCGCAGGACTTGGGCAGCTTCTTGGGAAAAATTCTCAGGGTCGATGTCTCCGACCTGCCGTACAGCATTCCCGCCGACAATCCGTTTGTGGGCAACGAAGACGCCTTGGATGAGATCTGGGCATACGGCCTCCGAAATTCATGGAAGAATGCATTTGATGAGGAAACCGGAGACCTTTACCTTGCAGATGTAGGCCAAAACGCGGTAGAAGAGCTAAATTTTCAGCCCGCATCCTCGACGGGCGGTGAAAACTACGGATGGCGTTGCTATGAAGGGTCTCAGCCTTTTAATCTCTCGGGGTGCGACGAAGCCGAAGCCTATGTATTCCCGATCGCGGAATACACCCATCCGAGTGTGGGCAACGGGAACCGCTGCTCGGTGACCGGCGGGCGGGTGTACCGAGGCACGGAATACCCGCTGCTCATCGGCAAATACTTTATGACCGACCTGTGCAGCGGTGAGTACTGGGTGGTATGGCAGGAAGACGGGGAGTGGCAGGAATTTTTGAGTTCGAACACCTTGCCTTCGCAAATCGTCGCTTTCGGCCCCGACCTCGACGGAGAAATGTATGTGGTGCGCGGCGGTCTCAACGGTTCTGTGCACAAACTGAAAGAGAATTGCAGCCTTTTGACAGCCGGGCTGACCGCAACCGGCAATACCCTCAATGTTTTTCCTGATGATGCCATATCCTACGAGTGGTTTCTGAACGGTGTATTTTTAACCGAAACCGCTGAGCCTTTCCTCACCGCCGAAGATGACGGCATTTATACCGTGCTTGTGACGGCCGCGGGCGGTTGTAAAGCCCTTTCAAATGAGGAAATTATCGGCGGCATGTCTGTCGCAGATGCCACACGCGAGTCCGTCGGTATCTTTCCGAACCCCGCCGCGGATGAAATTCAAGTCAAGGCAGATTTCAATGCCCAAGGCGGTGATCGTGCAGCGCTCATGATTTTTTCCGCAGATGGGAAACTTGTAAGACAAGAATCCTACACGGCAGCACCGGGAGAAGCCATGCGGGTGAACATTTCGGGCCTGAGCCCCGGTTTTTATATTGTTCGAATGGAGCAGAGCGGTCGCCCGATCGGGAACGGTAATTTTGTAAAGAACTGACGGCTGATGCGAAGGAAAATTCGTAAACCCCCCCCCTGCGAAAGGACTTGTGCTGCATTTATTTACCCGGCTTTCAACCGATGTTTACGGAAAACTGAGAGACCGTCATTGCTCCGGCTTCTGCGGATTTATCAACTTTGGTTTTTCGGCCCGACCGTCAGAGCGGGTCTGAATGAATTTATTTCAAATGATGTTCATTATCCCCGAAATTCACTATTTTCACACATTTAATTACGGCGAAACAGCACGTATAAATATGGGAAAAATCCTGAATGCCAAAGACTGTCGTGCGATCAGAGCAGTCTTCGTTTTGTTATTTGTCGCTTTTCTGACGGCAGCACCGGGGAATCTTCAGGGGCAATTCTGGACCGAAAATTTTGGTTTTGATGCAGTCCCATGTGAGACCCAAGGAGCAGATGCCGACGGATTCCCGACAGTCAACGGCAATTGGTCCGTAAGCGCAACAGGTGTGAACGGAAATTTTGCCAACCGCTGGTACGTCAGCGCCGCCGAAGGCGGAATGCCGATCGGTTTTTGCAGTACAGGCTGTCCGGATGACCCCGTCACTGACCGTACACTTCACGTAGGGGAAAGCGGTGTGGACAACGGCGCTTTCTACCTGGAGGCCCCGAATCCCTTTAATTTTTACGAAACAGACCGGCGCGCGGAATCCCCGGTGATCGATTGTTCCGGCAGCTTTAATATCTCCATGGACTTGCGCTATATCAGCACCAACTCCGCCCAAGATTTTTGTACCATTGAGTACTTCGACGGCACCGCATGGTCATTTTTGGCTGATATGCCGAATTCTCCCGGCGACTGCGGTCCCGACCGCACTTGGGATCTCTTTTCGATTGACCTTCCCCTTTCGGCCTCCGGAAACCCCGATGTGCGTATCGGATTCCGATGGAGGAATAACAACGATCTCGTGCTGAACGGCAACGGGGAGGGCCACTCCGTGGCCATTGCGGAAATAAATCTTTTCGCAGGTGACGCCCCGGCACTTCCCGTGGCAGATTTCTTTATCAATGACCCCGATGAATTCTGCGAAATGGGTTTTATCCAGTTTTTTCAAGACGCCGATTTCGACGACACTTTTTCGGACGGACCGGGTGAGGCGACTTTTGAATGGTCTTTTCCCGGCGGCACACCCGAGACGTCTACAGGGGCGAATCCCATCGTGCAGTATCAAACCCCGGGGACTTATGACGTGACCCTCACCGTTACAGACAATATCGGCGAAAGCAACCCTTTCACGCAAACCAATTTCATCACCGTTCTGGAGTGCGGTCCTGATAT
>PXBH01000041.1:2500-15396 GCA_003565555.1 Cryomorphaceae bacterium | reverse complement strand
CGGACTTGCTTCGCATCGTGAGGTCCTTAAAAAATCAACAATGACCGAATAACTCAAGGCTGTGCATCTTTTTCTCGAAATTTCAGGCTACGCTCGCTATCTCAACCAAACCCCGCAAAAAACGCGGGACAGGCTCGCAAACGCCGTTAGCGTATTTTTCTGAAGAAAAATCCGACGGCTGAGCTCAAACATGGTTTCGATTACGCTCACTTAAGCCGAAATTTCTGAGAAAAATCTGCAAGGCCGATCCTCCCAAAGCAACAGAGGATGTTTCGATTTACATCGCCAATTAAAGGAATATCTCGGAGGTCATATCAAGTCCTGTCACGCCCTTCCGCCACAGCGCCGTCAGCGAAATTTCACCGGCTGATAAATCCATAAACATCCCCGCAGCGCCGTCCGTCCCGTAAGATTTCTGCCGTTCCCCGTGCGCGGCCCGCGACCCATACGGGTTCCCTGCGGTCATTGACACAGCGATAATCCTCCCCCAAAAGGGGACAGGGATTTTTTGACGTAACAATCTTCTTTTTATCCCTTGTTTTCTGTAGATCGGAAAAACCATTCAACTAAAAATCGGGTCAAAAAATCATGGGTGGTTTGGCCGACGAGAATTTCATCAGGAGTACCTGGGTACCTGCCAAAATTCTTGCCCGAACCGAACTTCATTCGGGGCGGGCCTGCCCGACCCACTTCTCCTTGATACCTCAAACCGAATTCTACTCGGGGCGGGGCCTTGTCAATCGCTTGACTTTTTACTCAGTCCTTGTTTGCTTTTCAGCGGTCTTCGTGAGATCGCTATCGCTAAGTTGGGTCTTTTGTGTCAAGACAAAAGGACGAAAATTCTCCTTTTTTGCGGCGGCTGCCGCGTCTATGTGTACGTCTTTGGATGTGAACCCAAAGCGGAAAGAAAGTACCTTTGAGCGGTAGTGTGTGAAAACATGCCTACCAAAATTCGGATTACCGATATTTCTCTATCAGGTGTATTTCCGCTCGGATGAACACCCAAATGATCAATTGTGCAAATTTTGCATTATTGAATTTCACGGGCTTTTAAAAATTCCGAGATACTGTGCGGAATTCAGCCGACCTCGAGATCACCCCCGCGGCGCAGGCCAATGCCTATTTGCTGCAAAAGCAAAATTGATCGGGCTGCGTACCTTCGCGGCAAGATGAGAAATATCCTGTTTTCACTCCTTGCTTTTTTCACCCTGTCCTGCATTCAGACCCGAGAGGCGGACCTTGTAGTGCACAACGCCTTGATCTACACCCTCGATGAAGGCTTCACCACCGCCGCCGCTATGGCCGTGAAAGACGGCAGAATCATCGAGACCGGAGCTGAGCGCGAAATCCTCAACCGCTACCGCGCCGCCGAGAAATACGATGCGCGAAAACGGTACGTGTACCCCGGATTTATCGATGCACACGCCCATTTTACCGGCTATGCCCGCAATAAGGCGGAGCTCGATCTGCGCGGGGTAAGTTCGGCGAGGGAAATGGCCTTGCGGACGGCGGCATTTGCCGAGACGAGCGACCGCGAATGGGTGGTAGGACGCGGCTGGGATCAGAACCTCTGGGAAGACAAGACTTTTCCGGACAGGATCCTCCTCGACAGCCTACTTCCCGACCGGCCTGTGATGCTGACCCGCGTCGACGGGCATGCCGCACTGATCAACGGAGCGGCGGCGCGAAAGGCTGCGCTCAAGCCCGATACCGAGGTGCCGGGCGGAAAGGTGGTTGCCGATGCGGACGGCCGGATTACGGGCCTGCTCATCGACCGCGCAGTGGATCGGGTAGCGCGGTTTATCCCGCCCGTATCCCGCCCGCAGCTCATCGAACTGCTCAAAGCGGCTGAGGCGGATTGCTACGCCGCCGGGCTCACCGCCGTGAGCGACCTCGGAATTACGGTCAGTGAAGCGGAACTCCTCGACAGTCTGCACAAAGCGGGCGATTTGAGCATGCGCGTCTATGCTTCCCTTCGCCCCGACGAAGCAACCCGTGAGCAGATGCGCAAGGGGCCCCTTCTCACCGAACGCCTCAGCGTGCGCTCGGTGAAACTTTATGCAGACGGAGCCCTCGGCTCCCGCGGGGCACTGCTCAAAGCTCCTTACACCGACGACCCTGAAAATTACGGCCTCCTGCTCACCCCCGAAGCGGAGCTGGAGGACTGGGCCCGAGATTGCAAAGATTTCGGTTATCAGATGAACACACATTGCATCGGTGATTCTGCCAATGCCCTTGTGCTGAGCATATACGCCCGCGTGCTGGAGTCGATGAACGACTTGCGGTGGCGCATCGAGCACGCCCAGGTGGTGAGCCCGGAAGACCGGCGCTACTTCGGGGAGTACGGCATCATTCCTTCCGTACAGCCCACCCATGCCGTGAGCGACGGGCCCTGGGCCGAAGACCGCCTCGGCTCCGAGCGGATCGAAGGGGCCTACGCCTACGCATCACTCCGAAAGAGCTTGGGGATCTTGGCATTGGGCACGGATTTCCCCGTCGAAGGCATTTCTCCGCTCGCTACTTTTCGGGCCGCCGTATTTCGTACCCTTTCGGAAAAGGATACCTCCGGAGCCTTTCGCACCGACGAAGCGCTCACGCCCGAGGAAGCCCTCCGCGGCATGACGGTCTGGGCCGCTCTGGCCTGCTTTGAAGAAGACCGCCTCGGAACCCTGGAGGCCGGCAAGACGGCTGATTTTGTGGTTTTGGACCGCGACCTCACGACGACAGATGCGGAGGGGGCGGCGCGTACCAAGGTGGTTTCCGTGTGGTCAGCGGGTGTCCGCCGACATTGACCGGACAAAAAAAAGCCCCGGCAAAGGGGCTCATTTCAACGGAGGTGTAACAACGGCCGTTACGGACAGATGCCGAACGGACCGTATGCGAAGCGCATTATAAGCTGTCAATGAATTTCTTGACTTCTTCCTTGGCTTTCCCTGTTTTCTTTTGGATGCGTCCGATGAGTTCTTCCTCTTGACCTTCGGTGTAGGCGAGGTCGTCCTCGGTGAGTTCACCGTATTCCTGCTTGAGTTTGCCGCTTATTACGTTCCAATTTCCTTTCAGTTTGTCTTGTATCGATGACATGTGTTTAGGTTTTATGTTCGGCTTTTGTATTTCATAAACGGTGCCGAAAAAGTGTTTTTCAGCGGCATCGACCTTGTCCGGCGATATACTGCATTGTTTGTACGAAATGCCCTCTACTTCGGCTTATGCCGCTCGAAAGAATATGGGGAGCGCAATCTACAATTTCGCGGTTTCTTTCCCGGTTTTACTGCCCCGGCCGGGGATGGTTTGGTGCGGCCCGGAGATGAACCCGGAGCATTTTGGCGCTTTTTGCGCCGTATTCAGACGGTATCCCCGCGTGGTCTTTTGTTTCGGCACGTCCGTTGCCTATCTTCACTTGCATAATTGCATTAAATGGGTACCGGAAAAATTATTGAAGGCAAAAAGGCGGAGAAATTTACGATCACAAAACTTCCTTCTGTTTTGGCGGGTGCGGGGAAAGTTTGGAACGACCACGATCCGTGGCGACTCGGGGCAGTGGTGGCCTACTACGCACTGCTTTCGTTGCCCGGCCTGCTTATCGTTACCGTCACGGCGGTGGGTGCCATTTGGGGGGCTAAACTGGTAGAGGGAGAAATCACCGGGCAGATTGAAGACGTGGTGGGCAGTGATGTTGCGGAATCCGTTCAGTCCATTATTGACAGTGCGCAGCTCGGTGAGCAGTCTTTGCTGATGACCATCGTGGGTATCGCCATTTTGCTCTTCGGTGCCACGGGAGTGTTTTACCACCTGCAGCTTTCCCTGAATGCCCTTTGGGACATCAGGCAAGAGCCCGAATCCAACATTTTAAAGCTGTTAATCGACCGCGCCGTGAGTTTCGGTTTTGTTCTTGTCATCGGATTTCTGCTCTTGATCAGTTTTATCGTATCCGCTCTGCTGAGTGCTTTCGCTGATTTTCTGGCTACGATATGGGAGCCCGCCTACGTGGTCGCTGCTCAAATCGTTGATTTTGTCATTTCTACAGGAGTAATTACTGTGCTTTTTGCATTGATGTTCAGGTTTTTGCCGGATGCCCGTGTACGGTGGCTCACCATCTGGCGGGGTGCCCTGCTCACGGCAATTTTGTTTAACTTGGGTGTGTTTGCCCTCGGCTATTATTTCGGTAAAGCCTCCCCCGGAAGTATGTACGGTGCCGCCGGGTCAGTGGTGGCCCTTCTTCTTTGGATTTCCTATGCTTGTTTGATTTTTTTCTACGGAGCGGCACTCGTTCGCTATTACGAGGAGCGCTTCGGCGCGGGAATCCGTCCGCGCGGCAGTGCGGTGCAGGTGACTTACGAGCCGCGTGTGGTAAGTGAAGGCAAAAAGGATGAAGATTGAGAAAATGCGAATTCAGGAACCCGTGAAAATTTGAATGCATGAAAAGACGCTACATTGTTCTGATTGTCCTTGCCGGTCTGCTCATCGGTCTCCGGGCGGCACTTCCCGTTTTGGCAAAAAAACAAGTGAACAAGAACCTTAATGAATTGGACGGCTACCACGGTGCTGTGAGCGATGTGCGCATGCGCCTGGGGAGGGGGGGCTTTTCAGGTTTCTGATCTCGAGATCATTGAAGAAGCTTCCGCAGATACCGCCATCCCTATGGTGTCTCTTCCCCTGCCGGACTTTTCGATTGATTGGGGAGCTTTATTTCGCGGCCGATTTGTAGGCGAGGTTTACATGGAAAATGTCGTACTCAATTTGACACGTTACGCGCCTGAGGAAGCTGACCGCATGACGGACTACAGGATCACTTTTTTTGAGGACATCCAAAAAATGAATCCGATAGAAATTAACAGGTTTGAGGCAAAAAATGCAGCGATCGCTTACCGAGATCCGATTTCCGAACCTGAAATCAATGTTTCTGCAAACAACCTGCGCGTTTTGGCGGAGAATCTCGGAAATGTACGCAGTCCCGACGCGGCATTGCCCGCTTCTTTTGAGATACGGGGAAATGCTATGGGCGAGGGATCCCTTAACTTGGACGGGAGGATAACCTTCCTGAAAGAAATCCCTGATTTTGAGGTCAATATCAGGCTTGAGAATATTGACCTGATCAAATTTAACGACTTTGCCGAGGCGCGCGCGGGGCTTCCCGTTAAATCGGGAAATCTTTTTTTCTACTCGGAATTTGCGGCCGAGGACGGTGTCCTCAACGGCTATGTGAAGCCGCCAATTGAGGACCTTTCCGTGAAAGATGATGATGAAGAAAATTTCGTCGAGAGGATCTGTCAAAGTGCCGCGGAGGGGGTGAAGAATCTTCCGGAAGAAGGCGAGAAAGAACAGGTGGCCACCCGTGCCGAAATTTCCGGAACTGTCGATGAGGCTGAAGCGAGCGTCCCGGAAGTCATCTTCAATCTATTGCGCAATGCCTTCATAGAGGCCTACAGCCGCGAGCTTGAGTACATCACAGCGTTTGGCGAGAGCAGTGCTGACGAGCATGAGTCCTGAGCATGATCCGAATGAACTACATAAAGTATACACCATGGAAACCATTGACTTCAATACCTTGACTGGGGCGGCCGCGGATCGCCTTCACGAATGGCTTACGGCCCTCGGCGCTTACCTGCCGAATTTCGTACTGGCGGCGGTGGTCCTGGTCCTGTTCTATATTGCGGCCAAGATCGTGAAGCGGTACTCTCGAAAGTACCTCCTGCGGTTCAATACAGACAAGACCATCAGCGGGTTTCTCAGCCGCCTTTTATTTCTGATCGTTCTGGTGGCGGGAATAATGCTGGTGCTGTCCATCCTGGACCTTACGGGAACTGTAACGGGTATTTTGGCCGGTCTGGGTATCGCCGGTTTGGCCCTTGGCTTTGCCTTTCAGGATACTGCCGCTAATTTCATGTCGGGAGTCTATATTACCTTCAGACAGCCTTATGCCGTGGGCGACGTGATAGAGACCAATGACGGCATTACCGGGTATGTAATTGACATCAACCTGCGCGTGACCAAGGTGCGCACCTTCGACGGTCCGGTGGTCTATGTGCCGAACCGGTTTCTTTTTCAGGAAAACTTTACCAACTTCACTGAGCACGGCAAGCGCAGGCTTAGGTTGGCCTGCGGGGTGAGCTACGGGGAGGATTTGGAGAAGGTGGAAAGGGTCACCGTCGAAGCACTTTCCGCAACGGAAGGGCGTCTCGAAGACGAACCTGTAACGGTGCATTGGCAGGGTTTCGGCGACAGCTCCGTTGATTTTACCGCCAATATTTGGGTGGAATATGCTTACGATCAAAAGGTGTTTCCCAAGGTGAAAAACGACGCGCTCAAGCGGCTCAAGAAGGCCTTTGACGAAAACGACATCATGATTCCGTTTCCCATTCGCACCTTAGATTTCGGAATCAAAGGCGGCGTGCGGCTGAAGGACGAGGCCGGCGGATTGGTATCCGAACAAAAAAGCGGGGAATAATTTTCACAACCGCACCTCCTGCGCCTCGTTTATTAACGGAAGAGTAAACGCTCCCTTGCGCCCTGAATTTTTTCTGCATGCTCTGAATCAGGGTATTGAAATGTGTTTCGCGCTGAAAGTTCCCTTGGCCTGAAATTGGTTTCTGCACAGTTGAAACCTAAAAAACCTACACCATGATCACTTGGATTCTGTTATCGGCAGGGCTTGCAGTCCTTTTTGCTATTCTCGGCTTTACAGGCATCGCCAAAGGCTTTGCTGCGATCGCGAAATTCATCTTCTACATCGTGCTCGCGATTTTTGTTTTCACTTTAATCTTTGCGGCAATCGGCGGCTAAATGCCCGCCTGCTTCGGCCGCGGATTTCTTTATTCACCGCAAAACATCAAACTTCAAAACACAAGCAAACCATGATCAGATTTTTTTTGAGTGCCGCATTAATCACCGGTTTTTTCACCACTGCACATGCCCAGTATTTCGGACTGAAAGGCGGTCTCACCTTTTCTAACCTGACCCTCGAGGAAGCAGACGACAGGAATATCCGAACGGGATATAACCTCGGGGGCTACGTGAACCTTCCGCTGAATTCGGCGCTGGCCTTTCAGCCCGAGCTTAACCTGACCACCAAAGGTGCCGTCGGAGAATATGATATCTTGTTTTTTCAGGGAGAGTATGGGTTTAATATGACGTATATTGATGCGCCCCTCGCCGGCGTGGTGAGGCTGGGCTCAGCTTTTGAGCTTCATGCCGGTCCTTATTTGGGATATCTCACGGGATCTTCATTAAGTACGGAGGGAGACTTCGGCGAAGGAGAAGAGGAGTTGGACACGGACGATTTCAATTCTTTGGACTACGGACTCTTTGCCGGAGCTGCCGTCAACTTCGGACCGCTGCAGTTCGGAGCGAGGTACCATTACGGCCTGAATGAAATTGCGGACTCAGATGCCGCCGAAGCCCTGTTGGGGAATGCGCGGCACAGATACGTACAGATTTATGCCGCATTGCGCCTCGGGAGCTATGATTGATGTGCCTGCCGTCTTTAAAAAATCTGTTTACTTTGCGGCCGGTTGAAGACAGCGGGAGCAGCCGGCCCCGATTTTATTTGGTATGGGAAGAATATTGATCGTTGATGATGAAGAGGTGATCGGAACGCTGACATCGGCTATGCTCGAGAATGCGGGATACCGGGCCGACTGGGCTTCCGATGCAGAGCGCGCCGCGGAGTTGCTGCGTCAGCAGAACTATGAGGCGGTATTGCTGGACATGCATCTGGGCAATACGCACGGAGCAGACCTGATTCCCGATATTCGCGCTTCGAACGGGCAAGACACCAAAATCGTCGTGGTTACGGCCCACGGCGACCGTCAAACCCGCGAAATCGCAGAAGAAAAAGGGGTGTCAGCCTTCGTTTTAAAACCTTTTACCAAAAAGGAGATACTTGAAGCCCTCAGAAATTAGCTAAATTCGCGTCGTCCGAGGAAAACTTCTGTTGAATACTCGGAATCAATAAACGGCTATGCACAAAATACTCGTTGTCGACGACGAATTTGATATTCTTTCGCTCTTGGAGCGCTACCTTACTAAGCACGGCTACGAGGTGAGCACCGCATCTACAGCAGGGGCGGCGCTTGAAAACCTTTCCGAGTCGCCGAAGGACCTTGTCATTACGGACTTCAGGCTTCCGGATATGAACGGACTGGAGCTGCTTAAGAAGATCAAAGAGCTCAGTGTAGATACACGGGTCATCATGATTACCGGCTATTCAGATATCCGCATGGCGGTAGAAGTAATCAAGTACGGCGCTGCTGATTACCTCACCAAACCCCTGTATCCGGAAGAGCTGTTGAATTTGGTGAAAGAGACCCTGAACGGGAAAACCGATGCACACCCTTCCGGCAAAACTGAAAATGCGGCGAAGAAGAGCTCTCAGCGCAAAGCGAAAACAGAATCCGACACGGGATTCATTCTCGGGTCGAGCCCGGCATCTCAACATTTGCATCAACATATTGCCATGGTGGCCCCCACACCGATGTCCGTGGTCATCACGGGAGAGACCGGAACAGGCAAGGAATATGTCGCGCGACGCATCCACGAGCTCAGTGACCGCAGTGAAGGCCCCTTTGTGGCCATCGACTGCGGTGCCTTGCCCAAGGATATAGCCGGCAGCGAATTTTTCGGCCATGAACAGGGTGCCTTTACGGGGGCCTTAAAGTCCAAAGACGGTAAGTTCAAACTCGCCCACGGCGGCACCCTCTTCCTCGATGAGGTGGGTAACCTGAGTTATGAGATTCAAATGAAATTGCTGCGTGTGCTTCAAGAGCGCAAGTTTACCCGCGTGGGCGGAAATAAAGACATTGAGGTAGATGTGCGCATCCTCACAGCCACCAATGAGGACCTCAAGACGGCGGTCAAAAAAGGCAGATTTCGGGAGGACCTTTACTATCGACTCAATGAATTCAGCCTTGAGCTGTCTCCCCTCCGGATGCGGCCGGAAGATCTCGACGATTTTACGGAAAAGTTTATCCGAAATGCCAATGAACTGCTGAACAAAGAGTTGTCCGGCCTTTCAGAGGAAGTGCGTGATAAATTTTTGGCCTATGACTGGCCCGGGAATCTCCGTGAGTTGCGCAATGTGATTAAACGTGCCGTACTTCTTTCGAAAGGTGAAAAGATTGAATTGACCGCCCTGCCGGGAGAAATTGCCTACGGCGAACCCGAAGGCCCGAATGATCGCGGTAATGCCGCCGACTCGCTCAAATCAGCAGCGGAAAACGCCGAGCGCGATAAAATCATAAAGGTGCTCGAGCAGACGGGCAACAATAAAAGCAAAGCGGCCAGACTCCTGAATATCGATCGCAAGACTCTGTATAACAAGCTGAAAAATTACGACATTTGAAAGATGCCGAAAGTCGGGAAATCCTGAGGGTACTCATTCTTACCCCAGACCCCGCATTTGCGGAGCGGGTGCAGTCAGAGCTGAAAAGTTTCCTTCAGGCAGAAGTTGAGTTTGAGGTGTGCGCCTCCCTCAAGGATACATTGCCCGCTGTGGATATCGCGCTTGCCGATGAAGCCGCCCTCGGGCCTGAACCGCTCGAGGAGTTTGCAGGTCTGAAGCTCGACCTGGGTACAGCGCCCTTTATTTATTTTTGTGCCGAGTACCCCGAAAGCGATGAAGACGGAGTGCTGAAATCTTTGGCTGCCGACCGCTTACGCAAAGGAACATACAGTGCGAAAAACTTGTACAACACTGTGCGCCGCGCAGTCGAGACGGCGCGCTTGGAGATGGAGTTGGAGCAACAAAACAAGCGCTACCAGTCCCTTTTTTTCAACGGCATTGATCCTGCTTTTTTCCTGAATCCCGATCGAACGATTTTTCAAGTGAATGACGCTTTTGCGCGAACATTCGGATGTGACGCGGATGCACTGAAGGGAACATCATTTCGCCTCCTTTTTCACGATGAAGCTGATTATGAACGCATCATGGAAATGCTCATCAACCAAGGGAAAACCAATGTGGATTGCGAATGCAATTTCAAGCCGCGGGAGAAAAAAGGGAGATTTTTGGGGCATTTAAAGATATCTGCCCTGAGGGAGTACGGTTTTACCGCTTCTGCCGGGGCAGAACCGGTATTGCGTTTTCACGGGTCGCTCAGCAATATTTCTTATCGAGAGCGCCTGCGGAATATCAGGCAGCGTGCCGATCGTGTCGATATGACCTACAGGCTTGCGCGAACTTTGGCGCATGAAATCCGAAACCCCCTGACCAATATTAACTTGGCCCTTGAGAATGTGGGGGAGCGGGACACCCTGCCCGATGATGTGCGCCCCATGCTTGAGATTATCGAAAGGTCTTCTCAGCGGATCAACAGTTTGATCAATCAGCTCCTGACTTCTTCGGAGCGCGGAAAGCTGAGGCGCGAGGATTGTGACATCACAGGGTTGATTCGAGATGTGATTCGCGAAAGTAAGGATCGCGCCGATCTCGTGAAGGTGCGCATCGATACGGATTTTGAATGCGAAAGCTTCCTTTACAATTGCGATCCGCAAAAATTGAAACTCGCGATTTCAAATCTGGTCGGCAATGCCATCGAAGCCATTGAGCGGGAAGACGGCGCGATTACCGTCGGTGTGTATACCGAGGATGATTATCTTTTCATTTATGTCGAGGACAACGGGAAGGGAATGACCGATGATGTGAAAGAAAGTCTTTTCGATCCCTTCTTTACCGGAAAGGATTCCGGCGTAGGCCTCGGACTTACGGCCACCCAGACCATCATTGCAGAGCACGCGGGAGAAATCGAAGTGGAAAGCGCTGCCGATTTCGGTTCTACTTTTACCATCAGCCTGCCCTTAAACGGCGGACAGACCTTCTGAGGCCGCGTTTCTGTGGAAAACCTTGCACACTTTGTTTTTTACAGGTCTCTGTAAGGTGCCTACAATCAGGTGTTGGTGTTTGCGGTTTCGATTTTGCCTTGGTGTTAGTCAACTGTGAGCGGGACGGATTGTATCGTCCCGCCTTGCACACTTCAACCACTGTGGCTGTGAAAAAAGGGTATGAGATGAAGAAAGAAAAGGAACCGATCAGAACAATTGCGGCGGGACACCGAAAGAGCGCAAGACTCTACCGCGACGCAAGTAATGCCGTGGAGCAAAAGAACCTGAGGAATTTTTTAAAACGATTGGCCGAACGCAGCGAAAGTTTTTTCTCTCAATTGACTGCAGATAATACCGATGGATTTTCCCGAGAAGACGGAGAAAACCCGGCAGAGTCTCCTGCATTGCGCCGCATTGCGTCTATCCCCGAGCACTTTTCTCACCAAGGCGATGTGCAAGCCCTAAAGACCTGTTTGCAAACCGAGAGGGTCATCTTGGCTGCGATGGACTACGCTCTCCGTCAGACGATTTTACCTGAAAATTTGACCGATATTGTGCTGAGCCAAAGAAATCAAATTTATGCCGCCGTGCGGACCCTTGTCAAACTTGAGCCTGCCCTGATTCATTCACAGAAGTGAGGCTCTGCTTGCCCTCTGCATGCCCCAAATGTGGAAATGGCGCAACGCAACCGTGGCTTCCGCCCTTCGATTTCCAAGGCGGCTTGAAACTATAAGAGACACAATTATAGCGCTTAAGGTTGCTTTCGAGGGCGTTTTATTTCTTTTCATTGCCTTCGGTAAGGCATTTGAGGCCATTCATTTAAATAATCCCAAAACACTTGACACCATGAAATTGAATGTAATGTTAATGATAGCCGTCGCCGGAGTATTCGGAGCGTGCAATTCCCAAACCTCCAAAACTGATTCTGACAGTGCGCTTGATCGCTTTGAAAGTTATGTAGACAGCGTCGAAAATGAATTGTCTGCGGATGCTCGACACGATTGGGCGGAGATCGAAAGTGAGTATAAAAAGCGCAAAGTCGATGCTGAAGACGCCCTTCAAGAGGCAACGGGAGAGGAGCGTACCGAGTTGGACAAGCTTGAGAGCCGCTATAAAAAGGCCAAGGCCGACGCAGAGAAGAAATGGGACCAATTCGGAGCCAAATCTGAGAAGCACCTTAAGAGAGCCGAAGGTTGGCTGGAGCAAACCATGGGCAATGTCGAAGAAAAAAGTGCCGATGCAGCTGAGCAAACAGAGGAAAGTTTGCGGGAAAGCATCGATTGGCTGGAGCAGAATTACGAAAAACTGGAAGACGGGGCCAAAGAGCAATATGAATCTTTGAAGTCACGCCTCTCCGAAAGCGAAAAATCCTGAGAGAATATAAGTTAATCTGTCTACCCATCCCCGCTCACGGCGGGGATTTTTTTTGCCCTGCGCTCGGCAGATCAGAAAAAGAAGCCGGCCCGGATGATGAACTCGCGCCCGTAAGGTGAATTGCGGTCACCGATCAGGTCATAAAACACGCCGACCATAATCCCGCCGTTGCCGCTCCTCTGACCGTATCCCGCGCCCACCAGCCATACGGGCACAGTGACGCGCTGCACTTCCCGGTCAAAAAAATTGTTCGGGTCGCGAATGCTGCCCCGGAGGTTGAGTATTTCGAAATCCGTTTGAATAAAGACAGGATCAAAAACGAAGAGGCGGGCAAAGGTGTTGAGTCCGAATATATGGGTCTGCGTATCCTGCCTGCCCCCGCCTGCAAGATCATAACGAATGCGTATATATTGGTAATTCGGTCCGCCGCCCACGGCAAAATTTTCACTGACCCGATAGCCCAGGATCGGAGCCACTCTTACATAGGTAAAGGTCCCGAAGCTGAGCCCGAAATCTCCGCCGAAAAATATCCGATCCTTAAAAGGCAATCCTTTGTACGGGTTATCACTTTCCTGAGCGAGAAGGCCGGAGCACCAAAAGCACAACAGGGCACATGCCGCACCTTTCATAATCAGCCGCGAGATGTTCGTTTCAACCATTTATCTTTGACCGTGTAATAATATCAAGCAGTAAAGGTAATGATAAGT
>PXBH01000232.1 GCA_003565555.1 Cryomorphaceae bacterium | reverse complement strand
TTTCACACCCATACCGTGAAATGCCACCACAAAGTCATAAAGGACACATAGTGCGGCGCAATCCATACACTTTGGCTTTGTGAACTTTATGGCTTTGTGGTTCTGTCAATGAGCAGCACAGCCGGAGAATTCGGGGCTGCACTCATTGTAGTCTGTCCATCCCGTACGGACTGAATCAGACTCTCGACTAAACGGACAGACTCTAAGGAAACGGCCATAAAAAGTGCAGCCGGGCGTCGGTAGTAATTTCCGCGAATGCGTAAATTGCGGATATGAAAGACCTGGTTTCGAAGATTTGTCCGATACTCTTTTCGGCAGCCCTTGTTTCGGCCTTCATTTTCGCTCCTCAAAAAGTACACTGTCTCTCCTCTCCCGCCAATGCCGAGGATGAGCGGCTCATCTTTCGATGGCTGAGCGAAAAATCACAGGCGGAAATGCCCGATGTGGGCGGCAAACTTCACGACATGCGGGCCCTCCGCGCCTTCTATGCACGTACGGAAGGCCGGCCGGTGTGGACTTCGGGGAGCCGTTCATCAGCCAAGGCTTTGTGGCTCATGGGTGCAGTCAGGGATGCGGAAAATGACGGCCTTATGCCGGAAGATTATCACCTCTCCCTTTTGGATTCACTTCACAAGGCATTCAGGGCGAATGATTCCGAAGAAAGCGCCGCGCTTTTTGACCTTTTCCTCACGGATGCTTTCCTCCTCCTCGCCACGCACTTGTATTACGGTAAAACGAACCCCGACCTGCTGCGTGCCGACTGGTTCGTGTTGAAAAAACCGGAAGACATCAACATGCCCGACTATCTCCACGCGCTCTTGGGGCGCGACGACTACCTCGACGGGCTCAATTTCTTCCGCCCTTCGCTTCCCGGTTACAATGCCCTCCGCAGCAAGTTGCGCCACTACCGCTTGCGGCTCACCGCCCATCCTTGGGATCCGCTCCTGCCCGCGGATCTGCCGATCAGACCGGGAGATGAAAACGATGCCTTTCCGGAAATTCGCAAACGCCTGCGGCTGCTCGGGGACTGCCCCGCTTGTAAAAGCGAAGCGCGAGAATACGGCCCGGCTGATGAGGCTGCTGTGAAAAACTTTCAGCGGAGGCACGGGCTCCACCCGGACGGCGTAATCGGTGCGGGAACCTTGGAGGCCATCAATATCCGGCCCGCTGAGCGGATCAGATCGGCGGCGGCAAATCTCGAGCGCATGAGGTGGCTGCCTGACAATTTCGGCCGGGAGCACATCGTGGTCAACATCGCCAATTTTCAAACCGATTACATTGCGGACGGCGATACGCTGGTGAGCACGCGTTCGGTGGTGGGAAGGCCCTACCGGAAGACGCCCGTTTTTTCGGGCTCCATGAACCACTTGGTATTCAGCCCTACGTGGACGGTGCCGCCCGGAATCCTGCGAAACGATGTATTGCCTGCCGTGCGCAGAGACCGGAATTACCTCAACGAGAAAAACATGGTGGTTCTGGACAGAAACGGGAATACCGTATCACCTTCTCAGGTAGATTGGAATGCCTCGCCTTTTCCGTATATCATCCGGCAAAATCCGGGCAGGCAAAATGCCTTGGGTACGGTTAAGTTCATGTTTCCCAACCCCTATTCCGTCTACATCCACGATACACCGTCGCGCGAACTTTTCCAACGCGAAGACCGCGCCTTCAGCTCCGGGTGCATCCGTATTGCGGATCCCTTTGACCTGTCCAAAGCACTGCTGCGGAACGATGCGCGTTGGGATGACGACCGTATCAGAACGGCCATGAATTCGGGCCGTGAGCAGCGCGTGAATCTCTCCCCGGCCGTTCCCGTGTACCTCGTGTATTTCACGGCATGGGCAGCGAACGGAGAGATTCACTTCAGAAAAGACGTGTACGGCCGAGACGGGGCCGTGATCGCAGCGGTTACGGAAGCCTATACGGGCATTCGGTAAAGCCTGCTGAAAAGCGACGAAAATATTGATTATGAATAATTCAAAATCTCAACCCGCAAAAAAACTGCAAGCCTTCTGAGTGGGTATTGCAGAAAACCGGGCAATTATGCGAAGCTCACGTAGTCTGATCAGCTGCACACTGCCTGTTTCCCCGTCTGCAATTGCGGTATGTCAATTCAGCTGCATTTTGACGGTTCAGAGCCTACACGTATCTGATTTTTTCAGCAGACGCTCAGTAAAGTTCACTCAGGGAAAGACGGGTCTCGGCATTGTCCAACTCCGGGTGGTAGATGAAAAGGCAGGTGCCGCCCTCGATAAGGTCGATGACCATATCGGACTCATCCGCGGGAACCGCCGGACACCCGAAGCTGCGGCCCAAGCGGCCGTGGGTACGAATAAAATCTTCGCTCACATAATCCGCGCCGTGCAGTACCACGTAACGCCGCATGGCATTGTGGTTCAATCCTTCCCACAAACCATTGAGGTAGAGTGATCGGCCGTGCTTTCCGTGGTAGGTGGTTCCCGTGAGGTAGAGGCCCAAGCTGCTTTGGTGCGATTCGGGGGCATTGGAAAAGGATTCGGCGTAATCTTCGCCCGATTTCTGACCGTGGGCGCTGTAGGTATGGTGGAGCAAGGCCCCGTCGGCGAGGTCGAATATCCACATACGCTTTTCAACCGAGGGTAGTGAGAAGTCAATCACGGTGAGAACTTCCCGCTCCGGGGCGCATCCGTGTGCCCGCATTTCTTCCATGGCGGTCAGTGCGCGCTCAAGCACTTCAATTCGGGGCAGGTGGGCACCGCTGCTGTTCTTTTCGATCAAATACGCTGCACAGGCCCTTTCGGAAAATAGCTCCGAGGCAACAGGCGCATGATCGCCAACCCCCTCACTTCGGGAATCGGCACCCGCAATGAGCAGGATAAGCAAGATCAGAAAAGTTTGCAAGACAGATTCAGATATGTAGGGTTTTACGTAAAGTGTACATCCGCGTTGCGCGGCTCGCTTACAGCTTGTAAATGCTGTTTGTCCATATCAAAAATCACTCCGGAACTGCAATTCGAAAAACTCCCGCGGTCACTTCCGTGGCTGCATCAGGATTGGTCAAAGCGGAGGTGGTAAATTCAAAGGTTCCTTCCGAGAATGCGCCGCCCGAGGAGGACACGACCAGAGCACCGTCAGTATTGCCGAGAAAAGCCGTACCCTGTGCCACATCGGTAAGCACCACAAAGAAATCCGCATCACCGCCCAAGCCGCCGAGGCTGAAACTTCCATCAGCGGGCATTTCGGGAAAGTCATCCTCCGGGCCTTTTACAAATTCAAGGAGGAAGGAATTGCCGTCGGTGAAGCGCAGCACCAGTGATTTACCTTCATTATCCTCTTCGTATTCAGCGCCGCCCGCACCTTCAAACGTCCCAGAAAACATTCCCGAGGCATTGAATCGGACAAACTGTTCAGGCTCCGGTTCGGGCAAATCATCATCGCTGCCGCACGCAGCGAAAAGGACGGCGAGCGCCGCCGTGACCAACCAAATTTTTTTCATTCCGAAATGTTTCATGCCCAAATATCTGCATTTTACCGATGCATTCGAACGGAACCGCAATTTTGCCGAAATTCATTTTGCGGGAAGCAAAAAGGTGAGTTTTCCTTCACGGGAAATACCGTCGAGGTGACCCGTCTCGCTGCGATCGGCGGAAATAGCGTGTACGTGAATGTATTGACCCTTGTGGGTAAAAACACCCTCGTGCCTGCGGGAGAAGAAGCCCACAAGATCGTAATCTCCCTTCCTTCCGGAAAATTTCACCTTTGCCGCAGCATGTGCTTCGTGTGAGTGTTCGGCCTCGGATGTATCGCGCATGATGATGTGAAAATCCAGGCGGTCCCATTCGGCGCGCATCCGAAAGGGAAAAGGCCGGTCGGGAGCGATACCGGCCGCCCGAGCCAGGCTGTCGGTGAGGCGTTCCAAATCATTGAGGTCCCGGATTACCGCGTCGACCTTCAGGGTATCCCATGCATTGACATAAGCATAAGCCAGAAAGGGAGCTTTTACATCGGGCATTACAACGGTAGAAATATCGCGGCCTTCCGCCCGCGATACGAAGACCTTTCCGTCGATGGCGATAATTTCTCCGCGTACATCCTCCGCCGGCCCGAGCGCCGTAAGTCCCGGGCCTGCAATGGTATCAAGAGATACGGTAACGGAGAGGTCGGTGCCGGTCATCACGTTGCGCGCAGCACCCGAAGTATGCACTTGCGGGAGAGGGTACGGCGGTGAACAGCCCGCAAAAATCACGATGGAAATCAGAAAGTAAAAAGCGCCGGGAGAAAAGAAAACTCGCCAAAAGCCGAAGCGAATTAAGTTCCGGGTCACTTCACTATTTTTTGAAAGTAGGACTCTCCCTGCCAAGAAATTTCCAAGAGGTAGACGCCGGTGCCCAACCCGTTTAAGGTGAGCTGTCGCTTGCCCATTGGGAGCTGAGCACCGTAAACTTTCCGGCCCTGCATGTCATAAACGCGTACTTCGGCACCCGACCCTCCCAGAAAAGGGCCTTCCAAATACACCTCCTGTACGAAGGGATTGGGATAGACGGAGAAGGGAACAGCATCGTCCTTAACTTCGGTATTGAGCACATTACTTACGAAGCATTCCGAAAAGTCGGGATTTTGCCAGATGCTCTCACCTCCCGCTTCCGTACAGGTGAGGTCCAGGCCGTCGGCAAATTCCGTTCTGAACAGACGCGGGGCCAGTGGAAAGAGGGGGCCGTGCACGCTTCCAACGCCTTCGATCCACACTTCGTTCATCAGGCCCAAAGCTGCTATTGACTCGGGTTCCTCAAAGATGATTCGCTTGCGCATTTCACCGCCGAATTCTATAACATCGGTTTCCGCTACCATGACAGGAACGGTGTCGCCTTCAAAAGGAAAAATGAAGTAGTCACCCGCTTCGAGGCTGAAGTCATAGAGGGTGTCAGGCGCAGCGCCCGCAGTGCGGTAGAGGACTACATCACCCGAGGAGCGTAACAGCCCTTCAAAAACCGAACCTGCACGGGAGGTTTCATCCGTTCGGGTATGCACGGCCCTCCAGGTATCTCCGCTCACCACACTGTCGCCGGCAAGATAGAATACGGTGGTTCGCTTTTCGGTAAAAGTCGGATTGTCAGCATTGGGATTCACATAGGAGTGCGTCAGGTGCCAGCGCGCTTCCTCCTCGGCAAACAGGTTTTGCGCCTGCAGGGCGGTGCATACCGCGAAGTACCCTGCCAGAAGGGCCGTAAGTCTGAGCGGTTCGGTCAATGTCGGTCTCATAGGCATCTGCGTGGGTATGGTCCTTGGTTTCGGACGGTACAAACAGGATTAAAACGAAAAAAACTGCCTGCTATTTTACGAAACGGGCAATTTTTTTGAGTGCTGTGCCGGTTCGGCCGAGCGTCAACGCTTCATTTTTTCTTTTTCTTTGATCAGAAGCAACTTGAGACGATCAAAAGCCTGCTGAGCGGCAGAGACAAATGAATCAGCCTCCTGCTCTACAAAGATATCGCGGCCGGGAAGGAAGATGCGTACATCCACTTTCTTTAAGCCCTGCGGCGTTTCCGTAAGTGACTTGAGATAAATATCTGCACGCACGATGCGGTCATTAAATTTTACAAGCTTGTCGAAGATCTCTCCCACGTGTTCAATCAGGTCCTGACTCGCATTGAAGTTAACGGGCTCTATGGTTTTTTCCATGGATAAACGGGTTAGATTTAAAAGCAGTTGCGCACATCGCAACTTTGCAGTTCAGGAGCGAAGTTAATAAACTCGCCATTCGAAAGCACTCAGAACCGTCCCGTAAACGTCGTTTTCAAAAATTTTATGAAGAATCGCTCCGCTTTCAGCGGGAATTTTTAAACTTTCGGTCCCAAAGCATCATCATACATTCTGTGGACCCTTTCTTAAAATATTTCGAGGACCGGCCCCGCAGGGAACGCGATGCAGCTTCCCGGCTTCACGGCGTGTTCTGCAGCTTCCCGGGTGTTGAGATGAAGGAGCGCTACAGGCTTCCCTTCTACTACGGGCGGTCTTGGATTTGTTATCTCAACCCGCTGAAGACAGGGGGTTTTGAATTGGCCTTCACCCGCGGCAATGAACTGCGCGACTTTAGCGGGCTTCTCAATTTTCGCGGAAGAAAGCAAATTGCGGGAATGGTGATCCGAAAGCCCGGAGATATCCCCGGACAGGACCTTCATATCCTTTTTGCGGAAGCGTACGAACTTGACCGCAAGGTACCTTACACGCACCCCGGGAAAAGAGGGAAGGCAGGCTCCTGAATACCGGCGGAAGAGAAAGACCGCGCAGAGCGGTAAGGCGTGCGGCCTGCTGCGGATGCCCCGAAAGCAATGGGAAAGATGGTATCTTTGACCGCAAACGATGCCTTACAGCATGATTTTTCCCAACCGAAACGTACCGCGGTGGATCATTTTACTGATCGACACTTTCATCGTCCTCGTTTCATTCTTTGCGGCTTACATGTTGCGGTTTGAGTTTTCGATTCCCGAGATTGAGATTGTCCCGCTTTTGTTTGCCCTGCCCCTTTTCATGGTGGTACGCATCACGTCATTTCTGATCGGGCGCACCTATGCCGGCATTATTCGCTATACAGGCACTACCGATTCCCTGCGCATTCTCAAAGTGATTTTAGGCGGAAGCCTGTTTATGGCCGCCCTGAATCCGCTCAAGTATTACCTCTGGGACGGGTGGTATTTTTTGCCGTTCAGCATATTGATTATCGAAGCTCTGATCAGCAGCGTACTGCTGATCGCTTTCAGGCTGAGCGTGAAAATGCTCTATGTGGAGCTGCGGAATCCGCGGAGCGAACGCGAGCGGGTCATCATCTACGGTGCCGGTGAGGCCGGGGTGATCACCAAGCGCACCATAGACCGCGATGCGGGCACCAAATACACCGCCTTTGCTTTTATAGACGATGACCGTGCCAAACGCGGAAAGCGCATGGAAGGCGCCCCCATCTACCACACCGATGAGCTGGCTTCCCTGCTGGAAAAAGAGGAGATCGCCCACATCATCCTCAGCATCCAAAAGCCCGATCCCGTCAACCGACGCCGTGTGATTGAAACCGCACTTACCTACAAAACAGATGTACTCAATGTACCGCCCGTAAACCGCTGGATCAACGGTGAGCTCAGCTTCAAGCAGATGCGGCAGGTGGACATCGACGACCTCCTGGGCCGAAACCCCATTCGCCTCGACGACGGGAATACGGAGCAACAGCTCCGAGGAAAGACGGTGCTTGTGACCGGCGCGGCAGGATCGATCGGGAGCGGCCTGGTGCGTCAGATAGCGCGCTACGGACCGGGGCTGCTCGTGGCCCTCGATCAGGCGGAGTCGCCCATGTATGAACTGGACAATGAAATGCGCCACGCATATCCCGAGCTGAAAATGGAGACCGTTATCGGTGATATCCGCCGCAAAGAACGCCTTGAGAACGTATTCAAAACATTCAAACCCGACGTGGTGTACCACGCGGCCGCCTATAAGCACGTGCCGCTCATGGAGCTCAATCCGGGTGAGGCTGTTTTCACGAACGTGCTGGGCACCAAAAATATGACCGACCTTGCCGTAGCGTACGGCACCGATACCTTCGTATTGATCTCAACGGATAAAGCCGTAAATCCTACGGGAGTAATGGGGGCGACCAAGCGAACGGCGGAGATTTATGCACAGGCTTCCGACAGCAGGGGTAAAACGAAGTTTATCACCACCCGCTTCGGAAATGTACTGGGGAGCAACGGATCAGTGATTCCGCTCTTCAGGCGGCAAATAGAAGCGGGCGGCCCTGTGACCGTGACCCACCCCGAAGTGACCCGGTACTTTATGACCATCCCCGAGGCCTGTGCCCTGGTCCTTGAAGCGGGAGCCATGGGTGAGGGCAGTGAAATCTTCGTATTTGATATGGGCGAATCGGTAAAAATCATTGACCTGGCCCGGCAGATGATTACCCTGAGCGGATATGAACCGGGCAAGGACATGGAGATCGAAATCACCGGACTGCGGCCCGGCGAAAAGCTTTATGAAGAACTCCTTAACGACGCGGAAAACACCCTGCCCACGCACCACCCGCAGATCAAACGCGCCCAAGTGCGCCCCAACACTTTCACGGAAGTTTCGGAACAAATCGATACCCTGATCGCCCTCTTTCACGCGCAAGACAATGCACAAATGGTGCAAAAAATCAAGGCCATCGTACCCGAATTCAAGAGCATGAACAGCGAATTCAGTAAATTTGACGCGTAAAATACTTTCCGACGATGACAGATAAGAACATTGAAACTGCGCGACTGCAGCGCGAGATTGAAGAGTACATCGGGCTCGGACCGAACAGCTTGGTTTACAATTTTGGCGAAAGCAACGGAAAAACGACGCTCCACTTGGTCACGGTAAACCCGCGGCACAACCAATCCTTTCTTTTTCACTCGGAAGAGGGCTACGACCGACAGGATACCCTGAAGCGGATGCTCAAATATTTGAAAAGCCACAAAGACAAGGAGAGCAGCTATACCATACAGTGGAAACACACGGATGACGACACGCTGCAGACATCGTACTTCAGCGCGAAGAATGTGCAGAATGCCCTCGATAAATTGTTTTATGACCGCGACCCGAACAGCATTACGGTGTTCAGTGTGATCATGAATCCCATCACCTAACGGGCGCTACTTAAGCCCATGCTCATGCCTGCGGCTTGATCAAGAAGTACTGTTGACCTTTATGAATCTGCCACCGGCTGCTCTATTCAATTGCTCACATCGCTAAAATTCAATCCCCTTGGCCCGAGACACCTACCCCATCCACATCAGGTTCAATGACCTGGACTCTTACGGCATTGTGAACAACGCCGTGTACATCACCTATTTCGAAGAGGGCCGCAAGCTCTGGTTTCAGGACCGCGTGGGCGCCAAATGGGATTGGCAGCGGCACGGTGTGCTGCTCGCCCGCCACGAAATCGACTACCTCCTGCCCCTCACCCTGAGCGATGAGGCCGAGATCGAGCTGGGCATCGGCAAGGTGGGAAAGAAGAGCTTCGAAGTGAGCTATGTGGTCCGCAAGTTAAGCGGCGACAGCCGCGTGGAATGCACCCGCGGCAAGTCGGTGCTGGTGTGCTACGATTATCAGAACCGGAAGACGATGGAGGTGCCGGAGGAGTGGCGGAGTTTGTTTGAGGGGGCTATAAAGGAATAAAGAGATCAAGGTATTTGCGACGCCACGGGGTTGTTTGTCTCCAACCTCAATTTCCATCGCTCCCACCCGGGCATCAGCTCGCTGAGCAAACTGTAGAATGCCTTGTTGTGCTGCCGGATGATAAGGTGGCAGAGTTCGTGGATGACCACGTAATGCATGCAGCGCTTTGGGGCCTTGATGAGTTCGGGGTTGAGGATGATTTTTCCGTAAGGGAAGGTTGACGGGCGCGGAGGAAGAAAAATAACCACTTACACCCCCGCCACCCTGAGCAGCGCCTTCTCGAGCGTCTTAATCGCGGCATTGGCCGCATGCTGTGCGGCCGATTTAGTAAGGATGCGTGTGGCTCGGAGTTCGGATTTCAGAATTTTCTCTTCATTTTTGAGCACAATTCCGAGTGTGGCGGCATTGATTTTTCCGCTCTCCAATTTTTTTACGATGTCTTCGGCGCGCTCTTTTCGGGCACGGAGGAATGACTTGATCACCTTTCGGGCTTGAGGCAGATCGGTGGCCAGCGCAGCACGGGCCGCTTCGGCAGTCTCTTTGAGGGCATCATTGACGGTATAGCTCATATCTCGTATTTATTCATTGTCTTCTTTCGGAAGGCCCATTTCGGCGCGCCGCAGCGCATTGAGCACAGCTTGCATTTGCCGGCGCAGTATATCGGCGAGACCGGCAGATTCCATCGGGTCATTTAGCCGGTGGGCATCGATATTGTTGCGGAGGACCTCTTCGGCATTATCACAGATCGCGAGGAAATCCTCGGAATTCTTTCGGTCGGCGTAGCTGCGCCGCAACCCTTCGATCTGTGCCTGTATTTCGATGTAGTACGGTTGCGCTTCCGCAAATCGGGAAACCGTCGGAGTACCGGTAGTGTCGCCCGCGATGGCAAAATAGAGCTTGTCGGTCATCTTGGCCGTCAGTTCAATCTCGGCAAGCCGGGCCGCATCCTGATAGGGCACCAGACTGAGCCTTGCACAACCTGTGACACAGGTAAGTATGAACAGGGCACAAAGAACGCGGCGGAGGACCCGGGAGGCGCCTATGGGAATCTTGGGTGATGTGTTCACGGGAAAGGACTTGCGGCTTAAAGGTAAGGAAAATATCAGAGACACCCTCCTGAATTTCCGAAAGGAGGAATGTTCCCTACCCGTGCATCACCGCCTCCTTCCCGTACTTTTCCATCAATCCCCCTTCGTACTCGAGAAACTCCGCCCAGCGGGCGTCCACATCAATATCGCCTCCGTATTTTCGCGCAAAGCGGAGGAAGAGGGTGTAATGCCTCGCCTCGCTGGCCATGAGTCCGCGGTAAAACTTGCGCAGGTCGGCATCGTCTATCTCCTCGCTCAATACGCGAAAGCGCTCGCAGCTGCGCGCCTCGATCATGCCCGCCATGAGAAGGGCTTCGACCAATTGCTGCCGGCGGCCCCCACCCTTTTTGATAAAAGCACGCAGATCCTTCACGTAGGGGTCTTTCTGCTCAAAACCGAGGCTGAGGCCGCGCTCTTTGATTTTCTCATGCACCAGGGCGAAGTGCTCCATCTCTTCGCGTGCCAAGGCTGTCATCTCATCCACCAGGTCGGGGTATTCCGGAAACCGTGTCATGATGCTGATGGCCGCAGAAGCCGCCTTCTGTTCGCACCAAGCATGGTCGGTCAGGATGTCACCGATATTCTTTTCAACGATATTGACCCATCGGGGATCTGTGGGCATTTTGAGTCCGAGCATAGCCGTAAATTAGAGTTGTCAAAGATAGGGGCTTCGGGGAAACGTTTGGTTTTTGAAAGGGGCAATTGGCAAGGCCTGCCCGAACCCGGAGCTTTAGCGGAGGGGGCGGGACGTGGAGGGCGTGTTAGCAATAGGCAATGGGCAAGGCCTGCCCGAACCCGGAGCTTTAGCGGAGGGGGCGGGACGTGGAGGGCGTGTTAGCAATAGGCAATGGGCAATGGGCAATTGGTAGCGAAATCGGGAGGTTCTGCAATGGATGTGGA
The DNA here is from genome assembly GCA_003565555.1 of Cryomorphaceae bacterium. Lineage (GTDB taxonomy): Bacteria > Bacteroidota > Bacteroidia > Flavobacteriales_D > Cryomorphaceae > T3Sed10-241. The sequence goes on along the minus strand of PXBH01000232.1, from coordinate 4,385 downwards.
GCCGGCGTAAATAGAAAATCGAAAATCTAAAATCGGCAATCGTAAATCGTAAATCCCCAATCAAAAATCAAAAATCACCAATCCAAAATCCCAAATCAAAAATCCCTTTAGGGAATCCGCTTTCAAAACTGTATCAACCTGCATACATTTATCCGCTGAAACAATCTTGACAACATGGTAAAAGCACTTGGAGGAGTATTTCTCTATTCCGAAAACCCGAAAGTACTCGCCGCATGGTACGCAGAGCACCTCGGACTCGACTACGAATACACCGAAAATCACGAGGCCTACTATGTGACCTTTCCCTACCGCGAACAAGATACAGATACGCCGCGCTACACCATCTTTTCCATCTTGTACAACAAACACCGCCCCTTCGTAGACGGAAAATTCTTCACCGTAAACCTGCGCGTGGAAAACCTAAAAGGCATCATCGAGCACCTGACTGCAAACAATATTGAGGTGCGCGGCCCCGAATTTCACGAAGAGGGCAGCTTTGCCTGGACCAATGATGTGGAAGGAAATTATATCGAACTCTGGGAAGAAAAGACCTGAGAGACTTTGCAAGGGCGCGCGGCAGGAATGACAAAAACCGTTCTGTGAGGCATTCCTCATTCAAAATCGTGTGACTCGGGCATATGCCCGGAATCAAAGGCGGGCGCACCGTTACCGCATTCGCCGAAAGCGCATTGATCGCCTTTACTTCACTACAAAGCGCGTAAAGCGCCCGGTCTTCACGCCGCTCACGATGTAGACCCCCGGAGAAAACTCAGACAGGTCGTGCATCTGCAGGCCTTCTGCAGAGACTTTTCGCTCGGCCGTTTTTCTGCCGGTGAGGTCGTAAAACACAATGTGCTCCTCCCCTTTCGGCACTTCCACCATGACGTATTCCGAAGCGGGGTTCGGGAATACTTTGAGCCGATGATCATCCGCAGGCTGCTGCCGAACAGAAGCGGTAATACCGATCTCAAAGGTGGCGAGGTTTGACACGACCGTTCCGCCGTAGCATGCGTCGGGACGTGATATGCGCCAATAATAAAAGGTCTCGTCAAAAGGCATGTGGGCAGCATGTACGCCCGCAGCACCGAAAATTTCCTCGGCATAGACGATGTTTTCAAATTCGGGATCTACGGCTACCTCCAGCACGGCATAGCCCTCGGCTCCGCTCCATGAAAATTCGACAAGCTGATCCGGCAGCACTTCTCCGTCGAGGGGGGCAAGGGGTTCGGCGGGGGGTGTCAGGTCTGAGCCGACGGCAAGTACAAAGGGAATTTTGCGCACGGTGTCATCGTAGGAAACAAGAATATTGCCTGCGACATTCTGCCCGGAAAAGGAAGATAGTCCGGTAAAAAGTATGCCGTTTACCGCCGGAGCGCCCGGGGTAGATGAATTTTCGAAAAAGAAGGAAGGACCGCTTCCCGAGGTATATTCCAGCCCGTAGCTCACCGTCGAGGCGATGGGCACATTGATGTCAAAAATCAAAGTCGCCGTATTGGCTCCGCATACCTCTGTGACCGTCTCTCGTGCCGCAAACAGCCGAGGACGGAGCACGTGAAGACCCTGATACATATTGGTGGCAACCACCGTGCCGCTGTCGAAATAGGGATAATTGCTCCACGATCCCGCAAACTGCACATTGTTGTGCTCGGGAATCACATCGAAGAATCCTACCGGAACCAAGTCACCGTCTTCCACATCAATCAGGGAGAAAATGCGTACGCCTGAAGTGTAATTGGACTCATACACAAGCCCGTCGTGCACATAGAGGTTGTGGTCAATACTCGGTGTGCCCAGATCCACGTATCCCGCCACCACCGGATTTTGCAGGTCGTGAATATCAAAGATAATGGTCCGCGTATTGATGCCGAAGTTGATCTCATCGAGCTCATCATTGGCAATCAGGTAGCGCATATCCTCGGTCACCCAGCACTGATGGGTGTAGCCCACGTCTTCATAGCCTGTGCGCGAGATCATCTCAATCAGATTTTTGTCGGTCACATCGAAGATGGTGATCGTATTCTCGTTGGCTGCGAAACAAATTTGCCGGCCCTGGTAAAGCGGATCGGGCCCTGTATAATTCACTACCTGCGCGTCGTGGGTATAGCCGTCCTCCTCCGAACCGCCGGCGTAGACAGGATTGAGCGGATCGCTTACATCCACCACATGAAGCCCGCCGGCAAAGGTGTCCGAACCCACGGCATACACGTACTTATTGGCAGTATCTGCCACAATGTTGTGCGCGTTTCCGAACCCTGTGTAGTTGGCGTCGGCATCAAAAATCACGGGCGTATTTGCATAGGCATTGGACTCCAGTCGCTTCAGGTCAAAGACCTGAATACCGTGACCCGCCGCCTCCGCCACGATGTAGGCGTAATGATCAATCACCTTAATATCACGCCATAAAATTCCGAATGTGGCTGTAGGAAGATAACCGATGTAAAGCGGATGCGCGGGTGAAGTGACATCGATAAATGCAGTTTTATCAAAAAGTCCGACCAGGGCATATTCACGTCCGGTTTCGCTGCTCGTCCAGCCCCAAATATCGTTGGAGGAAATCCCGAGAAGCTCCTGCAGATTCATGAAAGAATGCTGGTCTACCTGACTGCAGGGGTAAGGACCTGAAAATCCGTCCTCGCAAGGCTGAGCAACAGCAACGGTAAAGGAGGCCGAAAAAAGTACGATGAAAAAAGTGACTCTGAAGTAAAATCTCATAGCTGCTGAATAGTTCTGCAAGGTAAATCAAATTCGGTTGTTTAAAGCCGTAAAATTTGTTTTGATTCACGGATTCCCAAATGAAAACATCCCTGTTCAGCACTTGTTTTCTTTGTATGCGCTTTCATCTGTTTATCCTCTTTGCAGCTACACTCTACTTTGTTTCCGCAAAAAATGCCTCTGCCCAAAGTTCGCCTTACACCTTTCGTGCAGGCGATCCGTACGGCACCGGGAAATGGTACATGGGCCGGGAAATCGCGCATGTCATGGGGCACAGGGCAATGGACTGGCTCGACCGTCCCGAGCGGCAGCAGGAGGAGCGTTCGGATAAGCTTATACGCAACCTGAAACTTGAAGCGGGATACACCGTTGCAGACATCGGCGCGGGTTCGGGCTACCACAGTTTTCGAATGGCTGCTGAAGCAGATCAGGGGAAAATCTACGCGGTCGATATCCAAGACGAAATGCTGCGGGAAATTAGCGCCCGGGCAGCAGCACGAGACGTGCACAACGTTTTTCCCGTAAAGGGTACCGCAACCGGCTTCGAACTGCCGCCCGGCGCACCTCCCGCCGACAGGGTGCTGATGGTAGATGTGTACCACGAGTTTTCGCATCCCAAGGAAATGATGGAGTCCGTAAAGGACATCATGCACCCCGAGGGGCTCCTCTACTTGGTGGAATACCGCCTGGAGAGCAAATGGGTGCCCATCAAGAAAGTACACAAAATGAGTGAAGAACAAGCTGTAAAAGAAATGGAGGCTGCAGGCTTTACATTGGTAAAAAATATGGGCAACCTGCCTTGGCAGCATTGCATGGTATTCAAATTGACTGATCCCCGTTAGAAGCTCTGCGGAGGCCCGAAGGCGGGCATTCTCTCCCGAAAACTCGTTGCGTTCTACCCCCGGGTTTACTCCGTTTCCGATTGAAACCTGCTTTCGTGTGCGGCGAAAACAGAAGACGTGTCCTGTCTTCAAAAAAAGGGTTTAATTTGCACCAAAACCACTGCCGTGAAATGGATCCCCGTGACTGAAAGACTGCCCGACGACGGGCAACGCGTACTTGCCTTTTTGCCGCGCAATACCGTTTACCTTCCGGGAAAATCGGGAGACACGCGCTTCCTTCCGGTGATTCCCCTGCGTTTCGCCAAAGATTTTTTTGCGGAAGCCAACCCGAAAAGGGCCAAATTCGGGCCCCACTTCTGGCTGGGGGAAGGCCAAAGCAACCATTATTTCGATGATGTGACCCACTGGATGCCCGTGCCTGAAGGCCCGGGGGGAGAGCAAGAAGAGCTGAGAAGAGCGGATTGAATCGCGGCGAAAAAAAACTTGCGCATAAAAGAACAGTCCCTGCACGGGACTGCCCTTTCCTACTACTCTACTATTAAACTAACCTATCAACCGGTATCGTTTAGATGCATTAAAAACCCTGCGGACGGCAGAAATGTTCGCCGGAAGTTTTATTTTTCTCAAAAAAGGAGATAACACACTGTTAATCATACCGATATTTTTTTCTGTTTTTTTTACTTCCACTCAATACTTACAGAGTAACCCCGGTATATTTGCACCGCAAAATGAAACATATCAGCGGCGGTATGCCGACCAATCGAAATGTCATATAATTCGGTTTTCAATTTCGACTTTTCAGGTATCCGCCTCGGGCTGTTGCGGTCCGCC
>PXBH01000010.1 GCA_003565555.1 Cryomorphaceae bacterium | reverse complement strand
TTCAGAATGAAGGCAACCCGATGATTATCAGCTTTTGGGCCACTTGGTGCGCACCGTGTAAGCGGGAGCTGAACAGCATTGCCGATCTCTACGACGATTGGCAAGACGAAACCGGGGTGAAGCTCATTGCTATATCCATCGATGACGCGCGAAGCAAAACGCGGGTGCTGCCCTTCGTCAACGGATCCTCTTGGGACTACGAAGTATACCTCGATGAAAACCAAGACTTCAAGCGGCTCATGGGGGTGAACAATGTGCCCCATACCTTTTTGGTGAACGGCGCGGGCGAAATTGTGTGGCAACACAACAACTACGCAGACGGCGATGAGTACGAGCTCTACAAAATGATTCTCAAACACACCAACTGATTCTCCGATGAGAACAGGTCTCCGACTGCTGCTCTGCGGGGCAATCTTCATTCCCGCAATTGCACTTGCACAGGACTCGGATAAAAAAGAAAACAAGGCCGAAGTTCACGGAAACTTTTCCATGGACGGCCAGTATTACCGTCCCGACGAAGACATCTCTGCCGTAGTGCCCGATGAGCAGATGGCCCTTCAGGGCTTCGGTAACATCATTTATACCCAAGGGAAATTTGAGGCGGGCGTACGCTTCGAGACATACGTGCCCGCTTTTGTGGGTTATCCCGCCGGCGCGCCGTGGTCGGGCACGGGAATCGGAATGCGCTATGCGGCCTACAATGCGGACAATATATCGATCACGGTAGGGAACTTCTACGAGCAATTCGGCTCCGGGATGGTCCTGCGCACCTGGGAAGACCGGGGGCTGGGCGTGGATTACGCCCTCGACGGCCTGCGCGTGGTGGCTCGGCCCAAACGCGGGGTCACGATCAAAGGTCTCTACGGAAAGCAGCGCAGGAGTTTCAACGGAGGCATCGTTTACTCCAACGGGCTTGTAAGGGGCCTCGACCTGGAAATCAATCTGAACGACGTACTCGACTCCGTATTCACGATTCCGGGCCAGCTCACCATCGGCGGAAGCTTTGTGAGCAAATTTGAAAGTGACCGCGATCCGATTTACAGCTTTCCGGAAAACGTAGATGCCGCATCGGTGCGCTTCGGCTACATCCTCGGGGGTTTTACGGCCAATGCGGAATACGCACGCATCGGCGTGAATCCCACACGGTTCAACTCCGGCATACTGGACATCCCGGCCAATCTCGACCCTTCCGTGGGCCTCTTCCAATACGGTCAGGGGGTCAATGCCAATGTGGGGTACAGTCGGCGCGGACTCGGGATAGGTCTTACGGCAAATTCGCTGAGCAATATGGCCTTTCAAAGCGAGCGGGATGAACTCACCGGATTCGACAGCTGGATCAATTTCCTGCCGCCCACCTCGGTACTGCAAACGGCCCTCCTCGCCCAGTTTTACCCCTACGCCACCCAGCCCAACGGCGAAGTAGCCCTGCGCGCCGACTTCTTCTATACCTTCAAAAAGAAATCGGCACTCGGAGGCAAATACGGCACCAAGCTCGACATCAGCTTCACGCAGGTAAATGCCCCGGACTATCCCTTGGTGGACGACTTCGACATCAACAGAAGAGGGATTCAACCCGCACTGTTCAGGCCTTCCGATCAGGTGTACTACTCCGACTTCACGGCGAAGATCACCAAAAAAATATCCCCGAAATTTAAGGGGAGCCTCATGTACATGAACATCGTGTACGACAACGATGTAATTCAGGGCGCCTATGACTACGACGACGTACCGAGCAGCGGAACGGTGTACGGGAACCTATACATGGCGGAAGGCAACTGGACCATCAAGCGGGGGCACAACCTGCGCTTTGAACTGCAGGTGCTCACCACGGACCAACATCTGCAAGATTGGGCGGCAGTGATTGTTGAATACACGGCGAGTCCCCACTGGTTTGTATCTGCAATCAACCAATACAACTACGGGAATGCCGACGGCCGTTTTTACAATTTTCCGGTCTTGGCCACGGGCTACATCAAAGACAGCCACCGCATCATGCTCAGCTACGGACGGCAACGGGCCGGAGTGTTTTGTGTGGGCGGTGTATGTCGTGTGGTGCCTGCCAGCAACGGTCTGACGGTGGGCATTACCACCAGTTTTTAGTAATTTAGACCCATGAAAGTATCCGCTTTGCGCCGGCTCTCCGTCCTTTTTGTGCTCGCAGTAATGGCTTCCTGCGCAAAGGATACATGCCCGTATGATGACGCGCGCATGTGTGACCGCGATTTCAGAGACTCTCTGGCGGCCGCCGAACCTTGTTTTTATTCGCTTCATTCGGTGCCGGGAGAGATCGAATCGGGCAATCGGGTGGTGTACAGCCCTTCCGAATTTGTCGACGTTCCGAGAAAGGTGCTCTTGGAGTACTACACGGGATTCCGATGTGCCAACTGTCCGCCCGCTTCTGCCACAGCACGCAATATTCACCAAGCGCGCTGCGGCGATGTGGTTTTGGCATTTATCCATGCCACCTCCCAATTTGCAGCTCCGCTGAACAATCACCCCTCAGGCTGGTACAGCTTAGACCTGCGGGCGGACGAGAGCAATACCTTTATCATGGATTTCCAACTCTCGAGCCTTCCGAGCGGTATCGTGAACCGAAAGCAGTTCGGCGGCACCTTCGGCCTTGCGGCGGGGCAATGGCTCAGTGAGATTGAAGCCGAACAAGCGCAACCCGCCGAGGCATTTCTCAGAATTCGGGGAGCGGAATTTGAACCCGGCTCACGCACCATGACCCTTCAAGTAGCTTACCGGTTTCTCGGACCGGATGCAGGCGATTTTAACCTCACTGTCGGCACTTTGGAAAATGATATCATTGAAGCCCAGAAAGACGGTCCCGACGATATCTATCCTTATGAACACCATTTCGTGTTTCGCGGAAATGCCAACGGCACCTACGGCACCGCCCTGAACTCCACGTCCCCGCCATTGGCACCCGGCAGGGCCGTACTCCATGAAATCAGCTTCGAAATAGACGAAGATTGGGATGAGAATAACCTCTACTTCTTTGCCTTGCTGAACCACAAAGACACGCGGGAGGTCATTCAGGCAGACGGATTCTTCTTTGAGCCCTGAGTGCGAACCGCCGCTGCGCAATAACTCAAAATCTATATTGCTATTGTACGGCCGAGCAAACCCGAAAGCCCTTCTTTCCGTAGAGACGATAAAGGATTTCCCCGGAGCAATTCCTCCTTTTGTCATGAAGCAAAATCAAACTAATTTCACCACGTGAAGAATGCAACGGAGCCTTACCGCCGATCAGCGGTCCGCGTATGCGAAATTTCGGTACCGACGGCGACCCGCATCCTCAAGTACCTCCTTCCCGCGGTGCTTCTTGCCTTTTTTCCGGAAGGACACAAAAACCTCCGAGCGCAGCCACCGGCAGTGGCAGAAAATTTTTTCCTTACAGACATTTTCGGCGTAGATCACGAACTCTACACTTATCTGGACGAGGGCTACTCCGTACTGCTGGTAGCGGGAGCCGCATGGAGCGCTGCTTCTTGGGAGCTGCATGAATCGGGCGTGATGGCTGCCCTCTATGAAGCACACGGACCTGCGGGGCTGCCGGGGGTATCGGCGTCTACCACGGACGACCTCATGGTGATTTTTGCGGAAGCGGATACCGATACCGATGACGATGCCCTTTTCGGTTTCGGGCCTTTCACGCAGGGAGACTGGACCGAGGGCACCCAATATCCGCTGATCAATCTCGACCATACCGGTGTGCTTACGGGCTACGGAATCTTCGGATTCCCTGCCGGTCGGTTGATTTGTCCCGACCGCCTCATACGTCCTGTTTTCACGGGTTTTGATGCAGAAACGGTAACGGCAGCCAATATCTACAGTGAGGCCGCGGACTGCCCCGCAGCTTTCGGAACGGTGAATCCCGCGCTGGTGAGCTACACGGGTGAAAAGAAGCAGCGCTGCAACGACGGAACCGCCGAACTTGCCGTGGTGGTCCAAAACATGGGGGGCGCGGTATTGCAAAATATGGAAATCACCGTTTCAGAAGGCGGGACGGTGCTGTTCACCGAATCTTGGACGGGAACTTTACAAACCTATGCATTCGAAGAAATCTCTCTCGGCACCGTTGCCGTCTCGGGCGGTCAGAACATCGTGATCGAAATCACCTCGGAAGACGAGCAACCCGCCAACGGATGGCTTGCCCCTTTTATCGAAGCAACGGGTGTGAGCGGGACAACGGCGGAAGTGCATTTCTATACGGATTTCTATCCGGCAGAATCCGCCTGGAGCATTACGGATGAGAATGGCAGCACCGTGGCCTCAGGCGGCCCCTATCAGCCCGGCAATGCCGACCCCGACGGCGGCGGCGGTCCCGATGCGAATGCTGTGATGGTACACGAAGTAAGTTTTCCCGATGCGGAAGCCTGCTACACCATCACCGTGACGGATTCAGAGGGCGACGGCCTGGTATACGGCGGAAATCCCGCGGGAGCATTCGGTATAGAGGTATTCCACAACGAGAACAGTGTGGTGCGGATCGAATTGGAAAATTTCGGCTCCTCATTTACCGCAACGGAAGCGTTCAGGGTCGATCCCTTGCTTTCTTCGGCAGAGCCGGCCATGCGGGAAACACTCAGGCTTTATCCCAACCCGGCGCGCAATGAAGTACATGTGGCGCAGCCGGAGGGGCTCACCGACCATACCGAGCTGTGCTTTTTTGACCTTTCCGGAAAATTGGTGAAAACCGAGAAGCTGTCACGGGAAACCGCGAGCGCCGTTGATGTCTCGAATTTGCCGAAAGGTATGTACATCGTCACGCTCAGCAGTACTTCCGGAGGCTCGACATCAGCCAAGCTTGTGATCGCTGATTGAGGGCACCGCGCGCTTGTACAAAATGCTCCGGCGGTTTTGCGTTTTTTTTACCTTTGGCATATGCGAAAATTAAACTTACTTCCCTGTATTGTCCTTTTGGCCTTGTGCCTTAACTGCGCCCCCGACTTACGTGCTCAACACGAAGGTGTGTACATTCATGCCGGCATCAGTATGAGCGATATCCGAAATGACGCGAACAGCATCAATTTCAGTAAACTCAATCTTTCGGGAGGTATCGGTGTAATATCGAGGGAAGATGAGCACTTTTTTCTCGGAGCTGAGTTAAACTTGGCGCAGAAAGGCGCACGAAATTTCGGGATCTCAGGAAATCAATTTGAGCTGAACCGCGTCGATATGTACTACCTCCAACTCGCGGGCTTCGGCGGCTACCAATTCGATGAGCACTGGGGTCTTTTTCTGGGGCCCGTAATAGGAGCGGTGCTCTTTCAAAATGATGTCAATGTATTGGGGCCCGGCGGAAGTGATGCTGACTTCCGGGGCTGGGAACTTTCAGGCCTTGCAGGACTTCGGTACGATTTCTCGGAGCATGTAGGGGTCATGCTCCGCCTCGAGCACAGTGTACTGCGGGTATTGAACGTGGAGGAGGGCCTTGCCGCAGTACAGGGAGGGCGCACCTATCACGCCACCGCCGGACTGTCGCTGTACTACTCCTTCAACTGACGCCTCACAGCGTCTCTCTGACACTTTGATTTTCTGCATTTTGTGGAAAACTTATTCCTTTCTGACATTCAGCGGATTTACATTTTATCGCCCGAAATTGAGCGGAAAAATTTGTTAATCCGGCGAATTAGAATGTACCGGCCGCTGTGGTTTCGCGTTAAATTCCTACCTTCAAAGAACCATCACCAAACTAAACACATCAACATGTTAGAGCTCAGCAAGCAAATCTTAGAGAAAGTCAGCTTCGACAGAAATCTTTTTAAGAAAGAGCTGAAAAAGTCGCTGGCATGGATCAAACCCCAAGAGCGACTCCACCTGAAAACTTGGTGTATAGCGACATTCGGAGCCATACACGGAGACGTGATCAAGGATGTTTTCGAAAGCAGTCTGACCGCGTCCTTCTGAATTAAAATACCCTTTGAATCAAAAAAACCGCGCCTTAGGGCGCGGTTTTTTTTTTACTTCCGCACAGCATCTCGACAGATTAGATAACTAATTTAAAACCAATTATAAAAATGTGTGGTGTTAACTAATTCGGGTGTTAATGCAGAGGAAATACCCGAGTTTAACCTGAGAAATACGGGTATTCTGAATTTGAGCCTGTGTGTTTTCATATGATACCGCTGAATGATATGTTTTTTCCACTTTGCCTTGATGCAAAGTGGAGCAAAAATCAAGCGATTGACAAGGCCCGCCCCGGTTTTCTCAAACCGATTCGGGCAGGCCCGCCCCGGTTTTCTCAAACCGATTCGGGCAGGCCCGCCCTGACGGATCAAGGGGAAGTGGGCCGGGCAGGCCCGCCCCGAATGGAGTTCGGTTCGGGCAAGAATTTTGGCGGGAATCAGGTCTTCCTGATCAACCTTTCGTCGGCCAAACCTGCCATGATTTTCTGACCGAATTTCAAGCTGAATGGCTCGACTTTACCATGAAAAATAGAAACAAGTGAAGATTGTTTTGTCAGAAAATCCCTGTCCCCTTTTGGGGGAGCCCTATCGCTGATGCACTCGCGGGCCGCGCGCAGCGAAGGGCAGAAATCTTTCGGGACGGACGGCGCGGCGGGTATGTTTTTGACTTTATCAGCCGGTGAAATGTTGCTGACGGCGCTGTGGCGGAAGGGCGTGACAGGACTTGATATGACCTCCGAGATCTTTCTTTTATTTGGCGATGTAGATCAAAACAACCTCTGTTGCTTTGGGAGAACCTGCCCCGAGCTTCTTCCGTTCCGCTCCTTCACTCCGTAAGCCCGCCGCTGAGGCGCAGGAGGTCAGCTTCGGCCATTTTGGCTTCAAAAGCCGCTTCGATGAGGCGGAATTCGGCGTCGACGCTGTTGCGCTGCGCTTCCCGCAGTTCGAGGGCATTGATGCTCCCGAGGCGCATTTGCTCGGCGGCGATGTCGAGGTTTTGGCGGGCCACTTCGGTATTTTTCTGCTCAATGCTGTACAGGCGGCGGGCCATGATGTAGGATTCATACACACGGTAGAGTTCGCCGCGCATACGGAGTTCTGTTTGCTCGAGGTTGACCTGCGCCATTTCATTTCGGAGTTTGGCCGTTTTGGCTTCGCGCCGGGTATTGAATCCGCCGAAGAGGTTCCACCGCGCGGTGAGGCCGTAGGTAAGTCCGGAAAGGCGGCTGTTGACCAGAAAGCCCGCTTCCGATTCGCTCGTCTGAAAATTGTACATGCCCTGAAGGCCGAGTTCCGGATAGTAAGATGCCCGCGCGGCTTTGGTCTCCAGCTCTCCCGCCTTTGCCTCCCAGCGGGCGTTGAAAAGCTCGGCATTGCCGGCGGAAGCTTTTTGCGAAAGCGCATCAAAAGGCATGAGCGGTTTGAGGACAATCTCATCTGCGGTGGCAAAGGGCATGTCCGGCTCGCGGCCCATCAGCTCGTTGATCACGGACTTGATGCGGCGCAATTCGAACTCCCTGCGCACGAGTGCCGCACTGTCCGCATTCATATCGACTTTTGCCTGAAGCACCTGCAGGCCCGATCCGGCCCCGAGTGCGCGCTCCTCTTCGGCAAATCGCAACCGCTCCGAAGAGATACGTATGGCGCTCTCCACGGCCGAAATCTCCTTTCTCAGGCTCACGGCTTCGTAATAGGCGGCAAAGAGCTCCATCAGCACGGCTTCGATTTGCATACGGACGGCGATCTCCCCCTGCTTTTCGAATATTTCGAGGCGCTGTTTCTCCGTTACGGCCGCGAACCCGCCGAAAACGGTCCAATCGGCGAGGACGGCGAAGTTCATGCGCTCATTTTGCAATCCTGTTCCTTCCTGCACATCTCCGCTCACAAACTGCTGGCGCACGTTATTGAGGTCGTATTCCTGAATAAAAGTACCGTCCACTACGGGCAGGTAGCCGGCATTTCCGAGGGTATTGTTTTCGGCCTCAATTTCAGCGGCAGTCCGCGCGAGACGGATGTCGAAGTTATTGAGCAATACGGCGGCCACGGCTTCATCTACCGTGAGCATGTCCTGGGCACCCGCATTGAGTGCGCAGAGAATGGCCGTAAAGCATGACATCTGCTTAATGCTCCGCGTCATCATCGTAAACGGTTTTTTTGCGGGACATGTATGAATAGAGTGCCGGAATCACCAAGAGGGTAAGGAGGAGCGAAAAGAGCAGGCCTCCGATGACTGCAATCCCCATGGAGGTACGGCTTTGCGCGGAAGCCCCCAGCGCCAGTGCAATGGGCAGTGCGCCGAGCACGGTGGCGAGGCTGGTCATCAAAATGGGCCGGAGGCGCGCCGCGGATGCGTCGAGAATGGCCTCAGCCTTGGAGAGCCCGGCTTCCCGGCGTTGGTTGGCAAATTCGACAATGAGGATGCCGTTTTTGGTGACAATCCCGATCAGCATGATGATCCCGATCTGGCTGAAAATATTGAGCGTGCTTCCCGTGAGCCACAGGGCCAGAACGGCGCCGGCCAAAGCGAGCGGTACGGTAAACATCACAATCAGCGGGTCGAACCAGCTTTCAAACTGGGCGGCGAGGGTGAGGTACACCAAGACCAGCGCCAGAATGAACGCATAGACCAGTGTGCTGCTGCTTTCCGCAAAATCACGGGACTGACCGGCCAGCTCGGTGGTGTAGGTCTCGTCCAATACATCCGCAGCGATGCGCTCCATTTCCGCGATGCCCTCCTCAAGCGAGACGCCGGGAACGGGATTTGCCGAAAAGGTAGCAGAGACATATCGGTTGTACCTGTACTGTTGCGGCGGACTGCTTACCTCGGTCACCGTGATCAGGTTATCCAACTGAACGGACTCCCCGCGGTCATTGCGCACAAAGGCCGTTCGCATATCGAGGGGGTCATCGCGGTTGGCATCCGCGGCTTGGGCGATGACTTCGTACTGGCGTCCGCGCAGAATAAAGTAGCCGATGCGCTGATCGCTGAAGTAGAGCTGCAGGGTTTCTGCCACGTCGCGCACGGATACGCCCAGATCGCGGGCGCGGTCACGGTCGATCTCGATGCTGAACTCCGGTTTATTGAATTTCATATCGACGTCCACCACGGAAAACTTGCCGCCCGCCCGCGCCTCGTCGATAAACGGGGTGACCGCATCGCGGATTTTGTCCAGCGTATTGGCCTGAACCACAAACTGCACGGGCAGCCCTCCCCTTCGGTCACCGATGGTCGGTTCTTGGGTGATGAATACACGGGCTTCCGGCATGTTCTTGAGTTTCTCCGAAAGGTAATCTGCGATTTCCGCCTGGGTGCGGCCGCGCTCGGAGGGGTGTACGAGATTCACCCGTACAAACCCGGTATTCACCGCGCTCACCGAGCCGAAACCCGGGGCGGTCACCGAGAGAATTCCCTCCGATTCCGGCAGGGCTTCCGCCTCGTCGATGAGTTTGGTCATAATGCGGTTCATGGCCGCGAAGGAAGTACCCTCCGGTGCGGTGGCCCTCAGTACAAACCTGCTGCGGTCCTCAATGGGGGCAAGTTCGCTTTGGAGGGTGCGTCCCACGAGCAAGATAAGGGCCGATGAGATGAGCATCAGCAGAATACCGAGCCAGCGGTACCGCATGAATTTTTTGAGCAAGGAAGCATATCCGTCCGTCAGGGCCTTGAACTGTCTTTCCGTTTTCCGGTAAAACCGCCCCTGATCGGCGCCCTTTTTCAGGAGGCGGGAGCTCATCATGGGCGTGAGGCTCAGCGATACAAAGCTGGAAATAACCACTGCACCCGCGAGCACCACGCCAAACTCGCGAAAGAGCCGGCCGGTAATGCCGTCGAGAAATGCGATGGGAAGAAATACCGCCACGAGGGTGACCGTGGTGGAAATCACCGCAAAGAAAATCTCCTTGCTCCCGAGAAAGGCAGCCTTCCGCGGGCTCATGCCCTCTTCTGTTTTTTTGTAAATATTCTCCAGCACCACGATGGCATCATCTACCACGAGTCCCGTGCCGAGTACGATCCCGAGCAGGGTGAGAATATTGATCGAGAAATCGGCCACATAAATGATGAAAAAGGTGCTGATCAGTGAAATCGGGATAGCGATCACGGGGATCAAGACCGACCGCCAATTGCGCAGAAAAAAGAAAATGACGAGCACCACGAGACCGAAAGCGATAAAGATGGTATCGCGCACCTCGGCGAGGGCCGCGCGGATCTGAATGGTATTGTCGTGGTTGATCGACGTCTGCAGGTCGTCGGGAATGTCCTTTTTTATGATTTCCAGCCTGCGGTAAAACTCATCGGCAATGTCGATATAATTGGCCCCCGGCTGCGGACTCACGGCCACGCCGATCATGGCCTGCCCTCCGTCGCCGCGCAGCTGGGTGCGTTCGTTTTCGGCCGCGAGCTGCGCCGTGCCTATATCGCTGAAGCGAATGATGGTGCCCCCGTCTTCGCGGATGATCATATTGTTAAAATCCTCTTCGGTGACGAGGCGGCCCTCGGTGCGGATGGTCAGCTCAGTATCTGCTCCCTCAATGCGGCCTGCGGGGAGCTCTACATTCTGACCTTCCAGGGCGGTGCGGATATCGACGGGCGATACATTGAGGGCAGCCATGCGGGCAGGGTTCATCTTGAGGCGCATGGCGTATTTTTTCTCGCCCCATATCCGCACTTCGCTCACGCCGTTGATGGTCTGCAGGCGTTCTTTGAAGAGGTTGTTTCCCAATTCTGTAAGGCTCAGTAAATCTCGGGATGAGCTGAGCACTTTGAGGGAAATAATGGCCTCGGTATTGGCATCGGCTTTATTGACCACGGGCGGGTCTGCCTCGGGCGGGAGGTTGCGCTGCGCCCGCGACACGCGGTCGCGCACGTCATTGGCGGCAGCTTCCAGGTCGATATCGAGGCCGAACTCTACGGAGATCACGCTTCGACCGTCGCTGCTGGTAGAGGTGATGACCCGTATGCCGTCGATGCCGTTGATGGATTCTTCGAGCGGTTCGGTGACCTGTGAGATCATCACCTCGCTGTTGGCTCCCGTATAGGTGGTGGTCACCGTGATCACCGGGGGATCCACCACGGGGTAATCGCGCAAGCCCACAGAAAGGTAGCCGATCACACCGAAGAGCACCAAGGCGATGCTGAAAACGGTAGCCAATACGGGCCTTTTAATGCTCAGCGCGGGTAGACTCACGGGGCAATTTCTTTAGGGGTGGCCGCATCGCGGTATTCCTGCACCTCCGTTTTGACCTTCATGCCCGGACGTATCTGCATAAGGCCGGAGATGATCACCTCGTCGCCGGGTTTGAGCCCTGAGGTGATGCGCACGAACTCAGCATCGCGGCCCGAAAGCTCTACACTGCGCTCCTCGGCCTTTCCGTTTTCGGCCACAAATACTTTGGCGCCTTTGATTTGGGGGATTACCGCCTTTCCGGGAATTTCGATGACTTCGGTATCGTCGGAGAGCTGCAGGTTTACATTCACGAAAGCGCCGGGCAGGAGGATTTCATTTTCATTGGGGTAGCGTGCGCGAAACCGGAGTGCGCGTGAGGCGGCATCGATGCGCGGCTCGCGGGCGTAGATCTCAGCGGTAAGTGTATCGCGGATGCCCGCCGTGGTGAAGCGAATCTCCCCGCCTACCTCTACCCTCCTGCCGTGACGCTCGGGCACGGTAAATTCAATTTTCACGGGCTTGACCTTCTGCATCGAGGCGATCCGCGTATCGGTCGAAACCATACTTCCCGGACTCACATAGCGCAGCCCCACCGTTCCGTCAAAGGGTGCGCGAATCTCGGTTTTGGCAATTTGCGCTTCCAGCAGGCTGAGTTCAGCTTTCAGCACATTGAGCCGGTTGAGCTCCGTATCGTACCCCTCCTTGCTCACCGCTTCGATGTCGAGCAGTTTGCGCTGCCTTTCTTCGCGCTCCTCCTGAAGTTTCATTTCGTACTCCGCTTTGCGGTATTCCGCTTTGAGGTCGTCGTTGACCAGTTGCACCAAGAGCTCGCCGCGCTTTACGGGCTGCCCTTCCCGGAAATTCAGCGATGCAATCCGTCCGCTCACCTCGCTCATGAGGTCGGTCTCTTCTTCTGCGAGAACGCTTCCCGTGGTGAGAATCCGCTCCCGAGATCGGGTAGTCCGGGCTTTGACCGTCTGCACGGTGAGGCCGTTTTCGGCCTGTGCGGCCTGAGGGTCTCCGCCGTCATCCGCTGCGCTTTCAGGCGCATCTGTACACGCCGTGAGAAGCAGGAGTAGAACCGCTGTAATACTGCGCATCAGCCTTTTTTGTTTTTCTGTTTGTACTCCATTTTCACTGCAGACCGCGGCATACCGGCGATGTTTTTACGCACCTTGGCAGCCGTAGCCAAAAACGCAGTGCGCTCGGCCCGAGATATTCCGCGAAAGGCTTCATTTTCGGCCCGCTCAAAGGCCTTCCTCAAAACCGGAAGAATGCGCTCGGCCTGCTTCGTGGGGACGACGCGTACGGTGCGCCGATCGTCCGGATTGGCTTCTCGACGCACGTAGTTTAGCTTGCAGAGGTGATCGATCTTTCTGCTCATCGTAACCTTGTCTGCTTCGAGGATTTCCCCCAACTCCTTTTGCGTGCACCCGTTTTCGCTGTTGCAAATCAGCAGGAGCGTGTAGTAATTGCGGTCCGGCCCGGTCTCGGCCATCATGTGCGCGAGGGCACCGAAGTAATCCTTGCTGATGAAGTGCAAGTCCTTAACGAAAATTTCTTCTGAGGTCTTTTTCACGGGCCCAAATGTATAGCGACATCAGTAAACAACAGAAACGGTTAACATTGTTTACGGAAAGTGAAAAAAAATCAGGCCCGACAGGGTATCGACATGAGGTACAGGCTGTGGCGGGCCCTTCGGAGGGTATGCCCCATTCGGGCCCGCCGGAGTGAATGAAAGGCCGGATAGCGCGGTGTACACCCTGCTGATGAGGGAGGCAGGGCGAAAAAGAGCGGCGAGAATTTTTACTGACAGAATACAGTTCGGTTTCATATGGCTCTGTAGACCGACGGATTCCGCAAAACACAAAGAATTCAAAAGAAACCGCACATTACGGAGCTGAATTTCAAACTATGTTAAAGACCGGGCTTTCGGGCGGTTGAAATTTTACAGGAAGAAATCAAACCCTTACTTTCACCAAAAATAAAAACCCATGATTAAGAACACCGTTAAAATTTTCGTTGTGTGTGCCCTGTTTGTATCGCCCCACATGATGAGCGCCCAAACCATGCCGCCCTCACAGCCCCAACAGCAAGAAATGAAAACCGACTTTTCGGATGAAGAGTTGCAGCAATTCACCAAAGCCGCCGAGGCGGTAAATCAAATCTCTCAGGAAGCCGATGCCAGAATGGTGAAGGCGATTGAAGACGCCGGCATGGATCTGGACACCTTCAATAAAATGGCCGCTGCGCAGCAAAATCCGAATGCGCAAGCACCCGAGGGAGGTGATGCCGACATGCAAAAATTTCAGGAAGCCAACATGGAGCTGCAACAAATCCAAACCGAAATGCAACCCAAAATGGTAAGCGCCATTGAGGATTCCGGTATGGATGTAGCCAAATACCAAGAAGTGATGATGGCCTATCAGCAGAGCCCGGAGCTTCAGGCCAAGATCAAGGAATTGATGGAAAACTGATTCGCCCTGTTGTAAGCAGGAAAGCCGCATTGTTGCCCAAACAGTGCGGTTTTTTTTGTCCCGTTCCCCGTTCTTTTTTAAAAAGTGCCGGAGTCTCTTGCGTATATTCGCAGGCAGTAGCAGATCACTTCAACCGAAATCGCCATCCGTGCTGTTCAAAACGGTCAAATACATTCTGGGTAAGCTGAAAGCAGCATTTACCGATTTGGTGCCGGTCATTTTGGTGATCGGTTTTTTTCAGGTGGCGGTGCTTCGGCAGCCTCTCCCCGACTTCGGGGATGTAGTATTGGGGAGCATTTTGGTGGTGGTGGGCCTGATGCTCTTTGTGGAAGGCTTGGAAATGGGGCTTTTTCCGATCGGTGAGGCGATGGCCGATGCGCTGACGCGAAAAGGGAGCCTCTTCTGGCTTTTGGTTTTTGCTTTCGGGCTGGGGTTTTCTACTACGGTAGCCGAGCCCGCATTGATCGCCGTTGCAGACGAGGCGGCGCGTATTGCCGCAAGCGGCAGTTTTATCGGTTCGGATGAGGCCGCAAAGTCAAGTTATTCTCTGGGCTTGCGCATGACGGTCGCCTTCAGTGTGGGATTTGCTATACTGATCGGTGTATTGCGTATTTTGAAAGGTTGGCCCATCTACTACTTAATCATCGGCGGCTATATCTTCGTTATCATTATCACCCTCTTTGCTCCGGACGAAATCATCGGTATCGCCTACGATGTGGGCGGCGTGACCACCTCCACCATTACCGTTCCTCTGGTTACGGCCCTCGGGGTGGGCTTGGCAAGCACGATTCGCGGCAGGAGTCCGCTCACTGACGGTTTCGGTTTGATCGCATTTGCTTCTCTCACGCCGATGATCTTCGTGATGCTTTACGGAATTTTTATTTTCAATTGACGGGAGTCGGATGCGTCTTCACACAAATACACGGTGCAATGGGTGATTTTGCGGAAGAGCTGTACCGTGTTTTGCTGTCTACAAGCATAGATGTTGCGCCGATTTTGGGCTTGATCCTCTTTTTCCAAATGGCGGTACTCAAGCGGCCCGTGCCGAATGCCAAGCGCGTGATTCTCGGAAGCATTTATGTTGTGATCGGGCTGGCCCTGTTTCTTTTGGGGCTTGAAAAGGCGCTTTTTCCCCTGGGTGAGCTCATGGCACAACAGCTCAGCGCACCCGAATTTCTCGGCACCGAGGCATCCGAACGCTCCGAATGGACCTCCTATTACTGGATTTACATTTTTGCGGCTACGATAGGCTTTGCCACCACCATTGCGGAGCCCTCGCTCATCGCCGTGGCCATCAAGGCCAACGAAGTTTCCGGAGGGTCGATCAAGAATTGGGGCTTGAGAATCACAGTGGCGATCGGCGTGGCCTTTGCGCTGAGCCTCGGCACTTTTCGTATCGTGACGGGCACGCCCTTGTACATATACATCATCGCCGGATACGGCATCGTGACCATACAAACCGTTTTTGCGCCCAAGCACCTGATTGCATTGGCCTACGACTCCGGCGGTGTGACCACCTCTACCGTGACCGTGCCCATCGTGGCAGCTCTGGGCCTCGGCCTGTCAAAAGCCGTACCCGGGAGCAATCCCGCCCTCGACGGGTTCGGCCTGATCGCATTTGCAAGCCTCTTCCCGATCATTTCAGTGCTCGCCTATGCGCAGTACCGAGAATGGATTATCCACCGAAAATAAAAACCCATGAGATTCAAACTTATCGTAGCAGCTGTTGAAAAAGACCTCACCGAGAAGGTTGTAGACACCGCCAAAGCAGCAGGCGCCACGGGTGCCACCATCATCCCCGCGCGGGGCATCGGCGGAAAAGACAAAAAAACCTTCTTCGGACTCAGCATCGAAGGGCCCACCGACGTGGTGCTCTTTATGGTCGAGGAGCACGTCTCCGACGACATCCTGAAAGCCCTCACCGAGGAGTGCCAAATCCAAGAGCCCGGTGCGGGCATCGCCTTCTCGGTGGCCATCGAAGAAGTGGCCGGCATTGAAAGCCAGATGAAAAAATTTCGCGAACAAGCCCGCGAACAGTACCTTTAATCA
>PXBH01000071.1 GCA_003565555.1 Cryomorphaceae bacterium | reverse complement strand
GCCAGTTTGCTGGCCTTCGGGCTCGGCAGCCTGCCGCTTCATGCCCAGACCGCTGCCGAGGCGGCTGATGCGGCCGAGGCCGCTGAAGAAGAAATTACCGATCGCGTTGTGGTGACGGGGTCGCGCATTGCGACAGACAGCAACCTGACAACCCCAAACCCTGTCAGCATGATCGACGGCGAACAAATCACGATCTCAGGTCAAACGGATATCGCTAACTTCCTGCGTGAGTTGCCGGCTTTGTTTTCAACCCTACCCGCAAATCAGTCGGCTCGAAATAACGCGCCGATCGGCACCAGCCTGCTCAATCTGCGTGGGTTGGGGACAGACAGAACGCTGGTGCTGGTCAATGGACGGCGAAACGTCTCCGGGGTGGCCGGGACTGCAGCGGTTGATATCTCTTCGATTCCGGCAACATTGATCGAACGGATCGATGTCGTGACCGGGGGCGCTTCAGCCATTTATGGGGCCGATGGCGTTTCAGGTGTTGTGAACTTTATCCTCAGAGAAGACTTTGACGGCATGGAGTTCAGAGGCAGCAGCAGCGTCACTGAAGCAGGCGGCGGCGCCGAATATCAGCTTTCAACGGTCGGTGGGACTAACTTCGGCGATGGGCGGGGCAATGCGGTCGTTTCCGCGGAGTGGACCCGGGTTGAAGCTATTGATGCCACACAGCGTGCCGGTTTTGCCGGACGCAACCTGGCTTCTTTCATGGAGACTTCACCTGAGCTGTCTGAGTTCCTCGGGATCAATCCCAACGCCGCGAACACCTTTGCCACCAACCGTACGCTTCCTGTTTCGAGCCCGTTCGGCATTATCTTTTTGGAAGATGTTGATGATCGGATTTCCCCTGTATTTTCGGCAGTCAATCTGTTGTTCCCGGGTCGAACGGTTGGCTCGGGCGCCTTCCCGGTGGCCCAGATTGTCGATGAAAACGGGGTGCTGCGGGCGTTCAACCGAGGTGACTTTTTCGTCAATCTTTTTGAAGCCGTCGGGGGGGACGGAATTGCCGCAACCCCCAATGTCATTGAACTGCAGCCTCAAACCACGCGGATCAACCTTAACGGTAACGTGAGTTACGAGCTCAATCCGCGTGCGCGCTTTTTTACCGAAACTCGCTATAGCTACATGGAAACCGAGTCTCGCAATCAGGTCAACGGCTTCAATGACGACATTCCGATTTCACTGGATAACCCTTTCATCCCCGATGCACTGCGCGCCCAGATCGACAGCTTGGTCGATGAAGGTATTACTCCATCCATCGTTGTTTCGCGCGACAATCTGGATGTGCCCGCCCTGACCACCGCCGATCAGCACAGCGTCAGAATCGTTACGGGCTTTGACGGCGACCTTGGGGCTGGCTGGGACTACTCTGTCTCCTACAACTACGGGCGCACCGAGCGGACCGCAACCAATGCGACTGCGCGAGTGGAGGACCGATTCTTCGCCGCAGTGGATGCGGTTCTTGACCCCGACAGCGGCGAGATCGTTTGCCGGTCCGACCTTGACCCATCAGCTGTGCCGCCCGTGGCCCCGTTTCCCGATGTGCGTGATGGTTTTCTGACTTTTACCCCTGGTGACGGGCAGTGCACGCCTATCAATATATTCGGGCGGGGGACCACTAGTGCTGAGGCGGCAGCGTTCATTTTCCAGCCGGATCGTTCTAATGCAACCATGACCCAGGAGGTGGTCTCGGCGGTCTTTAGCGGCGACAGCAGTGCGTTCTTCAGCCTGCCCGCTGGGCCGATTGGCATGGCGGGTGGGCTTGAGTATCGTCAGGAAAAAAGCGATTTTGAGCCCGGGTCGCTGCAAGGGGCGGGGTTGACCTTCAACAGTGTCACTACGCGAACTGAGCCGGTATCAGGCAGTTTCGATGTTCGCGAGGCATTTGGTGAGATTAGTGTTCCAGTTGTCAGCGATCGTCCCTTTTTTGAGGAAGTAACGCTCAATGCCGCAGTACGCTTCGCCGACTACAGCACGGTGGGCAGCAACCTGAGTTGGAGCTACGGCGCAACCTGGAGTCCGACCCAGGACTTTATGTTTCGCGGAACCTATGGCCGCTCCGTGCGCGCACCAAACATTAACGAACTGTTCTCACCGCCGCAGCCCATCTCGATCGGCGCAGCGGACGATCCTTGTAACGAAAATTTGATTGATGGCGGGTCGGAGTTCCGGCGGGCCAACTGTGAAGCATTGGTGGGTCCTAACTTTGATTCAACCCAGTTTGTTTCGGCGTTCATCACAGGTCGGGCCGGCGGTAACCCTGATTTGGACGAGGAAAAAGCCGATACTCTTACGCTGGGTTTTGTATTGACTCCGAACTTTCTTCCGGGCTTTACTGCGACCGTTGACTTTTACGACGTAAGCATTGAGGACGCCATTAGCACCGTAGGAGGCCTGACAATTGTCCAGCGCTGTGTTGATGCTCCTTCTCTGGACAACTCGTTCTGCCCACTGGTGGATCGTGATCCGGACGATGGCTTCATTACCTTTTTCCGATCGGGTGAGCAAAATATCGCTAAGCTTGAGGCACGTGGAGTCGACTTTGACCTGAATTACATCTTTGATCCTGGTCTTGGCTCAGTAACAATTGGACTTAGTGGTAGCCGCAATCTGCGTCGCAGAAGCTTCCAATTTCAGGACTTTCCCGATGAGTTCGAGAATATTCTCGGGGAATTCACGTTTCCGAAATGGATACTGAACGGCCGCATCGCTTGGAATGTGGACGATCTAACAGTCAACTGGCGCACTAATTATCAAAGCAGCCAGTTGTTGCCGGGACTTTCTAACCAGGACCTGGAAAATAATCCAGACTTCGTTGATCCATTCAAGACCGGAAACGCGTTTGTCCACCACCTAAACGCAACTTACAATGTAACTGACGATCTGCAGATTGCTGCGACTATTTTCAATGTGTTTGATCGTGAACCTTTTCTTGCAACGGTGACCCGGCCGGCAGGGTTTGCTGGACGCAGCTACTATTTGAGTGCAACCCAGCGGTTCTGATCGACCTCCGCCGCGCACCGCCAGCCTGACTGTCAAAACAGTCTGGCTGGCGGTGCGGTCATCAGACAGAGTGGCATCTTTGGCATTAGGACTATTTCCGCCGTCCCCATAAAGCCCCGCGAATACAGATGCGTGAGATCTCGCTCGTTGGCGATATCGGCGGCACGAACGCCAGATTTGCCCTGGCCGAGCATGGCCCAGACCGACCGGTTCTGCGCGAGGCCAGGGTTTTGCCAACGGCGGATTTCGCCAGCCTGCAAGAGGCGGCGACCCATTATCTGGCCAGCGTTGATACCTCGCCCCGGCGCGCGGCCCTTGGCGTGGCCTGTCCGGTCCACGGCGACGAGGTCAGGCTGACCAACCGCGCATGGGCCTTCAGTCGCAGAGCGCTGGCTGAGGATCTGGGGCTTGAGAGGCTGGATATACTGAATGATTTCGGCGCCGCGGCGCTGGGTGTTTCCGTGCTTCAGCCCGGCGAATACGAACAACTGCATGGCAGGGATGGCGAGCCGATAGTCGGCCCGGTCAGCGTGATTGGACCGGGCACCGGCATGGGCGTGGCGCTGCTGCTGCGCGACCGGCAGCGGTTGTGGCAGGTGGTCGAAACCGAGGGCGGGCATATCAGTTTTGCCGCGCTGAGCACCGAAGAGCGGCAGATACATGACTGGCTGGCGGCACGCCATGGGCGGGT
>PXBH01000227.1 GCA_003565555.1 Cryomorphaceae bacterium | reverse complement strand
CCTCTGGTAATGAGGTTTTCCCCTTTTACCGAGAAGGACGCCTCTTTTTCTCTTCTGACCGACGCGACATGGGCTACGGAGGATTAGATCTGTATTACACCTCCGAGATGCTCAACTTCAAGCACGTTACCAACCTCAGGAGCCCCATCAATTCACCGCGGGATGATTTTTCTCTGAACCTCTGTGATTACAACAGCGGCTTCATTGCTTCCAACAGGGACAGGGGCGCGGGCGGAGACGACATTTACCGCCTGATTTTATACCCGGAGCGTATCGTGCACAAAGACCGTTCTGCCAGATTTGCCGGCAGGAGGGTGGCGGAAGGCACCAAGGTGACCATCAGTGACGGACGAGGTCAAAAGGTGAAAGAGACTTTCGTTGATCCGGCAGGCATCTTCTCCCTGTCAGGCCTGACTTCTGCCGAAACATATACCCTCGAGGTGGAGGGGATGGAGACCCGCGGGATGAAGGTGGAGGTCCTTAATGACGGAGATCAGGTTGCCGATGTGTATGAAGCATCCTTAGACGGCGTATTGCGCATCGAGCTCTTGCCCCCCGAAGACTACACCCTGGGCCGCATGGACGACGAGGACGACTCTGCCATGGCCTTTGATCTCAGCGGACAGGTCAGAGAAGATGAGGGTAAGTCTGATTTTTCGGGTGCTTCCGTAATCCTGAAGTCGGGTGATGCCACGGTAAGTAAGGTCAGAACGGACGAAGACGGGAGGTTTTCTTTTAATAAACTGAGCTACAGCCGTGAGTACACCATAATGACAGAGGGGGTAACGGGCGCTCATCAAGTTGACATCTTCGGCAATACGGGCGCGCCGGTGCAAACGATTCAGCCGGTAGGCGAGAATGCTTTCCTTTACACCCGCGCATATCCGGCGGCCGACTGGATGATGGCAGCCCCGGTCACAACGGCCGAGGTCAATGCCGCCCTGCTGACGGCGAACTCAGCAGATCTCGGTGAAGGTCTCTTTAAAGCCGAGGATGATAAGGGCGGTCAAAAAGCCGTGCCCGATTCCGACGGATTCCTGCTTTTGAAAAATGTGCGTACCATGGAGGTTTATGAACTCACCTTTGGCGCGGGCAGTCTTCGTCCTGAAGATCGCCTCCTCCTTCTCGACGCGCGGGGTGATACTACGCAGTCCGTTCGCCCGGCCGATGACAAAACCTTTAGGTTCGAATACATGCTTCCCGAAAATTACGGCGCACCCGAGCCTGCCGGGGTGCCTGAAACGGCTGAAGCGGAGCCCGAATTTTCCTTGTTTCGCGGGCTGATTACGGACTACAATCTCGGGGCGAACCGAGCTATGGTGCTCACCGATCAAGACGGAAGCCGCCGCGATACACTTTTTGTCCGTGAAAACGGTAGCCTCGTACTGCGCGAAATCACAGAAGAAAAAACGTATTCCCTGCGGCTTGCAGAGGGCACCGTACCGGCCGCTTCCGAGCTCCGAATTCTCGATACCGACGGCAACCTGATGACCACGGGGTCACGCGACGGCGATGACGGCTTTGTATTCTCTCTCGCGGCCGCGGAAGAAGCGGCAGAGGATGAAACAGCAGGCCCGCAGTTGATGTCCCTCGCCGGGAAGGCAGGCGGAATGGCTTCGGAAAACGCCCTGAGAATGCGCGTCTACGATGCTGAGCGGAATCTTTTGACGGAGGGTTATGCAGCAAAGGACGGTACTTTTCAATTCAGCGAAATTCCTGAAGGGGAGGTGTTTTACCTCGAATTTCCCGAAGAAATCCCCGAAATCGTTCTGGTCGCTGTGCCCGAACGGGACGGCTCCGTAGAGGGAGTCAGGGAAGCAGAGCGCCTCTTTCGCGCAGACCTCAAAGCTCCGCTCGCCGATGCGGCCGTTGCCGAGGATAAGGAGGAGCGGAGGGAGTTTACCGTACCGCAAATTTATTACCGTTTCAACAGCTACTACCTGCTTGAGGAAAGCCGCAGGTCACTCGATATGCTAACCCGCTATATGGTGCAAAACCCCGAGGTGCGCATCGAAATACGCGCCTACACGGACAGCCGCGGCCCCGCAGATTACAACCTCCTGCTCAGCAAGCGCCGAGCCGATGCAGTTAAGGAATACCTCACGAAAAAAGGCGTTTCAGAGGGCAGGATGAAAACCAAAGGTCTGGGGGAAACCAATTTGGTCAACAGCTGTACGGACGGAACGGAATGCAGCGAAGAGGAGCACGCGGCCAACAGGAGAACCACTTTTGTGATTTTGGACTGATGACATCCGCCAAATTTTGTACCTTCCGAATCCTGCAACGAATTTAAACCTTCACACCTATGCCCGTAGCCCGTCCCTTTAACCTCACCAAATGGATCGAAGAAAACCGACACCTGCTCAAGCCGCCGGTGGGGAATAAAAACCTCTATCCCGACGGCACCGACTACATCGTGATGATCGTGGCCGGTCCCAATGCCCGCAAAGACTACCACTACAATGAGACGGAAGAGCTCTTCTATCAGCTCGAGGGCAACATCACCGTCCGCATTCAAGACGGAGGTAAAGCGGTGGACATGGACCTCGGTCCGGGTGATATGTTTCTGCTTCCTCCCCGAGTTCCGCATTCGCCCATTCGTGCGGAGGGCTCACTCGGGCTTGTGGTAGAGCGCGTTCGCAAAGGCTCGGATATGAAAGACGGGCTGATGTGGTTTTGTGACAATTGCAACCACAAACTGCACGAGGTATACTTCCCGCTAAAAGACATCGAAAAGGATTTCCTGCCGAATTTCAAGCATTTTTACGGAAGTGAAGAACTGCGCACCTGTGACAATTGCGGCACAGTGATGGAGGCGGATCCGCGCTTCGTTTAGTACCTGCGTTCAGCGCAGCAGGGTGACGTGGCCCGAGACCTCAAATTGCTCACCGTGTTTTTCCCGAGCTACAATGCGGTACCGGTACACATCTGCCGGCGCATAGTATTCCGAATCAGGAGCGCTTCCGTTCCAGCCGCGGTCGATGTGGTCTGATGCAAAGACCTGCTGTCCCCACCTGTTGTACACCTCCATGCGGAAGTAAGTGATGTCGGTGCCCTCGGCTTTAAAAATATCATTTACCCCGTCGCCGTCCGGAGTGAAGGCGTTGGGCACGTAGAGGTTGCCGTGAATATTGATGCGAACCGAATCGCGCTCTGTACAACCGTTTTCGTCTGTGATAAAAGCGTAAAGTACGGTGTGCTCACGGGGCCTGACCGTCGGGAAGTTGCATTCCGTGCAGCTCAGCGCCGGATTTGGCTCCCACGAAATGGGGTAGGGGCTGTTCGATTCGATTTCCGGATCGTCACCGAAGAAAACCGTGCGGTCCCGCCCGGCGGTGAAAAAAGGACGGGGGTAGAGCATCACCCACCGCTCCTGCGTATCAGAGCAGCCGGTTTCATCGAAGCCGGTGACTTTGATCAAGGTAGGCGACGTTACAGAGGCTTGGGTGGTTTGCGCTTCGGGATCGGTGAAGATATTTCCGGGCTGCCAGATGTAGGTTTTCCCTCCGGTGGCCGAAACGGTGAAAGGATCGCGGTGGCATACCATACTGTCCGCGATCAGATTGACTTGGATGGAGTTTACGAGCACAGAGACTTCTTCCGTCGCAGAACCGCAGGCATTGGTGCCGGTAACGGTATAGGTCACGGCAGATTCGGGCAGTGCCGCCGGATCGGGCACATCATCTGCACTGAGCCCTTCCGAGGGGGACCAGCTGTAGCTCTCGGCCCCGGAAATATTGATCTGTGCGGGGATTCCGTTGCAGGCGACGTAGTTAAAACTTCCTTCGAGTACGGGCGGCGGGGGCAGCACGGTGATTTCGACTTGGCCTTGGGTGTCGCATTCATCATCGGTCACTGCGGTAAAGGTATAGATCACCGAACCGGAGGGAGTGGCTGTAGGATTGAAACTTTCGGGATCGTCGAGTCCCTCCTCGGGTGACCACAGCACAGATTGAGCGCCGGTGATGAAAAGCTCGGCAGATTCGCCCGGACAGATGGCGGTATTTTCGCCGAATTGCACGGCATCGCTGCCTACGGTTACCGTGATTTCTGTTTGGTCACTCCCGCAAGCCGTATTTCCCGTAAGGGTGAGCACCGTGGTAGAAGTACCCGAAAAAATCGGGCTGTCGGAAGTGTTGTCATCCAGCATATTTGAAGGGCTCCACACATAGGTATCAGCGCCTTCGGCAAAGAGTTGAACCGACTCGCCGGGGCAGATGGGATCGGGATCTTCCGCTTCCAAAACAGGGGCGTTGAGCACTTGTACCGTGAGGGAGACACTGTCCGGGGCGAGGCAGCCGTCATCGCTGTCCGCGTAGAGCCATACGGTGTAATCGCCGTCGGTTTCGTAGCTGTAGGTCGGGGCAAATTCGGTACTTTGATTGCCGTCGCCGAAGTCCCAGAGGTAGTTGTCCGCATCGGTGGTCAGGTTGATAAAGTTGAGTTCGGTTCCGGGACATACGGTTTCCGGCGCTTCAATGTCTGCGGCGGTTTGCACCGATGAGAGGATAAATTTAAAAACGGCGAGGTTGCAGTTGTTGGAATTGTTGGTTTGTGACCACACTCCCTGCTGCGTGGGGAAGTCGCTGTTGCCGCCGCAGCCTGCGCATACGGCCTGGTACACGGTTCCGTTCTTATCGAAACGGCTCGTGCCGCCGTCCACGTGTTCTTGGCTTTGGCTTCCGCCGAAGAAAGTGGCGTAGGCCAGATCTTCGGCATCGGGAGCGAGGACCATCACGTAGAAATCGTTTCCGTCCGTTGTTGTCTGAAAAGCATCGGGGGTCACCGGCAGGCCCGTTGTGGTTCCGCCCGCATCGTTGATCGTTCCGCCCCAACCGGCTACATAAACTTGACCGCATTCACTCACCAGAAATGCGCTCGGTGAGAAGTCGACCCCGCCGCTGCCCGCACCTACTACCGTGCTCCAGATCCCATCTTCGAGGTCGGGGCTCAGCTTTTGGATAAACTGACTGCTGTTCGCGTTGCTGTACACATCGCCCTGCACGGGGTAGTTGCCCAGACTTTGGCCGATGGTATAGACGAAGCCGTCCTCATCGATTTGCACGAAGTAGTTCAAATCGAATTCCGAAGTACCTGTATAGGTGCAGCTTAGCAGCGCGGAGCCGTCGGCTGAGATATGGCCTACGTAGCCGTCGCCGGCGCCTGAGGGTGCGGCCTGAAAGGCGCCCGGCGTAGCCAGATCGGTACTGAAAGTGCCGCCGGTAAAGTAGACCGAATTATCGGCAGCGAGTTGCAGCCCGACGGCTGTTTCATCCGCATTTCCGCCGGTGTAGGTGGACCAGAGCATCTGGCTCAGGTCGTTGTTGAGCTTGAAGACCACCCCGCTGATTTCCCCCGAGTGCACAGAGGAATACCCGCTTTCTGACGGGAAGTCGGCCGAATTGGTCACCGAGGCTACACAGGGATTTCCTTCCGGGTCGATGACAATTTCTCCGCGAAAGAGGTCGCCGTAGTTGAAATTGAAAGGGGTATTGACAGAGATACCGTCATTCCCGCTTCCGCCCACGAAGGTGGAGGCCATGAGGATATTTCCGCCGGGCGAAAGCTTGGCCACAAACATGTCCGTGCCTCCCGAAAGAGAGAACCCGATGCCCGTATTTACTTGATCTCCTCCGTTAAAACCGGTTTGGAAGGCGCTGAGCGAGGTCGGGAAATTGGGGGATCCGGTAGTGCCCAGAATATAGGCCTCTCCCGCCGGGGAAACCACGATGGAGTGCGGCGCCTCGTTGTTGTTGCCGCCCAAGAAGGTGCTGTAGAGCAGTTCCGTTCCGTCAGCACTGAACTTGGTGATGGCGCAATCTACATTTGCGCCGGCGAAATCAACCTGAAAGGCCCCGGTGGTAGTGGGATAATTTGCTCCGAATACAATGGCCCCGGCGTAGAGGTTGCCCTCATCATCGTAGCTCGCGGTGAATCCGAAATTGCTGCTCGTACTACCGATATAAGTCGAGAAAGAGATCTCCGGATCGATCACGAGCGGGAGCGTGGGGTCATAGCCTTCGGGAAAAGCATAGGTAATCCGATTTCCGGAAAGGCGATACTCACAGGCTACAACCCGCGTTTTGCCGGCTGCATCGCGTTGGAATGCAAAGGGGGCCTCTTCGCGCACCGTACCCACGGAAGTCGCCGCGGCGAGTGCGCCCCCGGTGATGTACAGGCTGTCTGCACCGGATATTTCTACAGAAATCATGTCGGGATCAGCACCCGGAGCCAAGACGAATTCGTATTTCAAGCGCCCGTTTTTCACATCGAACCGGGCATCCGTTCCCGGGTAAACGTTTCTGTAGGTCACCCCTTCATATCCGTACACATCGGTGCCCTCTCGGTGCGGATCGCTGCCAAGAAAATAGTGTTCGGGGCCGGCAATGCGCTTTCGTTTTTCCGGTGCGGAGTTGAGATCGGCTCCGCTGAAGCGAATTTTCAGGCAATGGAAATCGGCGGTTTCACGGGTGCCTCGGCCTTGGATGTGGTCGTGGAGACGGGAAGAAAAGTCAGCCTCGGTGAGCAAAAGGGTGATGCCTCCCCGATCTATGAAGGCCGCATTGCTCCCGAGCTCTGCGCGAAAAGCCACATCGGGGTGCCACTGCCCCTTATTTTCTTTGAGCGCGGGTCCGCTTTCCGCAAAAACCGCGAAAGCCCACAGTGCAGCAGCCGTTGCGAGGCAAGATCTGATCGTCTCAACCGGAAACATGCGTTAAAGTTACAATTTCTTGACGTGTGCTCCGGGGCTAAGTTGTACGTAAGCAAGCCGTTTTCCGGAATGACTTGCCTCGGGAGGAAGAAATTGCCCGATCATGCGCAGAAGGCGTTTTTGCTAAATTACCCCTACATTTGCGCCCTCAAATGCCGATGCCCATAAACGCATGAGCGACCCCATCAAACACGAGTGCGGAATAGCACTCCTCAGGCTGCGAAAGCCGCTGTCCTTTTACCGTGAGAAATACGGGACTTCTTTTTACGGCCTCAACAAGCTCTACCTCCTGATGGAGAAGCAGCACAACCGCGGTCAGGACGGCGCGGGAGTAGCCAACATCAAGCTCGACACCGAGCCCGGTCAGCGCTATATCAGCCGGCAAAGGTCGAACAGTTCGAAGCCCATTCAGGATATTTTTGAGCACATCAACGGCCGATTTCGCGAGCTCGAGGCCAAACACCCCGATCGGTTTACCGATGTGGAGTGGCTGAAGCAAAACGCGGGATTTTCGGGTGAGCTGTTTTTGGGCCATGTCCGTTACGGCACTTTCGGTAAAAACTCGATTGAGAGCTGCCACCCCTTTCTGCGCCAGAACAATTGGAAAACGCGCAACCTCGTGGTGGCGGGAAATTTCAATCTCACCAATGTAGACGAGCTTTTTGATCTTCTCGTGAGCATCGGGCAGCACCCCAAAGAGAAGAGCGATACAGTGACCGTGCTGGAAAAAATCGGACATTACCTCGATGTGGAAAACGACCGCATCGTTGACAAATTCA
This sequence comes from Cryomorphaceae bacterium, assembly GCA_003565555.1. Lineage (GTDB taxonomy): Bacteria > Bacteroidota > Bacteroidia > Flavobacteriales_D > Cryomorphaceae > T3Sed10-241. The sequence goes on along the minus strand of PXBH01000227.1, from coordinate 8,483 downwards.
GGGCACTGGGCTATTCTAAGCAGGAGATCACTGAAAAGATTATTGAGAACCTCGACGTGGGGGAAATCCTGCGAAACTCAGCACAGGACTGGGACGGGGGCTATGCGATGGCCGGATTGATGGGCCACGGTGACGCCTTTGTACTTCGCGACCCCAACGGAATCCGCCCGGCATTCATCTACGAAGACGACGAAATTGTAGTGGTGGCTTCGGAGCGGCCGGTGATTCAAACGGCCTTTAACCTGCAGGCGGAGCAAATCCGAGAGATCAAGCCCGGGCATGCCGCCATCATTCGCAAGGACGGTACCCTGCGCGAAGAGGAAGTGACGCCGCCCGCGCCGCGAAAATCATGCTCTTTTGAGCGTATCTATTTTTCGCGCGGGAGTGATATGGATATTTACCGGGAGCGCATCAAGCTCGGCAAGAGTATTGTGCCCGCCGTGATGAAAAGTGTGAACGGCGACCTAGAAAACAGCGTGTTCAGCTTTATCCCCAACACCGCCGAGGTGGCTTTTTTCGGAATGATGAAGGGGCTCGAAGATTACCTCAACGAGCAGAAGCAGGAGAAAATACTGCAGCTCGGCAGCGGGCTCACCCCCGAAAACCTCCGCGAGATTCTCCAAATGCGCCCGCGGATGGAAAAGATCGCCGTGAAGGATGCCAAGCTCCGTACATTTATCACTCAGGATGAATCGAGGGACGACATGGTGGCCCATGTGTACGATATCACCTACGGTACTGTGGTGCCGGACAAGGATCACCTCGTGGTGCTCGACGACAGCATTGTGCGCGGTACCACACTGAAGCAAAGCATTATTCGGATCCTGTCACGCCTTCAGCCCAAAAAGATCGTCGTGGTATCGAGCGCTCCGCAAATCCGTTTTCCCGATTGCTACGGGATCGACATGGCAAAGCTGGGCGACTTTATTGCTTTTCGTGCGGCCGTATCGCTGCACCGAAAGGCCGACACCGGAAAGGTGCTGGATGATGTCTACGAAAAGTGCAAGAACCAATACGACCTTGAGAAGGGCGAGGTGAGGAATTACGTCAAGGAGGTGTACGCACCCTTTTCCTACGAAGAGGTCTCCGCGGAGATATCGCGCCTGCTTACGCCCGCTGATGTCACCTGCGAAGTAGAAATTCTTTACCAGACCATCGACAACTTGCACGCCGCCTGCCCCGACCATACGGGCGATTGGTACTTCTCGGGAGACTATCCGACTTCGGGAGGCAACCGCGTGGTGAACAAGGCATTTATCAATTACTACGAGGGGATCAACGAGCGGGCCTATTGATCCTGTGGTGCGTGCAGCGAAGCATAACTGACATTCGTATAGAATTAGGGTTAGGAGCAATAGCATCTCGATACACCTCCGCTTCGCTGCGGCACTCGATGTGACGGTTGGTTTATCCATGGATAATTCGTTCTAAAAATCTCGTCAGTTCGAGTGCCGCGCATTTTTCGCGCGGCGTATCGAGACAATGTAGAAGCGGAATCTCAACACACCATATCGCAGTAGCGGCGCGCCCAACAAACCGTTCTGCCGGGAAGCAGTCTGTTTAATCAAAGTTAAACACTGATATATCCACTAAAAAGTAAAGTTATATACATAGTTTTACGCAGTTGATTCACTGATGCGCTTTTGCGCATTGGATTCTGATCGGGGATCAAAAAACGACAAAGCTCATGAATGATAACAAACTCGAAACAGTGCGGCTTTTGGACAAGCAGAAGGCGCCGTATTACAAAATCGAACCTGAGGCTCGGCCGCCGGGCGGATGGATCGCTTCGATAAGAAAATCGCTGAACATGACCTTGGCGCAATTGGGCAGGAAGTCGGGCATGACCGCTCAGGGTGCCCGCGACCTCGAAGGGCGGGAGGCTTCGGGAAGCATTACGATCCATGCGCTCCGTGAAGTGGCGGCTGCGATGGACATGAAATTGGTGTACGGATTTGTGCCCGATGCGGGGAGTTTTGAGAAAACGGTCGATGCACGGGCCCGTGCTTTGGCGGACGAGCTGATCGCGCGAACGGAGCACAACATGGCATTGGCCGACCGAACGCCGGACGGGAAAGAATTTCGCCGAAAGACAAAAACTACGGCCCAAACCCTGAAGCAGGAAATGAACCGCGGGCTATGGGACTGACGAAGAAGGGCGGAAAGGGGCAAACCCTACTCTCCGAAGAGGAACGTGCGGGTTTAAAACCCTCCTTTGTGCGGAAGCAGTCGGAACTTGACGCTTTGGAATCGGCCAACATATTGGATGCGGAAATGTGGCTCCTCCGAAAGTCCTTTACCGCTGATCAGGTCTTGACAGGGGATTTTTTGCTGCGCTTGCACCGCGAAATGTTCGGTAAGGTGTGGAAGCAGGCGGGCCGATTTCGCGAAAGGGAAAACAATGACGGAGTGAAGGCTGTGTGGATACCCGTCGAGTTGCAAAAGCACACCGACGACCTGCGCCGGATAGTGAGGGAGGAGACGCATCCGCCGCTCGAAATTGCTTTGCGATTTTTGCGAAGGCTGTGGGCCATTCGGTGTTTTGAAATCGGTAACGGGAGGCATGCGCGGTCGGCGGCTGAAATTTTGGCCAAAGCCCTGACGGGAGAGAGGACATTCACCTGGGGGCGCAATAGCGACCGCTCGCCGGAGGACTTGCGCAAGACCTATCAGGAGGCATTGCGTAAAGCAGATGCAGGTGACGTGAAACCGCTTTTGGCGTTTAGCTTATCGTGAGAAGGGCAGTGCAATTTAGAATGACGGACTTTCAAAAAAATCACGAAATAGCCGGATTCATCACAACCCGGATCAGCGGACGGGCACGTTTTTATCGCGGCGCGGCTCATCTACTTCCAGCACTTCGGTGACCACGTATTCTGAAGCGCCCCGCCAGGGCACAGGGCGGATGTATTCGATGTACCGCAATTCCACAAAGCGGCCACCCGCCCTTTCGAGCTCGTCGGCCACCGATTCATCGATTACGCTAAATCTGAATTCATTGCTCTGCAATGAACCGGCCGAGGGGCTCTGAAAACCCGCCTGCACGATGCGCCCCTCGTAGGTTTTGAACAGGATGCCTTTTTTCTCGAAATAGTTGAGGTCACCCGATTTTACCCCTTCGCTGAATACAAAGAAGTAGCGCCACCAGACAAAAATGCCCAGCGCAATGACAAGGATGACAACGGAGATGGTGGCAAATTTTTTCACACAGGTAGGTTAAGTGCAGCGAAATTCTGCAAAACCAACGGATTTTCAATTAAAAAATTCGGACGAAAACGCAGATCCCTTTTTGCTCTCGGAACGTACATGATTCCGGGAGTCGGTTTTGGGCTGACTTGAAACTGCTCTCCGACAAACGATGAAAAATGACACTGCCTCGGGAATTCCGCGAACCCTGCGTATCCGCAAGCATTTTGAAAGTAACCCCCTCGTAACGTACCTTGCACAAAATTCAGCCCGTGTACATTCGCTTTCTCTGTCTCTTGATTTTTACCCTATGCACCTGTGTCAACTTGGTGGGGCAACAGAAGGATGTTTACATCAAGGCAGGCCAATTTTACGACAGTGAAAAGAGCGTACTGCTCAGCAACAAGGCCATCCATTTCCGGGAAAATGAGGTTGAGGCGATCATAGATCACAAAGCAATACCCGCTGATGCAGCCACCATTGACTTATCCGATTGCACAGTACTACCCGGCCTGATCGACGCCCATACCCACGTCCTCTTTACGCAGGATGCCGACGTGGATTTTGCCGAACACAGCATCCACACCCTTGTGATGGAAAGCGATGCCCTACGGGCGCTGCGCGGAGCGAAAAGGGCGCGCTCTTATTTGGATGTGGGCATTACCAGCATCAAGGATTTGGGCAATTCAGGACAGTTTCTCGATGTGGCCCTTCGCGATGCCATCAACGAAGGCAGCACCGCGGGCCCCTGCATTTTTGCCTCGGGCCCCATCCTCGCCGCGACGGGCGGGCAGATCTACGGCGTGCTGCCCGCGCACCAACACATCATCGACGGAGAATACCGCATTGTGAAAGGTGCAGATGATGCCGTGAATGCCGTGCGTGAACATGTGAATCAAGGTGTCGACCTTATCAAGATCTGCGCTGACAACCTGCCGAACAGAACCCTCCTTTCGGTAAATGAGATGAAAGCCATCACGGAAACGGCCCACACCTATGGACTCACCGTGACCGCTCATTGCGTGACCGATCAGTCGGCGTGGAATGCCATCACGGCCGGTGTGGACGGCATTGAGCACGGTTTCAACATCGCCGACACCACCCTGGCCCTCATGGCCAAAAAGAAAGTGTTTCTGGTCCCTACCGAAAACAGCAGGGCCTACATGGAAACCTACGCCCGACTGGCGGGCTATGCCGAAGACGAGCGCGAGTGGATCGAGTATTACATGAATAATATGGAAGGCCGCCTGAAGAGGGCCATTGCTAACGGCGTCACCATTGTGGCGGGTTCCGATAATTACACGGACATCGGCGTGACCGCCGGCCAATCGTCGATCGACATGCTCCGCGCTTACTTGCAGGCGGGCATGAAGCCCCTCGACATCTTACAGTCGGCCACTTACCTCGCAGCGAAGAGCATGAACAAAGAGCAGCGCATCGGCAGCCTCAGCCCCGGCGCATTTGCGGACATCATCGCCGTGCGGGGCAATCTCAAAGAGGATTTTTTGGCGACCATGGATCGGCTCGTTTTTGTGATGAAGGACGGGGAGGTGTATTTGGATGGGAGGGAGTAGGGGCCGGAGGGTTTCATTTTCAGACCGGTAAAATCACCTACAGCCATTCAATTTGGTGAATTGATTCACTGTAAATCCGCACTGTATGTGGAAGTGCATGAAGATAGAGGTCATGTTGAATCCCCCCCTCTTCCACACCCATAAGGGCTCCCGGTGGTCGCCCATACGGGCTCCCGGTGGTCGCCGGCACCGTACTACATGGCTCCCCGAACTTCAGAAATATTATTCCGTCTTCCTCCCGAATTCCTCATTAAATGCTTTTTAAATCACAGGCTTACTTCAATACTGTTTCCACGTGTTCAATCAACGCATCAATATATTCTTCAATGATCTGCCAGACAATCTCGTAATCAATTCCAAAATATTCGTGTATAATTCTGTTGCGAAGACCGCGAATTCTGCTCCACTCTATTTCAGGGTTTCGATTGCGGAAATCAAAATCAATACGGTTGGCAGCTTCACCGATAATCTCAAAATTCCGGATTACTGCATCTACGGTTTTTTCGTCGTTCAAGAAATCTTCAAAACTCAGTCCGTCGGTATACTTCCGAATCTTCAACGCCGACTCCAACATATCCTCCAAAAGAAGCTTCGTATCTCGCTTAGACATATATCAAGTCAGGTGTAATTGAATTTAAGTACTTTTCTTTTACACCCTTCCGTGAGACCAAATCCACTTTTTGCTGAAGGATTTTCTCCAGCTCATCCGCCAGATCAATGAAGCGAATCCCGATAGGATCGCTGAATTCAACCAGTATATCAAGGTCGCTCTTGTCATTTTGATCACCCCTGCCATACGAACCAAAAATCGCCATGGACTTTAGCGGATACTTTTCGAATAACCTCCTCTTGTGGTTTTCCAGTGTGTTTTGAATGTTCTGCAGGGAATTCATTTTCCAAAAATAATGAAATTCGAGTCAACCCGGAATAGTCCGACTTGGTAGGGGATTTCTACCCCCCCCTTCCTTCCCGGCGATCGCCCAGGCGGGCTTCCGGTGGTCGCCGGCACTGAAAACAAGGCTCCCCGTACATCAGTTTCTTCACAACCTGCATTTGGCTTTGCGATTTCAAAGACGTAAGAGGCATCATCTACTGAATCATCTTTAGGAGCGCTTTGATTTGGGCGTCTGAAATATTTTCCCTGTCAGACTTGTCGAAGATGGATATCAGGAACACCGTATCCTGTGACACATAGAAGTGCGTAATCACCCGCGCACCTCCGGATTTGCCTTTTCCCTTGGAAGCGATGGCGAGGCGTATATTGAAGCAGTTGTTGCCGAGTGCAGTTCCCGTAGTCGGGTTAGCGGACAGGCTGCTGCCCAATGCTGCCAATTCACTTTTCAATGAGGGATATTTCTTGATAAGCTTTTTCGCCTCTTTCCGAAATGGGGCAATGGTATCGACCTTATAGCTCACCGAGAAACTCGCTTAGAGGTTGAGCCTTTTTCTTCCCGGCCTTAATCTGGTTTATCTCCTCAACCGCTTCTTTCAAATTCTCCAGCACTTCGGCACTGTAAGGGGTAAGTTGCCGTGCCTTCACAAACTTGAAGTTTTTGAGCAGCTCCATAAAGAAGGAAGCCTTTCCGTCCGGTATGTCAATCAGAATTTTCATTTTGGCATATTTGCTGAACCTGCGCTACGCAAATTTAAGGAAAAGCAGTGATTAATCTCACGCGGTTATGCTACATGCGAATAGAACGGGGCACCGGAACAAGCTGTTCACCCCCTCTTCCTTCCTTTCGGTCGCCGACACACCGTACTACAAGGCTCTCCGTACATCAGTGTCTTCACCACTTGCATCAGCTCAGCCGAGCTGATGGGCCTATCCCTTTCAAACGAAAATCGGGAACTCCTACACAAATACATGGCATCGTCTCCAATTTAATCCCTATTTTTGAATTGCGCGAAATCAACTCCCCGCATCAACTCAAGAGAATCCATGAAAATACTCATCGACATCCCCGACCACCAAGCATCTTTTGCCATGAAGGTATTAAAGAGCTTGTCTTTCGTCAAAAAGGCTAAGCCGATGGGAGCTTCAGCTGCGGAATTGTGGAGTGACTTACAGGAAGCTGCCGACGATGTAAGGCTGCATAAACAAGGCAAAATCAAACTCAAAACCGCTCGAGAATTGTTGGATGAGCTATAGCGTACATCCTACACGGCGCCCCACATACATAGCTTTTTCCTACCTTTACTTTACGATGCACCCACTTATCGAAAATAGTATTGCGGAAATCTCCCGCTTGTGCAAAATTCACAAGGTGAGCTCATTGTCACTATTTGGATCGGCCGCTAAAGGTGAAATGCACAGCAATAGCGATTTGGACTTTCTTGTAGAATTTTCTCCTGATCTGGATGTACTTGACTATGCAGACAATTACTTCTCTTTTATTGAGGCATTGGCAAAACTGACGGGCAAAAAGATTGACCTGCTCTCTGTGAATGCGTTAAAAAACCCGGTGCTCAAACAGGAAATCTACAATACCAAGATTGATCTGTATGCAGCCTGAAGTGTTGTTATGACTGTAGGCCTTCTGCACCAATGGGCAACTTTACATCCGAAATTTAGGTATATTTGAATGTGGAAATTCAACGTACAGATAAAGAAATTCTAATTCGCGTTTCGGCCGATACTGATCTCACAGGCTTGCAGAGGATTTTGGACTATATCCGATTTCGGGAGATTGCCTCAAGGAGCAAGGTCACACAAGAGCAGATTGATACCCTCGCCAAAGAGGTGAAGGAATCGTGGTGGACTAAGAACCGGGATAAGTTTATGAAGTGAAACTTGTCGTTGACACCAATATTCTGTTCAGTGGTATCCTGAGCCCTCGTGGCACGATAAGCGATTTACTGCTCAACTCCGGAGACGTTTTTACTTTTTATGCGCCACAGTTTATACTGGAAGAACTTGGAGCTCATCGCGCCAAGATACTTCGACTGTCAGGTCATTCAGCTGATGAGTTTGAGCTGTTGTTGAGAACCATATTGAAGGAGGTAACGCTCATTAGCACCGAATCCATACCAAAAGGCGTGTGGGATCAAGCCGTATAGCTCGCGATGGATGTGGACGAATTTGACATTCCCTTTGTGGCCTTGGCAATTGCCCTTGAGGTATCACTGTGGACAGGCGATAAAAAACTGGCAAAAGGCTTGAAATCAAACGGTGTGAATTGGGTGCTGAATACCAAAGATATTAAAGCAATCATGGGTGAAGAATAACCGTGCGCATTGCAACCATGATCAAAGAAAACACTCACGGCTTAAATTCTACATACCACTGCTCCACATTCCTGCGGCCTTGCCGGGAGTCGCCCAGGCGGGCTTCCGCTGGTCGCCGGCAGGGCGTACTACAAGGCTCCCCGTACATCAGCGTCTTGACCACGGGCAGCAGCTTGAGGCTCACAGCTCCGTAAGCCGCATAATCCAATTCCACCTTTCCGCAGCCCTTTACAATGACCCAGACCTCGGGTGTTCCAAAGTGCACGGCGGCAACTACTTATCAATAATGTAATATGCGTGCTTTTTTATATTCATCAGCTGGGAGCGAAATGACGGCAAAAAAGAAAGAAGTTCTTCTAACTTACTTGACTTGCTATTCAATACAGCTATGGCAATGGGATAATTGGCCATATTTTGCTGAAAGGCCATGTTCTTGTCTATAGTAAGCAGAACATCGAATTTATTTTCAACACAATAAGCCATCAATTTTCCATTCTT
>PXBH01000197.1 GCA_003565555.1 Cryomorphaceae bacterium | reverse complement strand
GTGCACCAAAAACATCCCGCACCGAAGGTGGCTTCTTTCAAATTCTCTTTTTCTGTCATCACCATTCTGTTTTGCTGACCGAAACGCATCGGCCCGTGCAAAAATAAGCAAAGTTACCGCTGCCGCCTCGCCTCGACGATGCGAACCGCGGGCAGCAGCCGACGCTGCACTGCCCCGCAGAAAGGGAGTCGATGAGAAATCCGATACCCCGCGCAATAATGATCAACACGCTTCTGTTGAAATACAGAAGGTGCAAATCTGCTACACGACATGTTAGGCGGCTATCTTTGGTAGCTCATGTCCCGACGGGAATACTATGGCCAAAAAAAACAGAATCAGGGAAAAGGGAGCTACAAAAAAAGCGAAGAAAACTGCGCGCAGTTTTGAGCTCAGATCATTTTGGGCAGACCGGCGGGTGAAACGCATCTCCGGGCTCTTTCTGATGTTCATTTGCGCATATTGCTTTATCGCCTTTACGAGTTTCATTTTCACGTGGAAGGCAGACCAATCCATGCTTTCGGAAAATTGGTGGATTGTATTGCGGAAGGGCGACTACAATGCGGAAAATTGGCTGGGGCCATTGGGGGCCATGGTTTCTCACCTCTTCATCCACGAGTGGTTCGGAATCATGAGCTTTCTGTTTCTCCCTTTGTGCTTCGATGCGGGATTTAAAATATTGTTCGGGCGCAGTCTTCTGGGCGGCCTGCGGGGTGCAGCGGCCGTGGTAGTGGCTATGGTCATTTTTTCACCTCTGCTGGCGTACATTTTTGATGTGCCCGATCGGCGCTTTATAGGCGGAGCCTTCGGTTACAATCTGAACCACATGCTCGAAGGCGTTGTGGGCGGCGTAGGCACGGGATTGCTTTTGGTTTTCGCGGCGGCGTCTTACATTATTGTGGTCTTCAATCCCTCCTTCGGTTGGGTGCGCACCCTTGCGGGAAAAGGAGCTGTGCTGGGCGGCCTTATCGGCAAAAAAGTTGCGGACCGTGCTGCGGCAGTGCGGCGATCGGCAGAGGAGGATGGTGAAGAAGGCGACCCCGATGTAGGCGAAGCCGAGTTCAGCGACACCATCGGTGAGCAAGACCGGTTTGTAACCTCGGCGGCAGATCTCGCCCTGAGTGATGACGAGGACGAAACGGAGGACGCCCAAAGCCCGGCCGAGGTCAAAAAAAGCCCGGAATTCTCCGTGGAAACACAGCTTGAGGATGAAACCGAAGCGCTCCCGGAAGATGCATCCGCCCCGGTGGTGCTCGATCCGGAGGCCAAGCCGAGCGCACCGTCCGAGGAAACCGAAGAGGAATTCTCCGTGGAAATGCCCAAAGAAGAAAAGTCACTCTCTGACGAAGAATTGGAGAGAAAAGTCACCGACTTCGGTGAGTATGATCCTACCTTGGACCTCGGAGAATTCAAGATGCCCAAAATTGAGCTCTTGAATGACTACGGCGGCGGGAAAACCACTGTGACCAAAGAAGAACTCGAAGCCAACAAGGACAAAATTGTCACCACGCTTTCGCATTATAAAATCGGAATCGAGAAGATCAAAGCGACGATAGGACCTACCGTTACACTCTACGAAATCGTCCCGGAGCCGGGCGTGCGCATCAGCAAGATTAAAAATCTGGAGGACGACATCGCCCTGAGCCTCGCAGCGCTCGGCATTCGCATTATCGCCCCCATTCCCGGAAAGGGAACCATCGGAATCGAAGTACCGAACAGCAATCCCGACATTGTATCCATGCGGTCGCTCGTGGCTTCGGAAAAATTTCAGGAGAGCACGTTGGAACTTCCCGTTGTGATCGGAAAAACCATCTCGAACGAGACCTTCGTCACCGACCTGGCAAAAATGCCGCACCTCCTCATGGCGGGCGCCACGGGACAGGGAAAATCGGTGGGGCTGAATGCCATTTTGGTTTCGCTGCTCTACAAGAAGCACCCTTCACAGATCAAGTTTGTATTGGTAGATCCGAAGAAAGTGGAGCTTACCCTTTTCAATAAAATCGAGCGACACTACCTGGCAAAACTGCCCGACGAGGAAGAAGCCATCATCACCGATACGAGCAAGGTGGTGAAGACGCTGAACTCCCTTTGCATCGAAATGGATGACCGCTATGAGCTGCTCAAAGATGCCGGGGTGCGAAATATTAAGGAGTACAACGGCAAGTTCATCAAGCGACGCCTGAATCCCGAAAAAGGTCACCGCTATCTGCCTTATATCGTGCTTGTGGTGGATGAGTTTGCCGACCTGATCATGACGGCGGGCAAGGAGGTGGAGACCCCGATCGCTCGATTGGCACAGTTGGCAAGGGCCATCGGCATTCACCTTATCATTGCCACCCAGCGGCCTTCGGTAAACATCATTACCGGTGTGATCAAGGCGAATTTTCCCGCGAGAATTGCCTTTCGGGTTTCTTCGAAGATTGATTCGCGCACCATTCTCGACGCGGGTGGTGCAGATCAGCTCATCGGCCGCGGTGACATGTTGCTCTCTACAGGGAATGATATCATCCGCTTGCAGTGCGGTTTCGTCGACACCCCCGAGGTAGACGATATCACCGACTTCATCGGCTCTCAGCGGGGCTATCCGGGAGCCCATCTCCTCCCCGAGTACGTCGGAGAAGACGGGGAAAGCGGTCCCGGAGATTTAGACCCTGCCGACCGCGACGCCATGTTTGAAGATGCGGCACGGGTGATTGTGATGCATCAGCAAGGCTCCACCTCACTTATACAAAGAAAGCTCAAGCTGGGCTACAACCGCGCAGGGCGAATCGTAGATCAGCTGGAGGCCGCCGGCATCGTTGGTCCCTTCGAGGGCAGCAAGGCCCGGCAAGTATTGATTCCCGACGAGTACGCTTTGGAACAATTATTGAACTCCGAAAGCGAGAAAATCGAAAACTGACCTCATGAAAATTATCCGAACTGCAGCAATAGCCGCATTGACGGCCCTTACGGCAGGTACGCTTGTAGCACAAGACCCGCAGGCCAAGGCCATTCTTGATGAATTGAGCAACAAAACGAGAAAGTACACCTCCATTACCAGTGATTTTGACTTCACGCTGCAAGATAAATTGGCTGAAATAGAGCAAACGCAGTCGGGAACCCTCAAGATGCAAGGGAGAAAATACACCATTCGCCTCGGGGACAACACCATATTTTCAGACGGGGAAACACGGTGGACATACAATGAAGACATGAACGAGGTGTATATCGATCACGCCGAAAGCGGAGAGGATGCCTTGAATCCTTCGGACATCTACACCATTTGGGAAACCGGTTTTAAGCACTACTACGACGGAGAGGTACAGGTAGAGGGTGCTCCCCACCATTTAATCAAGCTGAACCCGACCGATCCTGAAGGCAAAGCCTACCATACTGTCAAGCTCTATATCCACAAAAAAGAAATGCAGGTTTCGAAAATGGAGATTTTGGGGAAGCAGGGGGATGACTATACTTACCTCGTGAACACTTTTGCGACCGATAAAGAATATCCTTCATCCGCTTTCAGCTTTGACAAAGCGAAATACCCCGGCGTCGAGGAGATCGACAACAGGTAATTACGGCCGCAGCAAAAAATCAAGCCCGCTTTTCATCGAGAAGCGGGCTTTTTTATGTTCAATTCGGTGAAGGAGGCTTATGCTGACTGCCTTCTATGATCGATCGCGGCCCTTACCTTTCTGTGCTTTCTTGTCCTCCTCCTCTTCGAGTTCGTTCTGAAGATCCTGTATTTTATTGGCCGCTACGAAAGATGTGGTGAGTTGTGTCAACAT
>PXBH01000045.1 GCA_003565555.1 Cryomorphaceae bacterium | reverse complement strand
TCTTCCGTGCAAGGGACTCCGTCGCGGCAGTGATTGCGCAGTTTGTCTTCCCCGTATCCCTTTCCGGAAATTCGGTCTGCGCTGACGCCCTGCTTGATGAGATAAGTTACCACAGCATCTATACGCTTCTGAGAGAGCTTTGCATTGTATTCGGCAGAGCCGCGCGAGTCTGTGTGACCTGCCAGCTCCACACGAATGTCGGGGTTGGTTCGCAAGAGGGTGACAAGCTTGTTCAACGAACGCAAGCTCCTTGCAGTCAAGTCACTTTTATCCAGGTCAAAGTAGACGTCGGGGAGTTTGATCTCATCGCCCGCAGCCACGCGAACCTGCTGCCGAAGTTCGTTGGTCAGGGTTACCGATTTCACGTCGGGATCCAGTCTTACATAGACGAATTCACCCGCACTGTTCGGCTCTATTGTTTCGATTACAAACCCCTTGTCGTCAAGCAAGTGAATCACATCATCGGCGGTCACACCCTCGGCGGAAATGGTGTAAGCACCGTCGGGCTTCACGGATTCGAAATGAAAAAACCCGTCTTCTTCGGTAAATACCTTGGCAAAAGCCTCTCCTTCGCTGTCTTGCAAGATGATTTGCACACCGGAGGCTTCTTTTCCCTTCGCCACGTACTGCCCGAATATACTGATGTCCAATATGCTTTTATCTTCCGTCTCCATGCGTTCGAGGTAATAATCCTCGGGGGTGAGCAGCTGAAAGATGAAACGTCCGCCTTTGTCGGCCCGAACTTTTTTAAAGATCTGGTCATTTTCGTCGAGAAAGGCGATTTCGGGACGCACACCATCGGGGACCTCTACATCGGGCACCACCTCGTAGCTTCGCAATCCGCGCACCGCACGAAAGGAAAAGCGCCCGCTCCTGCCGAGGACGGAGGTTTGTAAGGTATCGCCTTCTGCACCCAGCAGGTGAATTTCCGAGCCTTCCATATTTTCGGGTCCTGAAATGATGCCCTTCAAATCTGTGAAAAAGAGCGAGGGTTTCTCAATTCGAAAAGAAAAGACTGCGTCTCCGTATCCGTTTACGGGCCTGTCCGATGCAAAGTAATACACCCCGCCGCCATCCTCCGTAAGCGCAAAATCATTGTAGGGCGAATTAACGGGAAGGCCGAGGTTTTCGGCATCGGCCTCCGTGCTTTTATAGAGATAGATATCTGCGCCTCCGTATCCGCGGTCGGGTCGGTCAGAGGAAAAGAAAAGGCTGTCGCCGACCACATGCGGATAGGTCTCGTTGAAAGCGGAGTTGACCACAGTCCCCAAATTTTCAGGTTCACCCCACCCGTCAGGGCTTAAAGGGCTTTTCCATAAATCGCTTCCTCCGTGTCCGCCCGCCCTGTCGGAAGCAAACACCAAAGATCCTTCTTGCGGCTCAAATGCAGGGTGAAAATAATCGGCATTTCCCTTGCAGAAAGGCAGCAAGCTCAGCTCGGGCTTTTCCCCGCTGAGGTCACATCGGTAGAGCTTGAGGCGGCGCGCCTTCATACCCGAGCCTCCGGCGCTGCGCGCGGTAAAAACCCACGTGCTGTCGGGCAGCATTACGGCGGGGCCCGTTTCAAGGAAATTTTTGGCGTTCGTACACACCGCGTAGGCAGAAGCGGCCGAAAGGGAATCTTCCCGAAGCAGCCGGTATCCGCTTTCCTGCACACGCATTGCGGGAAAATAGACGGTATCGGGCGGAGGACGCAGCAAGAGTACCGGGCCGCTTGCGTCTGCAGCGGCAAGCAGCAGGTCGCCGGCAGGACCGTCCGCATGTAGGCGTAAGACTTCCGCCGGCAGCACGGGCACCGCCTCGTGCCTGATATAAGCCATGCGGCGGAAGAGCCATTCCGCAGCTTCGTCATCCGGGTTTTCATCGCGGAGCGCCTCAGCGAGAGCGTAAGCCTCATCGTAATTCCCGTGCGCGGCAAGGACCTCGGCCGCAGCGGCCCGATAGTCCGGGCCGGTGCAGCCGTTCGTCATCCCGCGCATTAATAAGCTGTAGGCACAGCGGTATTCGGCCCTGTATGCCAATTCAGTAAATTGTGTGCAAAAATCACTTTGTGCGGTGACTTGAGCAGCTACCGACATAAAAACGATGGCTATGTGGGCAAGCCTTCTCAATAGTAGCGCACATTGTTTCGCGGCTGACCCAATACGGTGAAGTCAATGCCCAGAAATATTTCATGTGTGCCGCTTTGCACGGCTACGAGGTTATTCAGGGCCCAATCATAGGCATATCCGATCACCAAATTTTTTCCGGTCACCAGTTGCATACTGAACACAGCGCCGAAATCATGTCTGTATGCGGCTCCGAGCCAAACCTTGTTCATCAGGAGCGCAGAGGCACCCAGATCAAACTGTGCCGGTCCCGACAGGTCGTAGCGGAGAAAAGTAAACGGCTTGAGCTGTAAATTTTCCGAAAGGGTGAAAATGTGGCCCGCCTGCACATTCAGAGCAGTGCTGAGGCGTGCGTCACCCGCGGCAACTTCAGTGATTCGGGATTGCCTGAGACTGCTCACGCTCACTCCTGCATACGTTTTCGGAGCCAGGTACATGACGCCGAAGTCCACGTTGGGTGCCCAAATATTTCCGTTGGTGCTGAAAGCCACGGGATCGCCGGGATTTTGGTATTCCAGAGCGTCCCAATCAAACCGATAATTCACAGCGCCCGCCCTTACACCGAGGGATATCTTTTGCGTTCCCGCCTCGTCGAGCCTGAGATAGTACGCATAGGCCGCGCCCGCAAAAGTGGCATTTCGCGCACCTACGGCATCATTGACCACCTCAAGTCCGAGGCCCATATTCTTGTTTTTGAGCGGGGCGTGAAGGTTAAAGCTCCCCGTAACGGGTGCACCGTCAAAACCCACCCACTGCGTGCGGTAACCCGCATTGGCCGAGAGGGCGTCGCGGGCGCCGGCATATGCGGGATTTACGGCAAAAAGGTTAAAAATATACTGGCTGTACACGGGCTGCTGCTGGGCCGACACTCCCGAGGAGAGTGCGGTGAGCAAAACGGTCGCTATGAAAATACACCGCTTCATTTGGTCAGTTCCACATAGCCTTTGTGGGTGATTCCCCCTACTACGGCCACAAAAAAGTAAGTCCCGTCCGGAAGGGCGTTTCCGCCGCTCGTCTCACCCGACCATACCACATCTCGGTTGTCATAATTCGCTCCGCTCCATACTGTGGTTCCCCAACGGTTAAAGATTTCCACCCTGTTTTCCGCAAATTCCGGCAGGTCGATGTTTTCGATTTCCCAGCGGTCATTGCGCCCGTCACCGTTGGGTGAAAAGGCATTGAAAAAACGAAGGACGCAAGTCCCCTCGGGATCTGCCGATATTTCAAACCCGAATGTGCGCTCACAATCTGAAGTCGTCACTGTAACCGTGTGAAATCCCGGGGCCAGGCGCTCGTTTTGATGGCCCGTAACCCCGTTGCTCCAAGTCACGGAATAGGGCGGCGTGCAGCCGCGTATGCCGATCACGGCCGCAGTTCCGTCGGTGGATGTGGGGCAAGATGAGGGGCCGGTAATGATGTCAAAAAAAAGTCCGCCCGCCGAAGACGGCTGATGAAATCCCGAGGTCACGGCATAGTTTGTCCCGACAGCGGTACCGATGAGGGCCTCCCCCGCAGTGGAGCTCACGGCGATCCCGGAAGCGGGAGGCACCGACTTGCCGAAGCAGCCCAAGACCTGACGGCCCGCAGTGACCTGTCCGAGGACATTTTCTGCGATAAAGCAAAAAGCCGTAAGGAAAAGAACCGCTGCCGTAATCCGCCTCATAAAAAATCTATTGTATTCTTGTCCAGCCTGTTTCACCCATGCTGATATAGATGCGTGTATCGGGAACAGGCCCCAGAAGGACCTCCTCGGCAGCACCGAAATCAACCGGGTCATTAAATTCCAGCGTAACCAAAGTAAGCGTGGAAATGGGCGATTCCCCCGTCCGCCTCACGGTGATCACACGCCCCGGATGAACAACGGCATCGGGCATTTGGATCGTCACGTTTTGGGTATTGCCGGGCGTGATTCGGACAATGATATGGGTATCACTTTCGGCAACCGTATACACCTGATTTTCCGAATTGTTCAGCAGTGTAACACCGTAACGCATCTGTCCTTCTACGGAAAAAATACTTCCCTCCTCGGAGCGAATTTCGCTCCCGGTCACCGTCAAAACAGAAGTCTCCTGAGAAGAAAGCCGAAGCAGCTGCTCGCCCGCATCCCCCCGTATACCCAGCCTTGCACCGGGTGTTTCGGTGCCCATTCCGATCTGATTTTCGGTATTAATTACCGCCTCTGACTCGGGGTTCAACTGCCAAAGGGCCGACTCCGTAAGGGGGCTGAGGTCTACTTCGTGGTCGATCCCGGCTTCTGTAATTTGCAGGATGTTGTTGTCAAGGAGCTGAACGGTGTCAATCAACTCGTTGGTAGGGTCGGTATCCAGATCGATCGGACCCAATCCGGTCGAAAAAGTCGAGCCCGCCTCGGTAATAGTAATCGCATTTGCAGCAGCGTTGTAGGATACTTCGGTGATCAGTTCGTTTGTCGGATCAATATCCAAGTCTACAGGCCCCAATCCCGTAGTGTATTCAAATCCGCCCTCTGTAATGGTGACGGAATTTTCGGCAGCATTGTAGCTCACTTCGGTGATGCGCTCATTGTCCGGGTCAGCATCGGCATCGTCCACATTGGTGGCTGTCTCTGCATGAAAAGCGTACGGTACGGCTACAAGCTGCATGACCCCTGCCGATTCGGGGCCTTCGCCGGCGTCCAATTCTATCTCAAGCCAATAGCTGTCTGCAGCCCAGTCTACGCCCAAGAGGCTGCCCATCAACACCTCCCCCGCTCCGATCTGCACATTGAACAGGCCGAAGAGGTCGGTCTCCACATCAGCGTGAGACTCTTGGTACACGATCGTACCCGAAGGCCCTCCCCTCCGCACCAGCGCGCGCAAGAAAACTTCCCGGTCGGTGAGTTCGGCGCCCGTGGTCACGTCACGCGCTACGGCTTGGTAATTGATCAACCCGGGCGGTGACTGGGCTTCCGCTTCCGGAAGGAAGCTGAGGAAGGCGAAAAGGGTCGCAAACGATAAAAACGGGTGTATGAAGACTTTCATCATAAGAGCAGACCGAGACTATTGCGCCGTTAATTTATGGTGAACGGCGGGAATACTCGTGACCGGGCCGGATAGATGCTAACAGGTCGGCGTTTGTTTTTTGCCCTGCACGGATCTTATTTTCGCTTTCGGGGCGCGGGATAGTCGACTACCGGGCTTTCTTGCCCGAGGAAGGAGCGAAACCTGTCGATATTCACTTCATCAGGTAGCGGGATACCCTCGAAGAGCCAAGCGCAAAAAACTTTCGCAAACAGGGGTGCCAACATGACCCCTTTTGTTCCGAGTCCGTTAAAAATGCAGAGCTTTTCCGCTTCGGGGTGGCAGCCGATCAAAGGGCGACGGTCCTGCACCGTAGGGCGAACGCCTGCTTTTTGCGATATGATTTCAACCTCGGCATTCAGGTGTTTTCGGAATTTGGCCATCAGTTCCGCGCGGGCCTCTGCAGTGGGTTCTTCGTCTCTGTCGCTCCAATTGAAGGTGGCGCCCATGCGGTAAAGGTCATTGCCGAGCGGCTGCAGAAAGAAACCTGCATTGAAGACCTCATCGAGGTTGAGGTCCTTGCACCGCACGGTGAGCACCTCTCCTTTGGTAAGCCCGAAAGGAAGGTATCTGAACCAAGGTGACTCGGCGGTTTTGTAACCCCGGCAGTCAATGATTCGCTTCACGGACTTTCCCTCAAAACGGAAGTTGTTGAGCGCATCGGCATTATCCGGAAGGGCAAATTCAGCCTCCGCAAGGATGCCCTTTCCGGCAAAGTACTTCCGGGCAGCTGCCAGAAATACCGGCAAGTCTACGTATCCCGCACGGTTTACCGTACCGTGACCGAATTCAAAGGATTTATACACGGCCGGATCGGGATTGCGCCCATCATTGGCGAGGTAAGGCGAAAACTCTTTTGTGGGCTTTTTTTCCGCCCAAAGTCTGGCCTCGAGCGCGTTTCCGTGCTTTCTGAAAATGCGCATCGGATGGAAAAAACGGGCATTCAACAAGGGCTCGGCGGCGGGGTAAAAAGATTCCAGCTCAGCAATGACCTCATCGGCCAGCCAGCTCTTATTGATCCTCCTGAAAACAATAGGATTCCACAATCCTGCCGCCACCATCGAACTCGATGAGCGGTGACCGTTATCGATTACCCGCACTTCTTCTCCGCGCTCCAGCAAGGTCAGCGCAAGCACTGTTCCCGCAAGGCCTTGTCCCGCTATTATATTCACGTGAACAAAGATACGCCGCTAAAATAATACCACGCCGAAAAAGGCCGTTACAAGCAAAGCAGCCAAAAGAGCAAAACCATAGACAGGCAACACTATTAAAGACTTGACGATTGTGATGCCGACCCCCTGTCCGTAAGCGTTTGTCATGGCCAGCGTCATATAAGCTGTCGCCGCAAAGAAAACCATGAGGTATTCACCGGATTCTCCGAAAAGGGCAGCGGAAGTCAGTAAAGCCGCAAAGGCGGCGTAGAGAAACCACTTCGCGAAGGCACGAAACTTATTTTTCGAAGACATGCGCCATGCTCTCCGCCCGACAGCAAAAGTGTATACCCCGGCGATCACCGTAAAGAACGCGGAGGTGAGGGCTTCGGAAATACGGGATAAAAGCAGGGCCAAGGTGAATGAAGCGAAGATGAAGGTGTGAAAGTGTACGCTGAACACCAGGTGATTCACATAATATCGGGACTTCCTGTAATTCACCGCCATCAAGATCAAAGCAAATACCGGGAGGAGGAAAAAGGCGCCAAACGAAGCCGCGCGAAAAAGGGCCTGTCCGAATCGCTCGGGGTTTTCCTCTATTCTCTTGGCGCGCTTTTTGAAAAAGTTCATGTCCTCCTCTGAAGCGGTTTGGTTCGTGCCTTCGGCATTGCTTCGCGCCTCGAGGTATGCCGCCTTCAAGGCTTCGGGGTTGCCCGCCAAGGAGGAGTCAGCCATTAAGCTGTCGATCGAAGCGAGCTGTGCTGCTTTGTCTTCGTGCGGATTGAGATTGATCATTCCTTCACCTGCTCCCGACAAAGCCAGGAGGGTGAAATAGATCACACTTGTAAAGATGTAAAACCTGAAGGGCGCGATGAATGATTTGCGCTTGCCGAGATTGAACTGCACGGTAAGCTCTCCCGGCCGGAAAAATAAGTGGCCGATGCTGTTAAAGAACTTTGCATCGACCGTAAAATAATCTTGAATGAAATCTTCGAAAAAGGCCTTGATCGGCAGGGGGGGGTCACGCACCTTCTGTCCGCAACGGGGACAATATTCACAAGGCACATCAAATTGGTGACGGCAATTCAAGCATTGCGGATGAGGTGCGTTTTTCAACGGGACAAAAAGTTTCGCCCGTTAAAGTAGCGATTCCGATCAATGCTTCAAACTTCTGCCAGTATTTCTCTCACTATGGCAGGCAGGAAATTGAACTCCTTTTCTTTGCTTACAAAGCGTTTTGCCCCGATGTTGTATGCCTCCTCAATGGTCCATTCGTTGTCATTGTTGCTGAGGAAAATGACGGGTGCATTGTAGTCAAAGCTTTGCATGAGCTGAATCAGGTCGAATCCGCTGATCGAGGGCATGGTGATATCCACAATCACCAGATCATACCTCATCGATGCGAGTAACTTCATGGCATCGGATGATCCGGAAGCGATATCGACGTCATAGCCGCTTTCTGCAAGCAGCTTTCTTGTGATCTTCAAGGTGATGATTTCATCATCCACCAGAAGAATTTTCTCTTTTTTAGGGGCAGTCACGGCGCGCTAATATAGATAAGTTTGGTGCACCGATCAGACTGATGCGAGCTTTAACTGAGCGTCTTCCAGCGCGTGCGAGGCGATGGAACTGATTTCGTCCAGGTGCGGGCGGGCGCCTTCAATGTCTTCTTCGCGGAGTTGATTCTCCACTTTTCTGAGCAATACCACAAGCTCTTTAAGTCCCAGCGGTACGGCAGCAGAACGCATGCGGTGTACGACAAAGCGTACCCCGTTCCAATCCCCGAGATTTCGGGCTGTATTCAGTTCAAAGAGGTCTTTGGCTGTTCGCTCCGTGTAGAGCTTCAGAATTTCAGAAACGAAACCGCTGTCGTTTCCCGACAGCCTTTTTAATCCGTCAATATCGATGACTTCCATACTCATGATTCGGGGAATTTTGCTTCCGAATACGCAATTCTCGTGCCCTTAGTTTCAATGTGCACCATCAATTTGAGAAGAGTCTGAATATATCCATCCCGTTGGCATACAAAATTAAAGTGAGCAAAATCGCCAAGCCGACCAACTGAGCATACTCGGTAAACTTAGGCGGCGGCTGCTTACCCGCGATCATCTCATAGAGCAAAAACATTACGTGCCCCCCGTCTAACGCGGGAATGGGAAGTATGTTCATCACGGCGAGAATTATGGAAAGCAGGGCCGTCATATTCCAGAAGCGATACCAGTCCCAAGTATTGTCAAAGAGGTTTCCGATGGTGATAAATCCGCCCACTTGTTTTGCCCCCTCTTGGCTGAATAAAAGTTTCAGCGAACGAACGTAGTTAACAAGGTTGCCGACTCCTTCTTCTATACCGGCGGGAATGCTTTCGGCAAAAGAGTACCGCACCGTTTCTGTCTCGATAAATTCCAAGGCGGACTTCGGGCCGAAGCCGAGCATGCCCTCATCACTCACCTGTGCAGAAAGGGAGATCAGGTCAGGGCCGCGTTCGACTTGAAAGGTGATTTCTTGACCCTTTCTGCTTTGCAAGGCAGCCACTGTCTCTTGAAAAGATTCTGCGGGTGTATCTTCAATGCTCACAAAGCGATCGCCCTTCTTCAACCCGGAAGCTTCCGCAGCCGTGCCGGGCAATACGGTGTCGACCACTGCCGGGAAGCGCTCGGTGAAAAGGGGCTTCCCGCTTTTACTTCCTTCACGCATGATGTCCTGCTCAATGTCTTCGGGCAGAGCAATGGTCATCAACCTTCCGTCGCGGGTGATTTCAATATCGCGGACGCCTTCGAAAAGGATCCGTTGGTTTACCTCACCGAGAATTTTCAGGGGCTTTCCTCCCGCACTGACGATCCTATCGCCATGTTGAAAGCCGTGTTTGAGCATGAGGCTATCCGCGTACACGCCATAGGTGAGGTTGTCATTGGGAATGTATTGCTTGCCCCAGGTAAAAAGCATCATGGAGTAGATGACAAAGGCCAAAATAACATTGACCGTCACACCCCCGATCATGATAATCAGGCGTTGCCATGCCGGTTTCGACCGAAATTCCCACGGCTGCGGCGGCTTCTTCATCTGATCTGTGTCCATGGATTCATCGATCATTCCGGAGATTTTCACATATCCGCCCAGGGGCAGCCACCCCACGCCGTATTCTGTTTGGCCCACCTTCTTTTTGAAGAGTGAAAACCAAGGGTCGAAGAAGAGATAAAATTTCTCCACTTTGGTTTTGAAAATCTTGGCCGGGATAAAATGACCCAACTCGTGCAGAACGATGAGCAGGGAAAGGCTGAGAAAAAACTGACTGACTTTAATAAGAATCTCCATCCGAAGGATCAGGGTTTGGCCGTTTGGGGCGTTAATCCGATGCGGGCCTCGCAGTACCTGCGCGTCTCGCGGTCTGTTTCAAAATAATCTTCTTGGGCGGGTTCTTTCACAAAGCTGACATGGGCCAGTGCGTCTTCTGTAATTTCCGGCATTTTACCGAAAGGGATCGACCCGTTGAGGAAAGCCGCTACGGCCACTTCATTGGCGGCATTCAGAATGCAAGGTGCATTGCCGCCGCGGCACATGGCATCATGCGCAAGTACCAGGTTGGGAAAGGCTTCCCTGTCAGGCTGTTCAAAGGTGAGTGCGGCAAAGTCTTTAAAATCAAAGCGCGGAAAATCTGATTTGAGGCGGTCAGGGTATGCCAGGGCGTACTGTATGGGCAGCTTCATATCGGGAAGGCCCATTTGCGCCTTCATACTGCCGTCACAAAACTGTACGATGCTGTGCACGATAGACTGCGGGTGTACAATCACATCGATCTGCTCGGGCCTAAGGCCGAAGAGCCACTTGGCTTCGATCATCTCTAAGCCTTTATTCATCATAGAGGCCGAGTCGATGGTGATTTTTGCTCCCATGTCCCAGTTGGGGTGCTTGAGGGCATCTTCGCGTTTGGCGTGGTATACCTCATTTTTGGATTTCCCGCGAAAGGGCCCGCCCGAGGCAGTGAGGTATATTTTTTCGATAGGATTGTGAAATTCCCCCGCGAGGCATTGAAAAATGGCGGAGTGTTCGGAATCCACCGGGTAGATGTTGACCCCTTTTTCCTTGGCTGCGCGCGTCACGAGGTCGCCGGCCACCACGAGAGTCTCTTTATTTGCCAAAGCGATGTGCTT
Source organism: Cryomorphaceae bacterium (assembly GCA_003565555.1). Lineage (GTDB taxonomy): Bacteria > Bacteroidota > Bacteroidia > Flavobacteriales_D > Cryomorphaceae > T3Sed10-241. The sequence continues at coordinate 36,534 of PXBH01000045.1, read as the reverse complement.
TCCGGCGGCGATGGCACGCATGGTGGGCTTGAGCCCGGCAAATCCGACAAGTGCCGTCAGCACAATGTCGATGTCTTCCATTTCAGTCACTTCGCAAAGGGCATCCTCACCGCAATACACCTTAATTCCTTCCGCAAACAGGGCATCTTTAAGTCCGGCATACTGATCCGGATCACCGATGACCACAGCATTGGGCCGAAATTCGAGGGCCTGTGCCTTTAGGAGGTCTGCATTGCGTGCGGCAGTCAATACTTCGACACGGAAAGCGTCGGGATTGGCCCGGATCACATCCAGCGTTTGCGTACCGATGGAGCCGGTAGAGCCCAGCACAGCGATGTGCCTGAGGGATTTTTCATTCATAACGCGGACAAAGATACGACAAAGGCCGAAGGAATGAGCCTCAGCGTAACGCACTCCGCTTCACCTCTGATATAAGGCGAGCCCCGGCATCGTCGATCTCGTCTACGGCAATGAACTCCCCGTTTCCCGCCTCGGCGAGTCCCCGCATTTCCTTTTCGGTAAAGCTGCCGCAACGAATGCAGAGTACGGAAAGGTTTACCCCCTTGCGGAGGTGCTTTCGCGCGAGGCGTCGCGCCTGTTTCGCGCCTTCGTTAAAGGCACCGTCGGTGGCCAGAATGATTTGGTTGTTGCCTTCCGGCAAAAAATGTTTGCGGGCCGTTTTGCCTGCTTTATCCACCGCTTTTGCACCCGCTGTGCTTCCTCCCGGCTGCAGCGCGGAGATGGCCGCTGCACAGGCCTCCCTGTCGAGGGATTCCGAAGCTCGAATCAGCGTGTGCGTCTCTGAGGCATAGGTGATGAGCGATAAGCGGTCTGCATCCCTGAGCACTTCCAGCAAATCAATCATGGCTACTTTGAGCAAATCCATGCGGCCGCGCTGCTTCATGGAAGTGGAGACATCCACAAGAAAGACCACATTGCTCTGCTTGAAGCGGGACAAGGGCATAATTTCGCTGTCGCCCGCTTGCGGTTGCGTTTCAGCCGAGCGGCTGTCGGATGGCCGCACCTCAGGACGGATTTCTGCGGTACGGACTTCTTCCGGCATCGGTTCCGTGCCTTCCTCAGGGGTTATTTCCGTTTTGATCACCCAGAGCAGCCGGTCGAGAGCGGCAGAAGTGTACACCGCCGTATCTGCCGCTATACCCTTGCCGCGCAATGCGATCAGCCACCGGCCGGGCTGAAGTTCGGTGCGGAGCTCACCCCTGCTGTCGGCGGTAAGCTGCGGGCCGCGCTTGCCGTTTTTGTAAAATTGTACATCAACTCCGCTCAGCGGTCTGAGTTGCGCATCGCGCAGGGCCAATGTGAAGGTGCGCAAGGCCCCGGAGGGCACATCTGAGAAGTCGGGACAAGGCAGGCCGGTTTCGGCAAAAAGGGCATTGCCCGTGAGAGTGAGGGAACGCGGTGATTGCCATGCGCTCGCGAAGATTTTTGCTTCCGTACGGAAGGGGCCTTCTTGCGGCGGGTTGTACTGCAGGCGCACGGTCTCCGTCTTGCCCGGGGCTATTGTTTTTGCGCTCATGCGCACCGATGTATGCTTGTCGACCTCTACGCGAAAAATGATTTCATCGCGCGTGCCCGTATTGGTGATCTCGAAATCGGCAAATCGCTCGTCGAATGCACCGAGGTCCCCGAAATCCTTAGATGCGGACCCCAAAACGAGCTGACCGCAAGAGGGGGAAAAACAGAGCACCGCAGGCACTGCGAGTATAAATATAATCAGTCGTGTCATTCCGTTCTTCGGCCTTGCGTTCCGAGATTATTCTTAACGGCGTGCCCTTCGGGATGTTATTTCTCTGCCGCCGAAATCAAGGTGAAAAAGCGATAAAGGCCTGTGGATCCAGCGGGTTGCCGTTGTACCACAGCTCGAAGTGAAGGTGGGGGCCGTCGGTGTATTCACCGGTATTGCCTGCCACAGCAATGATATCGCCGGCCTCCACCCTGTCGCCCGTTTTCTTGAGCAGGGCCGCATTGTGCTTGTACACGGAAATCAGGTTGTTCGGGTGTTGGATTTGGATCACGTAACCGCCGTCGGAGGTAAATGAGGCCATCACGATGGTGCCGTCGAACACCGCGCTGACCGCGGCGCCTTCATCTGCAGCTATATCAACACCGTAGTGACCGATGGTGGGGTCGAAGGAGGCCGAAACCGGCCCTCTGAGCGGCGTAAAGAAGAAGACGCCGGGAAGCCCCGTAGCTTCGCCGGCAAATCCCGCGCCCGGATTCAGAGCAAACCGCTCTTCCGACTCGATCTCCTTGCGCAGCAGAGAGTCCTCCCGCGATACGGCAAAGCTCAAGTCCTCATAAGTTATGCGTCTGTCGCCGGCGGTTTCCTCCGCGAGGGTGTCATCGGGCAATTCGCCCCTGAGCACACCGGCGAGCTGCTCGAAGTAGCGGTCGTAAATCCGCTGTGCCTCGGCAAGTGAATCTGCCTTTACAGCAGCGCGGAGGGCCGCGATCCGGGTTTCGGCATCGCTGTATCCCGGGATGTATTCTTTCAGCGGCGTCAATATAATGACCGAGACCACGAAAACAGAAATGACGATGACCACAGCTGCCACTCCCGCGATTACATTGAGCGGGGTGAGGTAGGCAGAAAACCGTTCGTCAAAAGTGGTTTCATTGACCAAGACAAGTCTATACCTGTCCTTCAGCTTATTGATCAGCTTTTTATCTTTTCTGTCCTTTTCCGTCATGCAAACTTTGCGAAGGGGTAAATATCTGAATAATTTAGCCGCCCCTGAACAAGTGAAAAATCGGCGAATCGGAAAAATGCAATAATTTTGTAAATTACAAGTTAATGCGGTAACCCGTCCTACGTGAAAAAATGCTTTTCATACGCTGCCATCGTCTCTTCGGTGCTAATTACCGTTGTGGCCGTTTCCGGCTGCTCCAGAAAAAAGGACAAATTTACGAGCAGGTTTTACCACCAGATGACTTCTCAGTACAATTGGTATTTCAATGCCAATGAGCTGCTCATGCAGACGGAGAACCAGCTATGGGCTTCGAAAGAGGAAGATTACCTCAGTGTATTGCCTGTTTTTGTCGAGCCCAATGAGGAGCAGCAGAAGAACCTTTTTCCCCAAATGGATGCCATCATCGAAAAGTGCGGCACCATGATCGACAGGCACAGCATGGAGATCAGCAAGAAGGAGAAAAACAAGTGGATCGATGACGGGTATTTAATGATCGGTATCGCGAATTACTACAAGGGTCGCTACAGCACGGCTCAGGAAATGTTTGCCTACGTAGCGAAAAAGTACAAAGGCCAATCTTCGCGATACGATGCCGGGCTCTGGCTGGCGCGAACGTATTTCAAAGAGGAAAAGTACAGCAAAGCAAAAACGGTGCTCTCCGTCCTGGAAAAAGACATGAGCAGCGACCGCCCGAAAAACTTCGAGGCACGGATGAATACTGTACTTGCCGACATGTACATGCAGCAGGAAAAGTACGCCGAAGCCATTCCCTATCTCGAAGAAGCCGCCCGACTCACCGAAGACCGAAAAATGAAGGCCCGGCTCACTTACATTGCGGGGCAGGCACACAAAGAAGAGGGGCGTTCGAAGCAGGCGATCGGCTATTTTGAGCGTGTGGTCGAGCTGAAACCGGGATATGAAATGGAGTTTTATGCGAAAATAAGTCAGGCCCTTTCCTTCGACCGAAAGCTGGACTCCGGGAGGATCAAGACCATGCTTCTCGAAATGTCCAAAGAAGAAAAATACCGCGACTTTCGGGACCAAATTTATTATGCGTGGGCAGAGATTGAGCTGGAAGAGCGCAATATCGAGGAGGGCGTCAGGCTGCTGAAACTCTCAGTGAGGTCAAGCGTGAACAATCCGAATCAGAAAGCCAAAAGTTACCTCCGGATTGCAGACCTGTATTTTGAAGACCGCGAATACCTCACGGCAAAACTATACTACGACAGCACCTCCACGCTGATCACGGAAGACTTTCCCGGCTACCGGGATATCCTTGCCAAGGCGACCTCGCTCGGTGATCTCGTGCGCAATCTGGACATTGTGGAGGAAAATGACAGCCTGCTCACCGTGGCGAATATGGATGAGGATGAGCGCGACAAATTCATCCTGAAAATGATTGCCGATCTGGAAGCGGAGTACGAACGCAAAAAGAAGGAAGAGCAAGAGGCCCTCGAGCGCCTTCAATTTATGGGGGGAGCCGGCGGCGGTGAAAAATCATACGGCTCGGGGAAAAACTGGTATTTCTACAATCCCTCGGCGCTCGGCAGCGGCCTGCAAGAATTCAGGCGGAGGTGGGGCACCAGAACTTTGGAAGACGACTGGCGGAGGAGTACCAAAGCCTCCGTAAATCGCGGTTCGGATGATGATGATGAGGATGCTCCCATGGGCGAAGAGGCCGACACCGGCATTCTCACCCTCGAAGAATACATCGATCTCCTTCCCATGAGTGATTCCGCACAGGGCGCAAAACACTTCGAAATTATTGAGGCGCTGTACGATATCGGTCTGCTGTATAAAGAGCGGCTCAAAGATGATGATATGGCCATCGAATCCTTCCTTCGTATTGCCAACCAGTACGACACCAGTGCCACAGCGCCCAGCGCGTACTATCAGCTCTACCGCATCTATTACGAGAAAGAGCGGTCGGGAGGATTTGTGGGAACAGGCTTTATGGACAATTCGGATTACTGGAAAGACATCCTCCTGGAAGACCATCCCGAGACTGATTATGCCAAGCTCATCCTCAACCCCGATTACCTCGCCGATAAAAATGAAAATTACGAAGCTGAAAAAATCCTTTACGAGGAAACCTTCGACAAATTCACCCAGCGCAGGTACAACGAGGTATTGCTCACCTGCAACAACGTCATTACCGGTGAGCCCGACAATAATTTTTTGCGGAAGTACTACCTCATCAAAGCATTGACCATCGGCTCAAAAAGTGATCCTAATTCCTTCGAAAATATCCTGAAAGAAATCATCGCAAAATTTCCCGATACGGAAGAAGGTGACAAAGCCGCAGAGCTGCTCGGTGACCTCAATGATGCCAAGGCACGGCAAGCGCGTAAAGACATGAAACAAACACGCGACAGCGACGATGATGATGATTTGGCCGACAAAGACGTCAACACATCTATGTTTAAGGTCGATCACGAAAGTGAGCATTTTTTCGCATTGATTTTCCCGAAAGAGGAAGAAAATGCGACGGAAATCAAGGAGCTCATGGCGCAGTTCAATGCCGAATATTACAAAAACGCTTCACTGCGTGTCACGAACAGTTTCATCGACAAAAGCCATCAGATTGTAATCGTGCGCAGCTTCAAGAGCAAAGAGACCGCTCAGGAATACTACAATACTTTCATCAAGAACAAAGGATTGGTCAAGGAATTGGTTGAGAAGAATTACCCTACCTTTACCATCACAACAAAGAATTTCACCGTGCTGTTTCGCAACAAAAACCCCGAAGTGTACGATGTGTTCTTTCGGGAGAATTACTTGTAAACGCTTTCAATACCACCCCCATGTTCAAAAGCACAAACCAGAAAGATATGTCAAAAACAGGCGAAGCCCACTCACCGGAAAAATTGAACAGAATCGTTTCGGGAACAGATATCGAAGGAGTTGTAGTGTCTGACAGCAACATCCGCATCGACGGAAATGTCAAAGGAGATATTAAGGTCAAAGGCCGCTTGGTCGTGGGTTCTACAGGAACCATTCGCGGAGAGGTTACCTGCGAAAACGCCGATGTGGAAGGCTCCGTAAAAGGTAAAATTACGGTAAACGGCTTGCTGTCGTTGAAATCTACGGCCAAGTTGGACTGCGACATTGTAACCAAAAAGCTGGCCATAGAGCCCGGAGCCGTCTTCACGGGAAAATGTGAAATGGGCGGCGGTGTAGTCAAGGACTTTAAACAGAAGACCGAAATTGACGGAGAAAAGGAAAAGCTCCGAGAAGCCACACGGTAAAAAAGACCGCCCCCACGCTGTCTACAAGCTCACCGGAACGGCTGTGAAAATGGGGGTGGTGATTTGGTTGGGCATCTATCTCGGTCAGCGCGCTGATGCGCGCACGCCATATGAGGTTCCCTGGTTCACATTGGCAGGGGCCCTCTTCGGTGTGGCTCTGGCCGTATATTTTGTGATCAAAGACGTCTACTCGCTCTAAATCCGCAGCATGAAAAAATTCGCCCTCACCCTTGTACTTATTTTGGCGCTCAACGCTGCGGGAGCAATTGCTGCGGCAGCCCTCTCAGACCGCGGCGAGGTACCGTTTTCATATTGGATTTCCCTGATTTTTATCGCCGCTCTTACCTACATCGTACACAGACAGCTCATCGCTGCCAATGAAAAGCGTGCTCAGCTCTTCGTAACCTATTTCATGGGGGCCCTTACCGTCAAGCTTTTCCTTTCTGTGATCCTCTTGGTAGCCATCGGCCTTACGGCAAAAGAGGAGCTGGCATTCACTGCCGTAGGCTATATGATTGCCTACGCCCTGTTCACCGCTGCCGAGGTCAAAGACTTGCTCCCGCGGATGAAAAATGAAAGGTGAAAAAGCACTTCCGTCGCCCTCCTGAAAAGTCCCGGTAAAAAAGACTTTCATTTGTTTTTCGTTGCAGATAAAATACATAGCTTTGCAGCTGATTTTCGGGGCCCTTCTCAGGCCCGCAATAAAGCCCTGAATGCTCGCAAAAAATCCTACTGCTCAAAGATTTATACGCCTGTTTTCGGCGTTGATTCTCACGGCCGGCTGCCTCAGTTCTTTGACAGCACAAGACGCCACACGCGAAGTTGATGGCAGAGAGGAAGCCTTCGACGCCGGAAAAATGATCATGCATCACATTGCCGACGCCCACGAAATACACCTCATCGGCGATCTGGTAGTCTACCTTCCCGTGATCGTGTACAGCGAAAAAGGTCTCGACATTTTCAGCAGCAAGCGCCTTTACAAAGGAGATAAGCGTCACTTTGAGCACACCGCTCCCGACGGAAAGGTGTCTCGCGAGCATTACTACCGTTACGCGGATTACGCAATGTACCACGAGCACATCTACCTCGCGGATGCTGACGGAAGCATTTCCTTCGACCCCGAATCGGGTGAAGTGCTCAATACAGCGGTAATGGATTTTTCGATCACCAAGAGCGTATTCGGCATTTTCCTGACTTGCGGATTGCTGCTCTACCTTTTTATTACTTCGGCGCGCGGATACAAAAAGCGCAAAGGACAAGCACCTAAAGGCGTGCAGTCTTTTATGGAGCCGCTCATCCTCTTTATTCGCGATGAAGTCGCCGTCCCCTCCATCGGGGCGCACAAGGCAGACCGCTTCATGCCCTTTCTCCTTACCGTGTTTTTCTTTATTTGGATTGCCAATATGTTGGGACTCATCCCATTCATTGGCGGGTTCAATGTAACGGGCACGCTCTCCGTGACTTTGGTATTGGCAGCCATCGTATTTATTATCACCACGGTAAACGGAAACAAGCACTACTGGGGTCACCTTTTTTGGCCTCCCGGTGTGCCCCTCCCCATCAAGTTTATCTTGGTCCCGATCGAAGTCCTCGGTATTTTTATCAAGCCGACTGTACTCATGATTCGTCTCACGGCAAACATCACCGCCGGTCACATCATCATTTTGTCCTTTGTATCGCTCGTACTGATCTTCAGTGAAGCGGGTGTAGGGGCAGAGATCGGGGTAGGTATCGGGAGTACCCTCTTCATGATTTTCATGTTTTTCATCGAACTTTTGGTGGCCTTTCTTCAGGCTTATGTTTTCACGCTTTTGGCTGCGCTTTACTTCGGCGATGCCACGCAAGAAGCCCACCATTGATTTTTTCACCCCAGGCAATAAGCAAACCAAATAAACCCAAATTCTCATGGAATTACTCACAATTCTCTTAGAGGCTGCCGCCAATTACGGTTTGGCAGGAATCGGCGCCGGCGTTGCCGCAGTAGGCGCAGGTGTAGGTATCGGCCGTATCGGCGGGTCCGCACTTGAATCTATGGCACGTCAGCCCGAAGCTACCGGAGACATCCGCGCCAACATGATTGTTGCTGCGGCCCTCATCGAGGGTGTTGCGCTTTTCGGCGTAATCGTATGCCTCCTCGTAGTCCTCACAAAGTAAAGATCTGAAAGGCGTGTCCCGGCGGTTGGCCGGGACCCCTTTCTTTTCATCGAGAAGCTTTTTAAAAACTCAATCATATGCTCGACGTCAGTATAGGTACCGTATTTTGGTCGACCATCGCATTTTTGGCGGTGGCTTTCATCCTCGCCAAGTTTGCGTGGAAGCCCATTTTAGCCTCTATCAAAGAGCGCGAAGACTCCATAGAGTCATCGCTGAAAGCGGCTGAACAAGCCCGCAAAGAAATGTCGCAGCTCCAATCGGACAATGAGGCCCTGCTGAAGGAAGCCCGTCTGGAGCGGGATGCCATGCTGAAGGAAGCGCGCGACATGAAAGACAAAATCATCGCTGAAGCCAAAGAAAAGGCCGATTCGAAATACGATGAGATCGTCAAGGAAGCCAAAGGCGCCATCCGAAACGAAAAAATGGCAGCCCTCACCGAGATCAAAAACCAAGTCTCCGAATTGAGCCTTGAAATCGCCGAGAAACTCGTGCGGCAAAAACTCGAATCAAGCGAGGAGCAGAAGAAACTCATCGACCAATACATCAGCGAAGCAAAACTGAACTGATATGCACAAAAACCTTAAGGCCGCCCGGCGCTACGCCAAATCTTTATTGGATTTTGCCGAAAGCGAAAAAATCCTCGCGGAAGTGGCGGCTGATATGCAGGTCGTTCAGGCTTCGTGCAGAGAAAATGCCGACCTGGTCAAATTCCTGAAAAGTCCGCTGATCAAAGCAGACAAAAAGACCGCTGTGCTGGACAAAATTTTCAGCGGTAAAATCGGAAAGGTGACCGAGAAGTTCTTGAAAATCATCGTGCGAAAAAGACGGGAAATCATCCTCCCCGAAATCGCCGCAGCCTTCGAAGCCCTTTACAGGGAGCAACAGGGCATTGTATTGGCCGAGGTGACCACGGCAATAGCCCTCGATGAGGCTTTGCGCGCGAAAATAAACGCTTTGGTTAAGAATACGCACGATAAAGTCGAACTGAAAGAACACGTAAATCCGGACATCATCGGAGGTATCGTTATCAAGATCGGTGACGCACAATACGACGACAGCATCTTGAGCCGCATCGCAGAAATCAAACGTCTGCAACAGAGCAATCCATACGTTTCACAATTTTAAAACAAATAAAATGGCGGAAGTAAATCCGGCTGAAGTTTCAGCAATCTTGCGAGAGCAACTCGCCGGTTTCAAAACCGAAACCGAGCTTGAAGAGGTCGGCACCGTGCTCCAAGTGGGTGACGGTATCGCACGCATTTACGGCCTTACCGCAGTACAGGCGGGTGAGCTCGTAGAATTTGAGACCGGCCTGAAAGGCACGGTACTCAACCTCGAAGAGGACAATGTAGGGGTAGTGCTCCTCGGCTCCTCCGATGATATTAAAGAGGGCGCATCGGTGAAGCGTACCGGACGAATTTCTTCGATTCAGGTAGGTGAAGGTATGGTAGGCCGCGTGGTGAACACACTGGGCGAACCCATCGACGGAAAGGGCCCCATCAGCGGGGAGCTTTTTGAAATGCCGCTGGAGCGCAAAGCACCGGGGGTAATCTACCGTCAGCCTGTAAACGAGCCCCTTCAAACAGGGATAAAGGCTGTCGATGCCATGATCCCGGTAGGGCGAGGTCAGCGCGAGCTCATCATCGGTGACCGCCAAACGGGAAAATCAGCCGTGGCCGTTGATACCATCATCAACCAACGCGAATTTTACGACCGCGGTGAACCTGTATTCTGCATTTATGTAGCCATCGGCCAGAAAGGCTCTACGGTTGCGCAGTTGGTGAAAAAACTCGAGGATGCCGGCGCTATGGCTTACACCGTAGTAGTAGCGGCCAACGCCTCTGACCCCGCACCCATGCAGTACCTCGCTCCCTTTGCAGGTGCCGCAGTCGGCGAATTTTTCCGGGACACCGGTCGCCCCGCACTGATCGTTTATGATGATTTGTCGAAGCAAGCCGTGGCCTACCGCGAAGTGTCGCTGCTTCTCCGCCGTCCTCCCGGACGTGAGGCATACCCTGGCGATGTATTCTACCTGCACAGCCGCCTCTTAGAGCGCGCAGCCAAGATCATCAACTCCGATGAAATTGCCGCTCAAATGAATGACCTGCCGGAATCCCTCAAAGGAAAAGTAAAAGGCGGCGGTTCACTCACGGCCCTGCCCATCATCGAAACGCAATCGGGTGACGTATCTGCCTACATTCCGACCAACGTAATTTCGATTACAGACGGACAGATCTTCTTGGAGTCTAACCTCTTTCTTTCGGGCGTTCGTCCCGCGATCAACGTAGGTATCTCGGTATCGCGCGTAGGGGGTAATGCCCAAATCAAGTCCATGAAAAAAGTGGCGGGTACCCTCAAGATCGACCAGGCCCAATTCCGCGAATTGGAAGCCTTCTCCAAATTCGGTTCAGACCTAGATGCCGCTACCATGGCCGTATTGGGTAAGGGACGCCGCAATGTAGAGATCCTGAAGCAGGCCGAAAACTCCCCGATGTCTGTCGAAAAGCAAGTCGCCATTATCTATCTCGGAACAAACGGATTGATCAATGATGTGCCCGTAGAGAAAGTGAAAGACTTCGAGGAAGAATTTCTGTCTTACATGGAAAGCAAACACAACGACGTCTTGGAAACGCTCCGCAGCGGTGTGATCAACGACGAGGTAACGGGTACCCTGAGGAAAGCCTGCGCCGAACTCACGGATAAGTACCGCACCGCTTAAGAGGGATCGGTCCCGCGAGCGCCCAAACGTAAAGTGAAACAATGGCGAATCTTAAAGAAATACGCAGCAGAATTGTCTCGGTAAACTCTACCAAGCAAATTACCTCCGCGATGAAGATGGTTTCCGCAGCCAAGCTGCACCGCGCCCAATCTGCAATCACGCGTATGCGCCCTTACGCAGAGAAAATGCAGGAAATCCTGCGCAACCTGTCAGATTCCCTCGATGTATCGGAAAATGTGTACGGCGTCCAACGCGAGGCGGAAAGGGTCTTGATCATCGCGATCAATTCGAACCGCGGTTTGTGCGGCGCATTCAACAACAATGTGAACAGAAAGGTGCGCGAACTTATCGATCGGCACAAAGGCGCCAAAGTGAAGGTGCTGGGCGTAGGTAAGAAAGCTTATGATACCTTCAAAAAAACCGACGAGCTCGCCGGCGCGGGATATCCCGAGCTTCCCTACGAGATCTTTAACGACCTCAATTTCGAGAACGCTTCAGAAATCGCGGAATCGGTGATGGATAAATTCGCCGAAAAGCGCCTGGACAAAGTTTACCTTGTTTACAATTCCTTCAAGAATGCTGCCGTACAGCATACTACCGTAGAGAATTTTCTCCCTGTAGAGCCGCCGAAAAGTGATGAAGAGAACGGAGACAATTCCGGACAAACGGAGTTTATCTTTGAGCCCAACAAGGAGGAAATCGTGGAAGCACTGGTGCCCAAAACACTGAAAATTCAGTTTTACAAGGCCCTGCTCGACTCCAATGCCGCGGAACACGGAGCGCGCATGACCAGCATGCACCAAGCCACAGACAATGCGACAGAGCTGGTAAAAGAGCTGAATCTGGTGTACAACAAAGCCAGACAAGCATCGATTACCAACGAGATCCTCGAAATCGTTTCGGGAGCCGAAGCACTGAACGGCTGATCCGTATTGCTGAAAAGTTTTCGGCCCCGCCTTCCGGCGGGGCCTTTTTTTTGGCCTAATTTGTGGAAGAAATGCCCCTGCGCAACACCATGAATAAGCACGTCATTCGAGGCCTGATCACGCTCTTGCTCGGCACGCTCCTGTTTGCCGTTGCAGATCCCGCGGCGGATTTGGCCAAGGGGGATATTGACGTAATGCGAAATGCCGAGACCTTCGCGCGGGTACTCGACGAGCGGAGCCGGCGGGCAGTCAATGCCATCGGCTTTGTGCGGAGCGAAATTTCACAAAAAGGTGCAGAACGTGCGCTTTTCAAACAAGACCTCCGTCGGGAAAGGCTTTTCGAAGACCACGGCATCATCATTTTTGCCTTTCGCAATGACGTATTGATCTATTGGTCGCACAACGCCGTTTCCCCCCTGTCCGCTTTGCGGGCTGCTGCCGGGGGTACGGAGATCTACCGCTTTGAGAACGGATGGTACAGGCTGCATTATCTGACGGACGGCATCGAAGAATACGTGGCGGCCATCCGGCTGAAAAATGCCTACCCGTACCAAAACCAATACCTCGACGAGGGCTTTGCTCCGGGCCTCGACGTGCGCGGAATCAGGGATATCTCCACGAGCCCCGTAAGAGGCGGGGTAAAAATGCGGGCTGATCACCAATACTTTTACCTGCTTTTTGACACGGATGAAAAGGGCAAAAAGCATGCTCCCGCCGTGTTCGTTCTCATTATCCTCATCGGCGGACTATTCATTTTTGCAGGTTTGGTGCAGCTTCTGGTTTCGGCAGATCGGGTCATCCGCCTTCCCCTTGCCTTCCCTCTGCTCGCAGCCCTAAGCATAGGCTTGAGGGCGCTTTCACTGAAGGGCGGGTGGCCGGGTTACGTCGCTGAAGGTGCGTGGTTCAGCCCTTCGCTTTACGCATCCTCACTATGGTTTCCCTCTCTGGCAGACTTCATCATAAACGCGTTTATCGTTCTCGGCCTCGCCTTATCGCTTCGATACTTTTTCCGGCGGCGCAAGTCCCGCATTTTTCCGGCGCCCGTCTCGGCGGGAATTCTCTTTGCGGCGCTTTTCGCATTTTCCGTATGGATCAATCACCTGATGAAGGGCCTGGTGGTGAATTCAAACATTCCTTTTGACATTCACCTCATCACCAAGCTGAATATCTACAGCATTGCAGGGCTCGCCGGCGGGGCTGTCCTTTGGCTGTCCTTTTTTCTGATCGCAGATGCGGCCTTGGGTAAAATCCGGGGCTTAGGTATCGACCGGTATTACGCTGCATTGGTCTTGATTATTGTCACCCTTATCCACACAGCCCTCAGCCATTATTTCGGTATCCGCGATATGATTCTCGTGCTATGGCCGGCAGCGGTGACCGGAGCGATGCTCTATATACGCCTTTTTCACGACCGCAAAACACCCGGGCTTTCACAAGCCGTCATCATCGTAGGCCTGTTTGCCGTGGTTGCAGCCCAAAACTTCTTGAAGTACACCCAGTCCAGAGAGCGATATCAGCGCAGTGCCCTGGTGGGCAAGCTCTCGCTGAATGACGACCCCGTTGCGGAATTACTTTTCAGCGACCTCCGGGAAAACCTCGTGCGCGACAGGAACGTGCGTAAAGTTTTTGAAGAGCAGGACTTACACACCCGTCAGGTACTGGAGGGATACATTATTCAACGGTACTTCACAGGGTATTGGAGCAATTACAACATCGACATTTTTCCCTTTTCCGCAGACAGTTCCGTATGGGGAAAACTGCCCCCCGTAAAGCCCGTTTCTTTTCAGGAATTTCTGCGCCGCGCCGCTAAAGACGGCGAACCTGTCTCCACCGATCCGGGCCTGTACTATCTCTACGAAAGCCGGGATCTCACGAGCTATATGGCGATCATCCCGCTGCATTACAACCTCGCGGAAAAACCCGACGGCTTCTTTGTGGTGCTCATGAAGGCCCGACCCTTCGGTCAGCAAGCAGGATTTCCCTCCCTGCTCGTAGACGGAAAAACAGCCACATCGGCAGAAGAGACGGAACGATATGCCACGGCGAAATACGTGAACGGACAGCTGAGAAGCAGCAGCGGAGACTTCGTTTACCGGAACAATTCAGCGGCCTTCACCCGTTCTGATGAATTTCCGTTTAAACTGATCAAAAACGGCTATGAACACTTGGTGAGTGCCGCGGATGAAAATACCGTTATCGTCATTTCCGCACCGGTGCGCACTTGGGTTGATAAAGCGACAGTCTTCAGCTATCTATGCGCATTCTTCGGATTGATCCTCGTGTTGATTTACGGATTCAGGCGGCTTGCCTCGGGGCGGAGCCTTTTGGAGTTCAACCTCAACCAAAAGATTCAACTTCTCATAACCCTGCTCATCCTCACCTCCATGGTGGTTTTTGCCTGGGCCACGCGCTTCTACATCGAAGAGAACTATGCGCGCAAAAACAGCGGAGTGGTAAAAGAAAAACTCCAATCCGTACTCCGTGAAACAGCCGATCAACTCGGTGAAGAAGAGTACCTCGACTACCGCACCTCCGATCAGGTAAACCGGCTCTTTTCTCAACTTTCCTTTTACTTCTACACGGACATGCACCTCTACAATCCGCAGGGGGAGCTGATCGGCTCCAGCAGCATGCGGATGTTCAATGAGGGTTTGCTTTCGCGGCAAATGAACCCCGAGGCCTTTGCGAACCTCGCCTACGCCGGACGCACGGACTTCCTGCACGAGGAGCGCATCGGAAAAATGGCCTATATCTCGGCCTATACGCCCTTTTACAACAAAAAAGGGGAATTGCTCGGCTACCTCAACCTGCCTTACTTCGGTCGACAGGCTGAGCTCGAAAACGAAATCTCCGCTTTCTTAGAAACGGTAGTCAATATTTTCGTTCTCCTTTTTATCGTCTCCATTATCACGGGACTTCTGGCCTCACAATGGATTACGGCTCCGCTCCGCGTGGTCCGTGAAAACCTCGCGGCCATCGAACTCGGCAAGGCCAACCGCATTCTGGGATACTCCGGAAATGACGAAATAGGACTGCTGATCGCAGAGTACAACAACAAGGTAGCCGAACTTGAACACAAGGCGGAGCTCCTGGCCCGCTCGGAGCGCGAATCCGCCTGGCGCGAAATGGCGAAACAGGTGGCCCACGAAATCAAAAATCCGCTCACCCCTATGAAGCTCAACATTCAGCACTTGCAACGCACCACAAGCATGGGCGAAGAGGTAGACCCCGGACGCATCCGAGAATTGGCCGAAAACCTGATCGAGCAAATCGACTCCCTTGCAGAAATCGCAGGTGCTTTCTCAAACTTCGCAAAAATGCCGAGCACCAAGCAAGAGACGGTCTCACTGCGTAAAATATTGGAAAATACCGTGGCCCTGTTTTCAAACTTCGAGCGGGTCAAAATAGCACTCAAGACCGAAACGGAGGGACCCGCTCCGGTCACCGCCGACAAAGATCAACTGATGCGCGTATTCAACAACCTCATAAAAAATGCTGTTCAGGCCATTCCCGAGACGAGGCGCGGATGGGTAGAAGTGAGCCTCCGAAAGGAAGGCAAAGGATATCTGGTTACGGTCAGCGACAACGGCACCGGAATTGATCCCGAAGCCGGAGAGCGCATTTTTATGCCCAACTTCACCACGAAATCCCGCGGTATGGGCCTCGGTCTTGCCATGGCCAAAAACATTGCCGAAAGCAGCGGCGGTACCATTCGTTTTGAAAGCACTCCCGGAGAAGGCAGCAGATTCTTCGTGTGGTTACCGCAGGCCTGAAATCACCCTGCGCTTGTGGCATGTGCGGCGACGCACAGCCACGTATGTTTCTTCATCTTCGCAGTATATCCGCGCACCCCGACCGATCCTGAACCGGCCCTTGCCCGAAAACACCGCACCCCTTTTAAAGTGTACGGTACTGCTGTCTCTGAGCACCGTACGGGCACCGCGCAGCATGGTGTAGCGGCTGCCGGCTTCGAATACTGCGCGGCTGTCTGCGCGCAGTTCAACGGTGCCTTCGGTTTCCGCCTCTGCACCGGCGCTCACACGGAGCAAGGTGGCATCTGTGAAGGACAGGGTTCTGTCCGAAAGGGTGTCCGGGCGGTCGAGGCGAACGGGCGTTTCACCGCGGTCCAAAACCAATTCTCCCGATACCGTAAGGTCGGCGCCGTGTTCGCAATGGTTGCTCAATACAATGTGCGGCGCGCACCACCTGCGGCGCGCATCGATCTCAGTGTCGTCAAAGCGCACCTCCAGTTTGATCGTCCCGTCGGGAAAGGTCTGCAAAATGCGGAATGAGATCCCGTTGAGGTATACCGTGCGGTTGTCTCTCGGATCGGGCTTTCGCGGGCGGCGGCTGTTCACCATGGTCAGTACATTGGCTGAGGAAGGGTTGGTACCGATTCCGAACCGCTCCGCTCCGCCCTCGAAAAAGGCATGGTCACTGCTTCCCGAAAAATTCATTCGGGCGAAACCCGTCTCTGTTCTCCGCGTCATCGGCACGAGCATTTCTTCGGAAGTGATCAGCCCGAAAGGAGGCGCGTCATCGCGAAAGGAAAATTCCTGCTCGTGATTTCCCGTCAGGGGGTTTTCGCGCTCTTCTCGAAGTATGTAGGGCCTGTACGCCACTCCGTTCACACAGTACTCCTCCGTTTGGACGGGCTCGTCTTCCCAGATGATGTCGTAATTCCCGTTGGCCGGCACGGGGCGGAGGTAATCCGCCATCACCGAATTGAAGATATTGCTCCCCGTCTTTTGGTCGGCATCGATCTGAATGAGCGCGTAGAGCCCGGGGGCTGCTTTGGACACGCAGTCGTGGTGTTCGAATTGAAACACGTCAAACGGCGAACCATTCAGCCTTTGCGTGGTGTGGTTTTCGATCCAGAGCCATTGCGAAAACTCTTCCTTCGGGATGAAGGGCAGCTTAATGCGCAGGGCATCGCCGCTTGTCACAAAGTCTCTGAGAATATAGATGCCGCCCGGGTCTGTTTCGGGATCGAGGTCACCGTTGACTTCCCTTCCCGTTTCGTCGCGGGCGCTCACGGCAAATTCATTTTCCCCTGCCTTCCACCCCAAGCGGTGGCGGTCCCAGCCCGAGCAGGTCAGCAGGCTGCTGTTGGCAGCGCCCATCATGGCCCATCCGCCCTGCACATGGAGCTGATAGCTGCTGAAGCGTGCACTGTTGCCTCCCCCCGTGTGGAAATTATTGCCGCCGAGGAAGAGGTGGTTGATCTCATGCCGCATGACCCCGAAAGGCCAGCGCCGCCCCCCGCCGAACATCGAATAGGTGTCAGCGCTCTTTCCCGCGATGCGGATATTCGAGGTAGAGCCCGCCTGCCCGTGGTCGGTGCGCATGCGGTGATAGTTTCTGAAAATGATCATGATATGGTCCACCCCCTCATAGCCTTCGGCAGCGGGAATTTTTTTCTTGCCTATTCCCGGCGAGGGAAGCCAAAAATCGAAATCCTTGGGGGTGAGTCCACTTTGGGTGACAAATGCCGAATCGTTCCCGAACCGATTTGACAACTCGCGCATAAAAATGTGGGGAGAACTGCCGATCTCGGAGTGCCTGATTCGAATCAACTCCGGGTAATAGTCCCCCAAAACAACGAGATTTCCCAAGGATGTTTCGCTGTAATACTGCGTCATTCGACCTTCGGGATTTTCCCGATACACGGGATCGAAGAGCTCATCGGCATAAGCGGGCAGCTCCCCCACGGCCCAGAGGTCAGTACCGTCCGGGTGGAGGTCCGAATCTTCCGAAGTGTCGTATTCCACCTCCGCGAAGAAAATAAGCACCCGCAGGGTATCATGCGGACTCAGGGCCCATCCGTAAGCGCTGTTTTGCTGCGCTTTTCCCGAAAGGGCAAAGACTGCCGAAAAGGCAAGGAGGAATGCGGCAGGCAAAATTTTGGCTCTCACAATGACAAAATTACGCCATCGAAGCAAATTTCGGGTGATACCTTTACCTTTGTATAAAACCTCCTGCTATGTCGTATAAAAATATTTTGGTGAATCGGGACAGGAATATCTGCACCGTGACCGTGAACCGTCCTTCAAAACTCAATGCCCTCAATATCGAGACCATTGCCGAGCTTTCTGCCGCGCTGAAAGCGGCCGATGCCGATCCGAAAGTACGTGTGGTAATACTGAGCGGGGCGGGGGATAAGGCTTTCGTGGCCGGTGCTGATGTATCGGAGTTTGCGAGCTTTTCTAAACAAAAAGGGCGTGAGCTGAGTGCCACCGGACACCGTGAGCTTTTCGATATGATCCCGCGTATGGGCACACCGGTGATTGCCGCCATCAACGGTTATGCCCTGGGCGGCGGTCTGGAGCTGGCCATGAGCTGCCATATCCGCATTGCATCGGAAAATGCCGTGATGGGCCTTCCGGAAACGGGTCTGGGCGTCATTCCCGGTTACGGCGGCACGCAGCGCCTTCCGAAGCTCGTGGGCAAAGGACCGGCCTTTGAAATTATCCTTTCGGCCAAGAAAATTGATGCGAATGAGGCCCTGCGCATAGGGCTGATCAATCGGGTAATGCCGCAAGACAGGCTCACGGAAGCCTGCACGGACTTGGCCAAGCGCATTGCCGTAAACTCTCCCACGGCTGTGGCTGCCGCCATTCGCGCCGTAAACAGCGATGAAGACGCCGCGGAGGAAGGCGCAAACGTGGAGATCGAGGCCTTTGCATCCTGCTTTGATTCCGAAGATTTTAAAGAAGGAACCTCCGCATTTTTGGAAAAAAGAAAGCCAAAATTTGCCCTCGAATAAGCCTTTCTCAACCTGCCTGACACCGCGATGAATCCGCTGAAAAAACTGGCCGGACAAACGGCGGTATACGGCGTAAGCAGCATCGCGGGCCGGCTGCTGAACTACCTCTTGGTGCCGCTGCACACGAGGGTATTCGGTGCGGGTGAATTCGGGGCCATCACCGAACTGTACGGGATGGTGGCCTTCCTGATCGTGCTTCTCACCTACGGGATGGAAACGGCGTTTTTCCGCTTCGGCGGAGCTGCGGCGCCGGGCGCAGTGCGGAGCAAAGTGTTCTCCACCGCGTTCATCTCGGTTTTTGTCACCACCTCCGTATTCCTCCTGCTCACCCTCACCAATGTATCGGGCATAGCAGATGCCCTGCACTACGAGGACAATCCCGATTATATCTTGTACTTCGGGATCATTGTGGGGCTCGATGTGCTCACCACCATTCCCTTCGCGCGGCTGCGGCTGCTCAATAAGCCCGTGGCCTTCGTGGCAGTAAACCTGGGCAGCATCGGCCTGTACATTCTGCTCAACCTCTTTTTTCTGATGTATTGTCCCGAAGCGATTGAAAATGGGACACTTCCGGGGAGCTCCTTCATTGCTGCCTATTACAACCCCGATTTCGGCATCGGCTACGTTTTTGTTGCAAATTTGATCAGCAGCGGGTTCAAATTTGCCCTGCTCACCCCTTGGATGCGCGATGTGTTTTTCGGATTTCACAAAAATGTGGCCCGCAAGCTTTACCCCTACGCATTGCCGCTCCTTTTCCTGGGCCTGGCGGGGATTGTGAACGAGACTTTTGACCGGGTGTTTTTCATTCGGCTTTCACCCCTTTCTGAAACGGATGCCCGCGCACAACTCGGGATTTACGGCGCCTGCTATAAGGTGGCCATGCTGCTGAGCATAGGCATTCAAGCGTATAGATTTGCCGCAGAGCCTTTTATATTTTCTCTGGCAAAAAAAGAAAGCGAAAACACCCGTGCCGAAGTGATGAAGTATTACGTGATTGCCGCGTCATTCATCACGCTCACCCTCCTGTGCTTCTTAGATGTAGCCATGCTCATGGTGGGAGAAAAGCTTCGCGAGGGGCAGGGTGTGGTACCGATCCTATTGGCGGCATATTTCTGTTTCGGTGCTGTGTTTAACCTTTCCTTTTGGTACAAGCTCAACGACAAAACCAAGTACGGCGCATTGATTGCATTCGCCGGTGCCGGTGTAACGATAGCGGGAAATGTGCTTCTTATTCCGCATTTCAGCTACTACGGTTGCGCCTGGGCCACCTTGGCGGCATATTTCACCATGATGCTCCTCTCCTACTACCTCGGGCAGAAGCACAATCCCATCGCTTATGAAATGCGCGACATTGCGCTATACGCCGGAACAGCAGCCCTGCTCTACGGGGCACACCGGCTCATCGGCTTCGAATCGGCACTGAAATACCTCACCGGTGCGGCGGCGGTCATTGCGTATGCCACACTGGTGATCAGCAAGGAGAAAAAACTCAAACGCTTAAAAACCAATTGATATGTCGGAAACACGTATCGTAAACAAGTCCAAACACCCCCTGCCCTCCTATGCCACCCCCGGAAGCGCGGGTGTGGATTTGCACGCCGACCTGGACGGCCCGGTCAGGTTGGGGCCCCTCGAACGCAAGCTTATCCCCACAGGACTTTACATGGCTTTGCCGCAGGGCACGGAAGCCCAAATCCGCCCGCGAAGCGGCCTGGCCTTAAAACAGGGCATCACAGTACTCAATACCCCGGGCACAATCGACGCCGACTATCGTGGTGAGGTCAAGGTATTATTGATAAATTTGTCAGCCAAGGAAGTCATTGTAAATGACGGCGACCGTATTGCTCAAATGGTAACGGCCCGCTGTGAGCAGGTGACTTTTAAAGAAACCGAAACACTCGATGATACCGAACGCGGACAAGGCGGATTCGGCAGTACGGGTGTAAATGTCTGATTGATCATGAACATTATCATCCCGATGGCCGGCATGGGAAAGCGCTTGCGGCCGCATACCCTTACCGTTCCCAAACCCCTGATACCTGTCGCGGGTAAGCCCATCGTGCAGCACCTTGCGGAAGACCTCGCGGCCATGGTGGACGAGCCGGTGAAGAACATCTTTTTCATCACGGGTCGCTTCGGCAAAGAGGCGGAAAACCATCTCCTGCAGGTGGCTGAGCAGCTCGGAGCGCGCGGCCATATTGCTTACCAAGACGAAGCACTGGGTACGGCCCATGCCGTGCACTGCGCGAGGGAAGGCCTCAAGGGCAAAGTGATTGTCGCTTTTGCGGATACTTTGTTTACCGCGGATTTTCGTCTGGATGAGAAAAAAGACGGTGTACTCTGGGTGAAGCAAATCGAAAATCCATCCGCATTCGGCGTGGTGAAACTCGATAATGAGGGGAACATCACCGACTTTATCGAGAAGCCCGAAGTGTTTGTGAGTGACCTTGCCATGATCGGCATTTACTACTTTAAGAACGGAGAGGACCTGGCAAAAGAGATTGCCTACCTCTTGGAGAACAATGTGACGAAGGGCGGTGAATATCAGCTGCCCGATGCCCTGAAACGCATGACGGAGAAGGGAGCAAAATTAGGTCCGGGAAAGGTAAACGCATGGATGGACTGCGGCAATCCCGCCGTGACAGTGGAGACCAACGGCCGCGTATTGGACCTGAAATACCCGCAATCTTCCGTTGATCCGACTGCTGAAGTAGAGGATAGTATCTTGATTCCGCCCTGCTACATCGGCGCGGGAACAAAGATCACAGGTTCCGTGGTAGGCCCCCATGTCTCGATCGGTACAAAATGTGCAGTGACCGATGCGCGTTTAATCAACAGCATCGTGCAAAACGAGACAAAAATCACCGCAGCGTGTATAGAAAACAGTATGATCGGAAGCCACACCAAAGTGAGCAAGCCACGCTTTCAATTAAGTGTGGGCGACTACAATACCGTGGAATGAGCTTTCGAAATCACGCCTTCATCCCTTCTTTATCCGTTTATTGCCGAGGTCCGTTCCGGACTGCTGCCGTGCTCTATGCACTCGCGGCGCTCGTGCTGTCAGGCTGTGCCCTGGCCGGAGGCGGAAAGTCGTCTTCAGCCGAAAAGGAACGCACAGCGCTCAATGAAAAAGAGCGGATGGAATTTACGAAGCTCTTTTTTGACGGCAACAAAGCCAAAATTTTGGGCGATTACGGACAGGCCAAAAAATATTTTAACGAGGCCCTGCGTATCGATCCGCACAGCGGAGCGGTAAAGTTCGAGATTGCCAAACTTCTCGCCGAGCGGGGTCGCTACGGAGAGGCCCTTAGTTTGGCAAAAGAAGCAAGAGAAAGTGACGGTGACAATGTATGGTATGCCCATTTTCTGGCGCAGCTCTACGCAGAGACGGGTGACCTTCCAAGCAGCGTGCGGGTGTTCAAAGAAATTATAAATGCCCGACCGGCGGAGTACGACAACTATTTCAACCTGGCCAACCTTCTGGCTGCCCAGGGTGAGTACGACGAAGCCCTGAAAATATACACCGACCTTGTCGAAAAAATCGGCCCCAACGAAGACATCTCCGTTCAGAAGCAACTCATCTTTCTCGAAAAAGAAGACTACGACAGGGCCTTAAAAGAAGTGATCGCCCTGATCGATGCCAACCCCGAAGAGACCCGCTATTACGGCATGAAGGCCGAAATACTTCAGCGCATGGGCCGTTCCGAAGAGGCTCTGGAGCTTTACGAAATCATGCTTTTCGAAGACCCGGAAAGCGGACCCGTGCTCATGGCTCTCTTCGAGCTTTATGAAGACCGGGGCAACCGCGAAAAGTCAGAAGAATACCTCCTCCGCGCCTTTGAATCAGGTGATCTCAGCATTGATGTGAAAGTGAATATCCTGCTGAATTACCTCTCCTCGCGCAGCCTCGAGGAAAGGAGTGATTTTGTGATCGGGCTCGGTGAAGCCATGGAAAGGACGCATCCCGATGAAGCCAAATCCTATGCCATTCAAGGTGACATCTACTACAACCTCGACGATCCGGAAAAAGCACGGGAGAAGTTTCTTCAAGCCGTGGAGCTCGATGCAAACAGACCTCCGATTTTGCAGCAAATTTTGACCATTGATGCCGCCCTCAACGACATTCCTTCCCTTTTGGCAAACAGCGAAGCTGCCTTGGAGCTCTTTCCGATGCAGCCCATATTCTACCTGTACAACGGCACGGCTCACCTCCAAAACAAAGATCCGGATGCTGCCATCGAGCGCCTGAACACCGGGCGCGCGCTTATTGTGGACAATGAAGCGCTGGAGGCACAATTTCAAACTTCACTCGGAGACGCTTACCACGCCGCCGGGATGCACGAAAAATCGGACAGGGCCTACGAGGAAGCCCTGGAATTCGACCCGAATAATGCGCTGGTGCTCAATAATTACGCCTACTATCTGTCCCTGCGCGGCGAGCGTCTGGAGAAGGCCGAATCCATGGCCAAAAAAGCCAACAGCCTCGTGCCTGATCAAGCTTCGTTTCAAGATACCTACGGCTGGGTATTACACATGCGGGGCAACCACCACAATGCCAAGTACTGGATCGAACAAGCCATCGAAAACGGGGCAGACCGCGACCCGGTAGTGCTGGAGCACTACGGGGATGTACTGCGCGCGATGGGCAAAAACGCTGAAGCTGTAAGGTGGTGGCAGCAAGCGCTTGACGAAGGCGGAGCTGCCGAAAGCCTCCTCCGAAAAATAAACAGTGAGGACCTTGGGGAATAAGTTTGCTTTCAGGTGCACTTGGCTGTTGTTTGCAGCCATACTCATTGCCGCTTCGGGGTGCAGAACCAAGCGCGTATTGGAGAAAAGCCCGCTGGTGCCGCTCGGAGAGAACGCGCTGATGGAATTGGTTCAGGCGCATACATTCGACTTTTACACCCTAAACGGAAAAATGGCTGTACGGGCGCAAAGCCCCGGACAAAACGGCTCTTTTAAGATCAATCTCCGCATGGCGTCGGATTCGGTCATCTGGATGAGCATTACCCCGGCTCTCGGTATAGAAGCCGCCCGTGTGTTGCTCCGGCCGGACTCCCTGAAATTCATCGATAAGCTCAACAACACCTACTACCGCGGCGGTTTCGACCTGCTTGACAGCATGATCAACTATTACGCAGAATACTCCCTTGTGCAAAACATCCTTACCGGCAATCCCATTCAAATTGATCCCGATGAAAAATACGTTGCATCCGTAGATGGTTTGAACTACATGCTCACCACCAAAACCGGAAGAAAGCTGCGTAAATCCATCGAAGTGACCGAAGACCTCTACGGCGTTCCGGCGCTCGGGGTAGTCAAACAGCGAAAATACCGCAAGGCAAAAGAAAAGTACGACGATTCAGATCTCATAATCAAGCGGTACACCGTCCGCCCGGGTGATTTCAAGGTGGTTCGCTCCCAGGTGGATGACATCGCTTTCGGGCGCTCGCTGCAGGTAGATTACGACGATTTCAGGGAAACGGAAGGCCGGCTCCTCCCGATGAAAATCACCATTCGCGCTTCCGCTCCCGATCAAAGCGCTAAATTTGAACTCTCCTACTCCCGCATTCGACTCGATGAGCAGCAAACCTATCCGTTCAAAATCCCGGCGAAGTACACACCGTTTCGCTAGAACAGCCTTGCTTATCGCGGGCTTGTTGGCGGCCGTGATCTCGGCTTCGGGGCAGGACAAAGCGGCCCTCCAAAAAGAGCGCGACCGGATCAGCGAAGAAATTCGAGTCACGGCGGCCCTGCTCAAAGAAAAGCAAGAGAGCCGAAGCAAACTGGAGGGCGAACTCTCCCTGCTCAACCGAAAAATCAGCCTGCGTGAAGACCTGATCCAAAGTCTGCGCCGGGAAATAGGCCTTTACAATACGCGGATCAGGGAGAATAAGGAGCGAAACGCAGCCCTCGAAAAAGAGCTCGAAGCCTTGCGTGAAAACTATGCGAAAATGATCCGCTACGCACAGCGCAGCAATCGCGCGTCAGATAAAATGATGTACATCTTCGCTTCAAGCGACTTTTTTCAGGCGAGCCAACGCATTCGTCACCTGCGGCAGATTGCCAAATACCGAGAACAACAAGCAACCGAGATCAGGGAAAAACAGGAATACCTCAACGCGCTGAACCTGGAGCTTCTGAAGATCATCAATGAAAAAGACCTGCTCATTGAAAACGAGGAGGCAGAGCGCGACGGGCTGAGCAAAGACCTGCGGCGGCGGGAGCAGTCGGTAAGCGGATTGAAACAGGAAGAAAAATCACTTCTCAGAAAGCTCAAGCAGCAAGAACGACAGCGTGAAAAACTCAACAAAGAGATACAACGCATCATCGAGGCCGAAATACGCGCATCCAAAAAGGACAACGCCGGGATATACGCCCTCACACCGGAGGCTGCCGCACTTTCCGCAAACTTTGAAAAAAACAAGGGGAAGCTACCCTGGCCCGTGGAGCGCGGGGTGATCACTTCGAAATTCGGAAACAACCCCCACCCTGTGCTGTCGGGGATCACCGTACCCAACAACGGAATCGATATTGCCACGGGTGCAGAAAGTGATGTGCGGGCCGTCTTTGAAGGAACGGTTTCGGGCGTATTCAGCATTCCCGGAGCGGGACAAAATGTGATCATCAACCACGGCGCCTACCGCAGCGTTTATTCTAACCTGAAGGAAGTGCGCGTGAGCAAGGGAGATCAGGTGGACGTAAAGCAAGTGCTGGGAACGGTGCTTACTGACGAAAGTTCGGGAAAATCCGAAGCCCACCTCGAGATTTGGAAAGTCTCGGAAACGGGTCCTGTAAAGCAAGATCCGGCACTGTGGATCTTCAGGCAGTAAAGCGGGCGGCTCCGCTTATTTTAGTACTTTTGCAAAAAAGAAAAGCATGTTGCTTGCATTGATTTTAGGAATGATCGGATGGCCCCAAGTGGTGCTGATCGCCGTAGTCATACTCCTGCTGTTCGGAGGGAAGAAGATTCCCGAGATGATGCGGGGCCTCGGTCGCGGTATGAAAGAGTTTAAAGACGCCACCAAGGACGACAACCTTCCCGAGGACAAGAATAAGGAGTGAAAACCCTCAAGACCACAGAGCCGTGAAGGAGTACACTTCCCTGGCCCAAATCAGGGGCGCACTTGACGAGGGGCTGTTCACCCTGCCCGAACTTACCGAGCACTACCTCAAGCGTATCGAAGAGACACGCGAACTCAACATTTTTCTTGAAACTTTCGAAGCGGAGGCGCGTGAAAGGGCCGAATCCGTTCAGAAAAAAATAGCTGCCGGCACCGCCGGGAAGCTGGCCGGAATGGTTGTGGCGCTCAAAGACAATATTTGCTACGCAGGCCGTAAAGTATCAGCAGCCTCAAAAATTCTCGAAAATTTTCAATCGCTTTTTAGCGCCACAGCGGTGCAGCGCATGCTGGACGAGGATGTTGTATTCATCGGCCGTGTGAATTGCGACGAATTTGCCATGGGCGGCTCCAACGAGAATTCATCTTTCGGGCCGGTAAAAAATCCCCTCAATCCCGCATATGTGCCCGGCGGCTCCTCCGGGGGTAGTGCTGCAGCTGTTGCCGCGGGCTGCTGTCTGGCGGCCCTCGGCAGTGACACAGGCGGGTCTATTCGTCAGCCGGCATCCTTCTGCGGCACCGTGGGGCTCAAACCGACCTACGGACGGGTAAGCCGACACGGGCTCATTGCCTTCGCATCCTCATTTGATCAAATCGGTCCCATCACGCGTTCCGTTTCGGATGCGGCACTCATCCTCGAAGTCATTGCCGGAAAAGACGAGATGGATTCCACCTCTGCTTCCGCTCCGGTAACAGCTTACGCAGGCGAGCGTGACTCCGCGCCCATGAAAATCGGGTACATCGAGGAATGTATCGACAACGACGCCTTGGACCCCGAAGTCAGAAAGCAACACCTTACACTGATCGATGAACTGCGGGGGGCGGGGCACACCGTAGAACCCGTACACCTTGAAGAACTGGCATATCTTGTGCCCGCGTACTATGTGCTGACCACGGCAGAGGCCTCTTCTAACCTGTCGCGCTATGACGGTATTCATTACGGCTACAGAAGTGAAGCAGCCACCGATATCGATTCGACTTACGTAAAGAGCCGCTCCGAAGCGTTCGGTAAAGAGGTAAAGCGAAGGATTATGCTGGGAACTTTTGTGCTCAGTTCGGGATACTATGACGCCTACTACGCCAAAGGTCAAAAGGTGCGGCGCATTCTCAAAGAAAAAACGGACGCCCTTCTGGAGCAGTATGACCTGCTCCTCTCGCCCACTACACCGCATACCGCTTTCAAGCTGGGTGAGAATACGGAAGATCCTATCAAGATGTACCTCGAAGATATTTTCACCGTTCACGCCAACCTCGCCGGGATCCCGGCTGTCTCTCTTCCGCTTTTTACCCACCCCGAAAACGGCCTCCCTTTCGGCGCTCAGTTCTCTGCAAAAGCTTTCAATGAGAAAGACCTTTTATCTTTTGCGCACAACTTAATGCAGCGCCGCGCGTTAGCAAAAAAAGAAGGGTAGAAAAGTCTTGAGCAGGCCCGGGTGAATAACCCTTTGTTAAATCTTCGCTCCGCTTCAACCCTTTTGCCGAAATTAGCGTAACGGAAGAAGATTCCTTTAAGCCCCCCGAATGAACCGCGCCGAGAAAATACTTATCCTGTTTATCAGCACATTTTGCTCAACGGCCGTCGCCGCACCTTTCCAAGCATCGACAGACCGAGATTCTTCCCGTATCGCTCAGCAAGACACTACGGGACCCCGCATCCTTCCCGATGACCCCGTGCTTGCCGCCATGGATGCCTTGTGGGCAGAAGAACGTCTCGATTGGCAGGGATTTGAGGGTGACTCCGTATGCTTGAACGTACACGGCTTCCGATGGGACAGCATACCGGGATATGATGCCGCAGCCGTGGCCGAGAAACTTACACACCTCAATGCCCAAACTCCTTTTGACCTGCAGTACAACAAAACGGTGGAAGCCTTTATCAAGCTGTACACCGAGCAGCGCCGAGACGTAACTTCACGGGTATTGGGCCTGGCTGCCTTTTATTACCCCCTCTTTGAAGAAAAGCTCGACATGTTCGACATACCCTTGGAGCTGAAACACCTGGCAGTTGTGGAGTCTGCACTCAATCCGAATGCACGCTCCCGGGTGGGCGCCACCGGCCTCTGGCAGTTTATGTACCCCACGGGAAAAATGTTCGGCCTTCACGTGGACACCTATACCGACGAGCGACGCGACCCGATCAAGAGTACCGTGGCGGCATGCCGATACATGCTCTTCCTCTACGGCATGTACGAAGATTGGAACCTTGTGCTCGCCGCTTACAACGCGGGGCCGGGCAATGTGAATAAAGCCATCAGAAGATCGGGGGGAAAGCGCGACTATTGGGAGGTGAGGCCCTATATGCCGCGCGAAACGAGGAGCTACGTGCCTGCATTTATCGCAGTGAATTATGTGATGAACTACGCCTCAGACCACAACATCTACCCGGCCATGCCGTCTTTTTTCTACGCAGAAACAGATACCGTGCACATTTGTCGGGAAACGACGTTCAATCAGATTGCCGCCGTGACCGATATCTCCGTGGCATCTCTGGAAGTGCTGAACCCCTCACTGAAGCGCAACATCGTGCCCGAAACGGAAGACTGCGTGCCCGTATACCTGCCGGTGCCTGCAGTGGGTAAATTCCTTGCCAATGCAGACAGCCTCTATGAAATGCCCGAACCGGGTCCGCAACTAGTGAGCGGCAAAATCTATGAAGACATCACGGAAGTGCACGTGGTGCGCAGCGGAGAGGTTCTCGGCGTGATTGCACAACGGTATGGTGTACCCCTCTCCTCGCTGCGGGAGTGGAACAATATTCGCGGCAACAGAATATATCCGGGCCAGCGCCTGGAGATCAGGAAAACCGTGACCCGTACCCCGCAAGCCGCAACCGCGGATGCGGGCGCAAAAAACGAAAAGGTTGTGCCCGAAGCGAAGCCCGCGGCAGGGGCCGAACCCGGAGAAACCCGCACCCATACCGTGCAACGGGGCGATACCCTCTGGGACATCGCGCGCATGTATCCCGGGGTGAGCGCCAACGATATCATCAACCACAACAGCGGGCTCCGCAGCAAAGCCTTAAAGCCCGGACAGAAACTTATTATACCCCCCGCTTCATGATTTCGCGCAGCGCTCTCTTTTTCCTTTTTTCGGTACTGACCATCCTCACGGGAGGCTGCGACGAAGAAGAAAAACGAAGATTGCCGCGCCACTCCGGTGCTTCGGGTGAAGTAATGCTGGTGATCTCCGATGAACTGTGGGACGGCCCTGAAGGCGATACACTGCGAAGTATTTTAGAGGCCTATGTGCCGCTGCTTCCCCAGGCTGAGCCCAGATTTTCCCTTCTGCGCTTTCGCCTCGACCAAATGAGTGACCTGCTCAAGCAGCACCGCAATATCTTGGAGGTCGAAATCGGCGAGGACATCGACCCGGAGAAAGAAGGGGTGAAAGTAATCCGCGACAAATGGAGCAGCCATCAATTGGTCTTCACAATGAAGACCCGCAACCGCGCAGACTTTTTTGAGTTGGTGGGCACGCAGCTGCCGCGCATCGCGGATATCATTGATCAAACGGAGATCGACCGGCTGAAAAAGAAGCACGCCCGATTCAACGAGCGCGACATGAATGATTTGGTGCGTGAGAAATTCGGATTGGAAATGAACTTCCCCACGGAAACCGAACTCGCAAAAGAAAAGCGGAACTTCGTGTGGCTCAAACGGGAGCGCGTGAAGTACAAAGGCAATGTGGCACACGACATCACCCAGGGATTTTTTGTGTTTCGCTATCCCTATGCAGGGGAAAAAAGCCTGACCGAGGCCGCGGTTCTCGCCGCACGGGATTCTGTGCTCAGGACCCACGTTCCGGGCCCCGACCCGGGCTCATACATGACGACGGAGTACCGCTTCCCGCCCTTCAGTCGGGCCGTGAACAAAAACGACCGCTATACCCTGCTCACGGACGGCCTGTGGCGCACTGAAAATGCCTTTATGGGCGGGCCCTTTACCGCACTCACCACAGTAAGCGACGACGGAAACTACGTGGTGAGCGTATCGGGATTCGTGTTTGCGCCGAACTTTCAGAAGCGCGAATATATCCGTGAAATCCGCGCTGTGCTGGACGATATGCGCTTTGCGGAGCAAGAAAGCGAAACTACCGAGGATAAACCGACCTCCTGACCGCGGCTGAGGACGCTCAGTCTGTCCTCTTCTCAGCAAGCATCAGCAGAAAAGCGTATTCCATAGCGACCTCTTTGAGCCGCGCAAACCTCCCTGAAGCTCCGCCGTGGCCTGTAGTCATTTCGGTGTGGAGCAGCAGCAGGTTGTCATCGGTTTTCATATCCCGCAGCTTGGCCACCCATTTGGCCGGCTCCCAATACTGCACCTGCGAGTCGTGGAGGCCGGTAGTCACCAGCATATTCGGGTAGTTTTTCTCCCCTACATTGTCATAAGGCGAGTAGCTTTGGATATACCTGAAATACACCTCATCTTCGGGGTTTCCCCACTCGTCGTATTCGCCCGTAGTCAGCGGAATGGTCTTGTCGAGCATGGTGTTGATCACATCCACAAAGGGGACCTGCGCCACCACGCCTTTCCACAGTTCGGGACGCATGTTGATCACGGCACCCATCAGCAGACCGCCCGCACTTCCGCCCATTGCAAAAAGCCGGTCGGGACTCGTGTATTCGAGCTCAATGAGGTGGTCCGCACAGTCGATAAAGTCATAGAAGGTCTTCTTCTTGTTCAGCAGCTTTCCGTCTTCATACCAGTGGCGCCCCATTTCTTCGCCGCCGCGGATATGGGCCAGAGCAAAGGCAAACCCCCGATCGAGGAGGCTGAGCCGCGCAGCGCTGAAGTATGCGTCCATGGAGTTTCCGTAACTCCCGTATCCGTAGAGGAGGAGCGGGCCTGTGCCGTCTTTTTTAAATCCCTTTCGGTAAACAAGGCTCACCGGAACCTCGGCGCCGTCACGCGCAGTCACCATAATGCGCTCCGATACATATTCATCGGCAATGAAGCCGCCGAGCACCTCTTGCTGTTTGAGCAAGGTGCTTTCCCGGGTGCGCATATTAAAATCGAAGGTGCTGTTCGGCGTAGTGAGGGAAGTGTAGCCGTAGCGCAGGAGTTCGGTGTCGAATTCGGGATTTACCGAAATATAGGCCATGTATGCCGGGTCGGGAAAAATGATTTGACGGATGTCTTCCGCATCATCCCAAGGGCGCACCACGATGCGCGTGAGGCCCTCGGT
This sequence comes from Cryomorphaceae bacterium, assembly GCA_003565555.1. Lineage (GTDB taxonomy): Bacteria > Bacteroidota > Bacteroidia > Flavobacteriales_D > Cryomorphaceae > T3Sed10-241. The sequence goes on along the minus strand of PXBH01000045.1, from coordinate 5,705 downwards.
CCGCTCATCGGTAACGAGGTAGTTGCGAAATACCTCGATCCCCTCCAGAAGCACGTCCGTGCGATGCGGAATCACATCCTTCCAGTGTTCGAGTCCGGGAGCCGAAACAGGGGCGGCAGACAGCTTGAAGTTCTGTGCGTCACGGTTGTTCACAATGTAAAATTTGTCATCAAAATGTTCCGCGTCGTATTCGAGGCCCCGAAGCCGCGGTTGGATGACTTTGAATCGGCCGTTCGGCTCATCTGCCGGCAAAAAGTGCCATTCCGAAGTCATGGTGCTCTTGCAAGAGATCATGATCATATCCCGAGACTTTGATTTCACGGCATAGGCGTAGAACGTGTCGTCATCTTCTCGGTACACCGAGACGTCAGACGCTGCGGGTGTGCCCAACTTGTGGCGAAAAATTTCAAAGGCGCGGAGGGTTTCCGGGTCCTTTTTGGTGTAGAATACCGTGGAATGGTCCTTCGCCCAGACGGCGCTCCCCGTAACACCGGGTATTTCGTCCGGAAGAAACTCACCTGTTTCCAAATCTTTAAACCGAAGGGTGTAAATTCGTCTGCTCAGGGTGTCCTCCCCGAAGGCCAGGTACTTGTTGTTTTCACTTACGGAAAGGCCGGCGGCAGAATAGTAGGCATAAGGCGCTGCCAACTCATTGACGTCGAGCATAATTTCCTCCTCATCGCTTCCCGATTTTTTACGGCAGTGAAAGGGGTATTCTTTTCCGGTCTCATATCGCGTGTAATAGCTGTAGCCGTTGAAGGTATAAGGTACAGAGGCGTCATCCTCTTTGATGCGGCCTTTCATTTCATTGAAGAGCACATCTTGCAGGTCTTCCGTATCGGCAAGGGCTGCGCGGGTATAGTCATTTTCCGCACGGAGGTAGTCGAGTACTTCCTCATTCTCACGCTCTCTGAGCCAGAAGTAATCGTCGGTCCACGAGATTCCGTGCTTTTCAAAAGTTTGGGGTTTTTTAGCGGCTTGCGGAGTTTGGGGCATGTCGGGTTCCGTGTTTTGGCTGCAGCCGAAAAGCGCAAACAGTGCAAAAAAGGGCATTGTTTCGGAGAACTTCATCAGCGTGCGGGTTCGGTTTTCGTGCAAAGATAGCCTTATGCAGGATTTGCGCCGCGCATCAGCTAAACACTTCGGTGAGTACGTCCAGGGATTTGATCTTTCCCATACCCTCGAGATGGAGGTGGTAGTAGTGCATAAGATCTGCGAGCAGTCGGCGGCGACGGGCATTGTCCAAGCCTGAGGGCTTCTCTCCGAAGCGCGTCATGCAAAGGCCGTAAAAGCCCGCGGCCCGTTCCGGGTCGAGCCCCTCTCCTTCCCTCGGCGGCCGATCGGTGAAGCTGCCTTCCGTGAGGTCGAAGTAGGGCGATTCGGGCCCGTATTTTCCGGAAGGAAAAAACCCGAAATACCGCGTGAGGTGCATGAGAAAGACCAAGTGAAAATGTGCCTCGAAAGGCGTCTTGAGGAAGTACGCGACGGCTCCGTCGGTGAAGTCGAAGAGTTCTTCATCGGGGGCTTCCTCGCGCAGTGTTTTGAAGAGCACCTCAGCGAGGAACATGGCCACGGCTGCCTTTTGGGGGCTTTCGCCGAAAAAGGTGAGCCCGTTTCGCGCCCGCAGCCCGCGCAAAGTTTGCATTTCTCTGTTCTCCTTAAAGGTGCAGACCGCCTCCACCGGCGTGAGCGGGGCAAGGGCTGATTTGCTCACGGGACCGCCTTTTTTGGAAATACCGCGGGCCATGAAGGCCGTAGTTCCGAACTTGCGGGTGTACACCGTGAGGATGGAAGCACTGTCGGTATAAGGCAAGCGGCGAAGGACAATCCCTTCCGTGGTGACCTCCATTTCGTGCTACTTGATAACCAAAATTTTGCTGACACAGGTGCTCTCACCGTCAGGATCTGAAGACAGGGCAAAGTAAACGCCGGTAGCCACGCGCTCATTGTTTCGGTTCTTGGCGTCCCACACGGCCGTTCCGCCCGCCGAGGTGATCGCCGCTACCAGGTTGCCCCGCACATCGGTGATCCGCACTTCGGTGTCGCGCATGAGTCCGCGTATGGTTACAGGGCCGCTGTAGGTCTCGCGAACGGGGTTGGGAAACACCGTAGTGCACGCATTTTGAAAGCCGCCTGCGGTGGCATCCGAAGTGTATGTCATGAGTCCGTTTTCCGTGGCGATGTAGACCTCTCCGGTGGCGTTATCAACGGCTACATCGTTGATAATATTGCTGAGCAAAGGACTGTTAGACGCTGTGAAGCGGTGGATTTCATCTGTCCCGTCAGCCGAGATCAGAAATACTCCCGAGCCGAAGGTTCCCACCCATTTCCTGTTGGCGCCGTCTACGGTAATACAGCTGATGAGTTGGTTCTCGAAAAGGGGTTGAAAAATGCCGTCTTGCTCTACGATGATGGGGCGGGCATCGCTCGGATTTTGGGAGAAAATGTCAAAGGGAGAAAAAAATACCCCGATACCGTCAGCGGTGCCCACCCATACCGTGCCGTCCAAATCTTCGGTTACGGCATACACCTCATTGGAGGGCAGGCCTCCGTTGCCCGTTTGTGCGATCAGGGTTCGGGTATTTTCGCCTTCCGGGTCAAAGACACGGATGCCCTGCCTGTTGACCGCAATCCAATGGTTCCCGTCGCGGGTAATGGTTTGGCCGATGCAGGCATCGCTGCGGGTGGTATTGATCGGGAAGTTTTGCCAAGTGCCGTCGCTTCGGTACACGGAGAGCGGATTGTCAGAGCGCACGGTGACCATCCACAGATCGCCGTTGTCGTCCATGCTGAATCCCGAGGCGGCGATCCACTCCTTCCCGTCGCTTCTGGTGTAATCAGAACCGGTAAGGCTGCTGTTTTCCTCGTTAAAGTGCGCTGTAACTTCTCCGTCATTCACCTCGATGGCTCCGCTGTACCACGAGCCCACCATGAGGCGCTCTTCATTTCCGGGAAACCGGAAGACCTCGGGGATGTCGAAAAAGAGTTCATCGTCGAAAATGGGCATGACATCTCGGGTAAAGTTGGTCCAGCGCCCTCCGCTGTATTTGTAATATCCGTCTCTGCGGTAGCCGTTACGCCACACCCCGGGCCTTTGGGGTGCGCCGGACGCCACCCAGAGTTCTCCCTGAGCAAGGGTAAGCCGAAAGCAACCGTTCGATCCGGGGCCGTCCGGTGCAATAAACTCGAATGCCGAGGATTCGTCGCGACGCACCAAGCCGTTGTCATTGTCTGCAGACCAAATAATCCCCGCATCATCGGAGAGGGATGCATTGGGCCGTGCAGTTATTCCGTTGTAGGCGGTGAAATTGGCCGTGACTCCCTCCCCTCCCGGCCCGCGGCGCTGCACGGAACCCGTTGTACTGAGAATCACCCCGCCCGGTGTGCGCCGCAAGTCGCCGATGTCGGAGGCGGCAAGTAGCGATTCCCAGGTGCCGTCAGGGCGGCCCGCATAGAGGCCCGGCGGGGAGGCGTCAGGGAAGTTGCCCACCTTATTTCCGCCGGAGAGCACGCAGTGGCGCACATTGCCGAAGGGATCCGGCGTGCTGAGGTCGATGTGCCAATTGGAAAAAATCGTCAGGTCATCGTTGAGCGATGCCAGATAAAGGCCGGCATCCGTGGCCGCACAGATGGTGTCGTTTTGCACCGAGACGGTATTTACGGACACATCTTCGGTTGCCGTAATTCGGTACGTATTGCGCACTTCCCTCCGCTCAGGATCGAAAGCATGGATGCCCAAGCCCGTAGAAATGTATATAAACTGCGGTCCCGGCTCGACATGTCGAATGGCCTTGTCACCCTGAAGGGTGCTGTTTCTGATGTCTCTGAAATTGGTGATCTCACGGCCGCGAATAATGTCGAGGTTACCGTTTCGATACCCCACCAAGACGATGCCGTGAGCGGGAGCGGCAGTAACGGAGACGATACCTACGTCGGAAAGGCCGTTGACCTTGGTGAGGGTGCGCGTACTGTTGTCGCGCTTGTCGTAAATAAAGACACCGCTCTCGGTAGCGACATAGACCTCCTCATTGAGCAATGCGAGGTCTGTCGCACGCGTGTAGTTGAGCATGGCCGTCCAAGACCCTAAGGCGTTCTGCCCGACACAAGGCACCCCGCCGAAAAAAACGAGCAGAGCAAAGACTAAAGTGCGGATCAAAGTATAGGGGTAATTGTAGTGACGAAGAATTAACGCAAAATAACGGGAAATGATATAAAACTGCGACAGGTGCCCTGAAAATTTCCGAGGCTTTTGTAAAAGGTGTTGCACAAGCCGAATATGAGCACGCAGGTATCGGAAAACCTTTTACCTTTGCAGCACTGCGAGCGGCCCGGTAGTTCAACTGGATAGAATATCAGATTTCGGCTCTGACGGTTGGGGGTTCGAATCCCTCCCGGGTCACAGGCAAACCCCTGAAGTACATGCTTCAGGGGTTTTTTATTGCCTACGGACTTGTACCCGCTTTGCTCAATTTCCGGCCTTTTTTGCCCCTCTCGGGTGCCTTGGTTGTTTGTCCGGTTATTGCGCCGTAGTGCTTTTGCGAAGAGAATGCATCAACGAACCCACTGACCTTCCTTCATTGTCTTGATTATCATTAGTTCAAAGCAGTATTTCTGAGGCATGGGCTCTTTACCTCTCGGAAAAAATTTCCGAACCCGCGTCGGATTCGCAGATTTTCGCTTAATTGCCGCGTCTGCTTTCAGGTCAAGGCCGTGAGTACACGCCCGCTGCGGTGAGCAGCCGAGAAGGGCCGCGCAATGAGGCAGGTGAACGGTGAACCTTGTCATAAAAACTTAAACCGCACAGCAACATGGAAATACTGGACACTCCGGAATCTCAGCCCGACGCATGGCGCAGGCCCGAGGAAATTCTCGAAAACGGATACAACTTCGACGTCGGTCTGGCCGTCAGCGAAGGCTTTGACATGTTTAAGAAGGAGCTGTGGCTCTTTGTGGGGTACACGGTAGTGGTATTGATCATCGGTATTGCTTCCGCGGTGATCCCGCTCGCCACAGTCATTTTGGCGGGACCGCTGAATGCGGGCTTTATTATCGCGGCCCACAAGATTCAAAGCAAGGAGGAGATAGAATTCGGCACCTTTTTCAAGGGATTTGACCGTTTTCTGCCGCTCATGCTGTACTCCATCGTGTCGGGTGTTCTGATTGCCGTCGGTATCATATTGTTGGTCATTCCGGGCATCTACCTCGCCGTGGCCTACCTCATCGCTATTCCCTTCGTGTATTTCTACCACGAAATCGGCTTTTGGAAAGCGATGGAGCTCTGCAGGAAGGCGGTCACTCAAAACTGGTGGAGCTTTTTCGGGCTGGCCATCGTGAATATCCTGATCGCACTGGCGGGCGCTCTGGCTCTGGGTATCGGAATCCTATTTGCCACACCCCTGATCCAGTGTATTCTTTATGCGGCTTTCCGCCAAGTTTCGAAGAACCGGTAACCCTCCTCGGACGGCGAAGTCCGGCAAATGATTTACCGCCCCGCGGTGAAAAATTACTTTCAAAACCAACAATACCATGAAAACCCGATGCATCCTCTGCGTCGGGTTTTGTTTTTGAGGGCTCCGGCGGATTATGCGCGAGTGTCCGCTTTCAGCGGTGCGTATGAGGGCTTCGCCGTTCGAACCGGCGGTTCTCATCCGCTCGTGACTATCTCGTATTGAAATCAATGGTGTACAAAAAAACCCAATGTGAAG
>PXBH01000193.1 GCA_003565555.1 Cryomorphaceae bacterium | reverse complement strand
GGCGTGACAGGGTGCAATGGGTGAGTCACGGGCTTAATGTTCCTTAATTCCTTCATGTTTTTTTTACGCAATGAAGGTAGGCGCCTACGGCGCTGTCTTTTCCAATATTAAGGCATTCAGAGAAGGGCGTGACAGGGTGCAATGGGTGAGTCACGGGCTTAATGTTCCTTAATTCCTTCATGTTTTTTTTACGCAATGAAGGTAGGCGCCTACGGCGCTGTCTTTTCCAACATTAAGGCATTAAGGGAATTAAGAGAAGGGCGTGACAGGGTGCAATGGGTGAGTCACACCTTAATGTTCCTTTTTTCACGCTTTGGGTGTGGCGCCGTCGGCGCCACCTTTTCTAACATTAAGGCATTCAGAGAAGGGCGTGACAGCACGAATTCGGCGGGGTCACACCGGTTTATGCTTTCACGTCTTTTTTTGTACTGAGGAACAGGTACCCGCGCCGACGCAGAATCTAAAGCCTTCGGCGCGCGCTTCTCCGTCCTTGCGGGAAATAGGATTCCATGCATGGGCGTTTTTTTTTCGAACGGGCTCCCTGCGGGTACCGGGGATCGGAAAACCCCTGACGGAGCAAGGCAAGGCTAATGCCGGTCATACTCCCCAAAAGCCGGAATCGCGTGGCACCGCGCCGGTAAACTTCATCAAGTCGGAGATATTTAATACTTTTCAGAACAATTTATCCGCTCTGATCAAATGACAACCTTATTCAAACGCTGTGCCCCCGCAGGCATAGCGCTCTTCATCTCAGCCTTAGCCTACGCTGATTCAAATCCTTACACTTCTGCCAATCCCGAACCGAACCACCAACACAGCGCGGAAAAATCTTTCTTCATCCCAAACATGGGCCAATGGGACGACCCTTCGCGGTTTCATTTTCACAACGGGCCGCTGCACATCTTCCTGGAGCCGGAAGGCTTCACCTACCTGCTCACAGATTACAGCCCCGTTGAAGCCCGCCACGAAGCCGGCGACCTGCACGAAACGGCGAGCGACCTCACCCTGGATCACCATGCCTTTCGCATGCGCTTTGTTGGAGCACAGGGCGGAAAGGCGAGCGGGAGAAACAAGCAGGAAGCCTATTACAACTACTTCATCGGCAATGATCCGCAAAGACATAAAGGAAGGGTACCGCTCTACGGCGGGGTGTATACGGAAAATCTCTACCCGGGTATCCACCTGGAAACCAAAAGCAAAAAAGGTGCGCTGAAGTATGACATCATCGTAGATCCCGGCGCCGATCCCGATCTGGTGCGCATGGCCTACAGCGGACTGGACCGGATCACCACCTCCGACGGAAAGCTGCTGCTCCACACTTCCCTCGGCACTTTGGAAGAGCACATCCCGCTGGCTTGGCAGGAAATCGACGGGCGTACCGAGGCGGTACCTTGCACCTACCGCCTCAACGGAACCACAGTCTCCTTTGATTTTCCGGAAGGGTATGACCGCAACCTGCCCCTGATCATCGACCCGGTACTGGTGGGTGCCACGCTCTCGGGCACCACAGCCGGCAATAATTTCGGCCACGGAGCCACGTACGATTTGGAGGGCAATATTTTCACCCACGCCATCTCCTTCGGCAATACGCAATACCCCGTGACTGAGGGCGCCTTTCAGACCTCCCAATCGACAACCGTAGCGGTGCTCACCAAGTTCACTCCGGACGCCACTGACCTGGTTTGGGCGTCTTATCTCGGGGGAAGCTCTCCTACCTACCCCCACTCTGCCGTGACCAACAATCAGGGCGATCTCTACGTATTCGGCACCACGGAGTCCACAGATTTTCCGGTAACGGCCAATGCGGCACAACCCTACTACGGCGGTAATGTAGACATTTATGTGACACGCTTCAACGCCACCGGAACCGCCCTGACAGGAAGCACCTACATCGGCGGATCGGGGACGGACGGCCGCAACAATACCAGCAGCTTCGGACACGATCAGTTCCGAGGAGAAATCGTGACGGACGCCTTCGGCAATGCTTATGTGGCTACCGCGACACGGAGCAATAATTTTCCCGTGTCAGGGAATGCCGTGCAAACGGACCTGCTGGGTGTCTCTGACGGCGTGGTGTTCAAACTCAGCCCCAATATGTCGACCCTCGAATGGAGCACCTACATGGGAGGAAACAGCGGTGACAATTGCAGCGCATTGCGCGTAAAAGACAACGGAAATGTGCTGGTATCGGGAATGACCGACAGCAACGACTTTCCCATGCCGGAGGGCGGGTACCAAGCGGATAAGGACGGAGGCTTCGACGCCTTCATCATCGAGCTCAATGCCGATGCAAGCGAAGTTGTCAAAGGCACCTTTGCCGGTACAAGCGGCAACGATTACGCCTTCTTCATTGACCAAAACAATACGGGCGTAAGCATATACGGCATCTCGCTCGGCGACTGGCCCGTGACCGACGGAGCTTACGATACGGGAGGGCGGGCATTCGTGACCCGATTCAACAATAACCTGACGGAAATGACACACAGTGCGCGAATTGCAGAGAACAGCGGGGCGCTCGTGGCCTTTATGGTAGACCTCTGCGGACGTTCCTACATGAGTATGTACAACGCGGGAACGGTCGGCGGAGACCTCCTGACCGATGATGCCCTCTTCTCAGCGGGCTCCTTCTACATTGCCGTCCTCGACGAAAACCTCGAAGAACTTATCTTCGGTACGCGGGGACCGGGATCGCACGTGGACGGCGGGACCAGCCGTTTTGACCGAAAAGGAGTGATCTACCAGGGCGTATGCTCGGGCTCGGGGAGTATGACCGGCACCCCCGGGGCCTGGTCGGAAGGGCAAAGCGGCGGCTGGGATATCGGTGTATTCAAAATCGACTTTTCCATCAGTACCACGCTGGCAGCAGGGGCAGTGCCGAATCCCGTAGGATGTATCCCCCACGAAATCAACTTTGAAAACTACAGCACGGGAACGGACTTTATCTGGGATTTCGGCGACGGCAGTCCCGTAAGTGAGGAAGAAAATCCCTCCCATACCTACATGGAAACAGGAGTCTATGAGGTGCTCCTTATCGCCTTGGACAGCACTTCGTGTAACTTCAGCGATACGGTAAGCATGTTTATCACCGTGGGTGAGCCTTTCGATTTTGAACCCGCTTTCGACTACATTTACGACTGTGAAGATCTGAGCCTCGATCTGATCAACCTCACCTCCCCTACGGATACCTTTTTGGTGTACACCTGGGATATGGGTGACGGCACGACCTATTTCGATTTCGAACCGAGCCATCAGTTTTCCGAACCGGGAGACTATACTTTGACCCTCAGCGTATTCAATGAGGCCTGCCAGATTGCAGATACCGTGCAACTGGACATCCCGGCCTATGCGGACGTGGTGGCCGACCCCACAGGGGAAGTGGTGGACATATGCATCGACGGCACGGTGGCTTTTGCCGATAACGGCACAGGGGCTACGGAAGCGGTTTGGGATTTCGGCGATGAAAATATCGGAAGCGGGGCGGCCCTCGAACACCTTTACGGAGAACCGGGTACCTACGAAGTCACCCTGATTTCGCTGAATCCGCAAAGCTGCAACCTCGCCGATACGGTCGTCTTCGAATTGACCGTACCGCCGCCGCCGGAAGTCACGGCAGCAGCTACGGCCCAACAAACGGGAAATTGTGCCGACCTCGGTTTTATCGCAGAATCTGTGTCCTCGGGCACGGCCGATGTTTTCACCTGGATTTTTCAGGGAGATACCATCGGGGTTGATGCCGTTGTCGAAGGCAGCATTGATGAACCCGGAATCTACGAACTTACCCTCATCACGGCCGAAAG
>PXBH01000006.1 GCA_003565555.1 Cryomorphaceae bacterium | reverse complement strand
TCGGACTGAAAGTCGCTTTCAACTTTTGATATCACCATTACTGTTGGTTTTCAAAGGCCGCCGCGATCATCGCGGCGGCCTTTGTGTTTTTGGTCAAGGCGGTTTCCGAATATTCAAGTTTCCGACTATTCAAACGGATACTTCAGGCCCCACTCACGGCGCATGCCGTCTATAATTTCAATGATGGCAATGCTTTCGTCTGTCGGCATCAATGTGCTCTCAGTCAGACCCGCGGCGATGCAGTCGCGCACTTCCTCCACTTCGTGCACGAATCCGTTCGGGTTTTGATGGGGCTGCACCGTTTCGGTCGTAGCGATTTAATTGTCCTCTCCGTAAAGTGAAATTTCGAAGTGATCGCCTTGGTGAAAGTCGGGCATGGTGATCCGGCCTTTGGTGCCGTATATGTGGGCCACATTGTCCTTTTTCAGGTTGAAGCTCGCCGACAGTGATGCGAATCTTCCCGCGGAAAACCTCAGCAGGTAGTGCGCGGTATCGTCAACACCGCTTTCACAAATATGCGCCATGGACTGCACTTTTTCCGGAAGGGAGCCCATGAGGTGGCAGGCCACAGAAATCGGGTATACCCCCATGTCGAGGGTCACGCCCCCGGCGAGTTCGGGGCTCTCCAGCCGATTTCGGTACCGGTCCGGGGCATTGTTCCCGAAGGAGATTTGTGCGGCTTTTACTTCGCCGATCGCACCTTCTTGAAGGTTTTGCTTGAGTGCTTTTACCGCAGGCAGGCACCGTGTCCACATGCCTTCCATCAAAAAGAGGCCGCGCTCGTTTGCCGTTTTTTTGAGTTTTCGGATTTCTGCGGCATTCACCGTGATCGGTTTTTCGGCGAGCACGTGTTTTCCGGCCTTGAGAGCGGCAGCGATGTTTTCAAAATGAAAATTGTGCGTGGTCGCGACATACACCACGTCGATGTCGGTGCGGGCCGCGAGTTCTTCATAGGTGCACGGGGTAGCCGTGGGGTGCCTTTCGGCAAAAATGCGGGCCCGTTCGGGTGATTTTGACCCCACGGCAGTCAGGGTGCAACGGTCTGCGCCTTCAACGGCGCGGGCCATTTTATCGGCGATGATGCCTGCACCCATGATGCCCCAATTCAGCCGGCCTTTCATTTTTCAGTGAGTTTGTTTCGGTTTTGCAAGGTAGGATTTTTGAGAAACGGCTGGAAATACGGCGTCAGGATATATGCTTCCGCCTTTTTTCTCGGCGGTCGCAGAATATTCTGTTAATTTTGGGCCTTTGTAATTTCAATGTCCTTGCAAAAACCCGAAAATGACCTTCTGCTCCGCGCCGCGCGCGGAGAGCGCACCGAGCGCACCCCCGTATGGCTGATGCGCCAGGCGGGGAGAATCCTACCCGAGTACCGTGCCGTGCGCGCCTCCCTCTCGGGATTTAAGGAATTGGTAGAAACCCCGGAGAAAGCTGCGGAAGTCACCATCCAGCCTGTAGACCTGCTCGGTGTGGATGCGGCCATCATTTTTTCAGACATTCTCGTGATACCCGAGGCCATGGGCCTGCCTTACGAGATGGTCGAGAAGCGCGGCCCGCTCTTTCGCGATACTGTGCGTGACGAGCGCGATTTTGACCGCATTCGCACCGCAAAGGCAGAGGACCTCGGCTATGTGTACGAGGCCATACGCCTCACCCTCGACGGGCTGGGCGGTAGGGTGCCGCTTATCGGATTTGCGGGAGCGCCTTTTACCATCCTTTGCTACATGACCGAGGGCAGCGGGTCCAAAACGTTTTCGACAGCGCGGAAATTCATCGTGCAGCGCCCCGACCTCGCGCACCGACTGATGGATATGATTACCGAAAGCACCATCGTCTACCTCCGCGCACAGATTGATGCGGGCGCCCACCTGGTGCAGGTCTTCGATTCCTGGGCCGGTATTCTCTCCCCGGCCGATTACCGCACCTTCTGCATCCCCTACCTGAAGCGCATTTGCGATGCCCTGAACGGCACCGTGCCCGTGACCCTCTTCTCGAAAGGGGCGCACTACTCCTATGCCGATCTGGCGGCCCTGAATTGCCACACCGTGGGGGTCGATTGGAACACCCCGCCCGAGGCCGCGCGCCAAGCCGTGGGCCCGAACCGCACCCTTCAGGGAAACCTTGACCCGGCGGCCCTCTACGGAAACGGCAAGGAAATTGTGAAAGCCACCACCGATATGCTTCGGGCATTCGGAGGGCACCGCCATATAGCCAACCTCGGCCACGGCGTGTATCCCGACACATCTCCCGAACATGTGAAAATCTTTATCGACACCGTAAAATCCTTTCGACATGAATAAATTCTCATCGGCAATTCTCGCCCTGACCATCGCATTTTTCCTCCCGTTTTTTGCGGAAGCACAAAAAGACAAGGAGGGGGGCAAAGAAGAGGCCTCCAAAGAAAAACAAGAAAAGAAGGGCCGTGAAAACCTCGTGCCCAACGGAAGCTTTGAAGAGTTCGAAGACGGACTCCGCCGCAAGGAGCAATTCGAACTCGCGAAGGGCTGGGACAACCCCACCGGAGCCAAATCTGAGCTCTACGCGCGAGACGTGCGCAGCAGGTACATCGCCATTCCCGACAATATGTACGGAAGCGCCGAGCCCGCAGACGGCGACGGCTACGCGGGACTCATCACCTATGCCTACCGCGGTAAGCTGACCCGATCCTATATTCAGGCCCAGCTCAAGCGTCCCCTCGAAGAGCGCGGACTCTACTGCGTGAAATTCAAAGCATCCCTTGCCGAGCGTTCGCGGTATGCCTCCAATAACCTCAGCGCATCACTCGACAAGAGCGCTCCGAGCTCAAAATCGGCCGTAAACCTCTCGGCATCAAGTCCGATCTATTCTGACTACAATGACCTTGTGGATGACCGCGACGGCTGGTGGGAATTCTGCACCCTTTACCGCGCAGCGGGTAAGGAGAAATACATCACCATCGGCAACTTTGAAACGGATGACCGCACCAAAACCCTGAAAATGGACCTCCCGGAAAAGTACGAAGAGGACGGGCAGATCGCCGCGGCTTACTACTTCATTGACGATGTGAAAGTAGAGCCCGTAAAGCCGGGCGAAAGCTGCAATTGTGCGAGCGACCGCATCCCCGAGAGCAAGGTGATCTTCTCGGGCTCTCCTCAGCTCACGGATGAGATGTCGCCTGCGGAGAAGGTCGCGGAAATTGACGTCTATTTTTATCAGTACCAAGCCGAAGTGGTATCTGCCGCGGAGCGCACCATCGATAAGGTGGTCGACATATTGGTAGACAATCCCGGTCTCACCGTGACCATTACGGGCCACACCGACAATGAAGAAGCTGCCCTCGCTGAAGATGAAGTCACCCTGCGCAGTCTTGCCATGAAGCGCGCCAACCTTGTGAAAGCCTACATGGCTGCCTCAGGCATCGATGACACCCGACTTACGGTGCAGTCTATGGACAACAAAGCACCGGTGGCAAAAATGTCTACACCTATTTCCCTCGCAAAAAACAGAAGGGTAGAGTTTGAAGTGAACCGCTGATTTTCATTTCAGTGGCTAAAACATCCCGAAGGTGCGCCCGTTATATGCAGGCGCACCTTTGCTTTATGCGAAAAAATTTTGCCATCCCACCGGGGCCTTCCGTAATTTCCGGACTGCAGATCTTTGCGGCGACGGCTTTCCTTCTTGCCACGCCCGGGCTTTCCGCGCAAAACCTGATTCCCAACCCGGGATTCGAAGATGTGCTCACCCCGGAAGCATACAACTGGGTGCAACCCCAAGGAGATTTTTATCATTACGAGCAAAAGAAGCTGACAGGGAATGAAGGCGCGC
>PXBH01000014.1 GCA_003565555.1 Cryomorphaceae bacterium | reverse complement strand
GGGTGCTCACGGCGCCGATATCTTGGTGAAATTTGTAATTCTGATACTTGGTGTAGCTCCCTTCTTTGATGTCTCTGACAAATTCCCACGGAAAGGCGCCGTGTTTGTCGAGGTAGGTCTCGTAGGTGTCATCCACTTTGTAAAACCAGTTGAATGCGCCGAGGGTGCGGCCTTTGCCTACGATGTGGTAAGCCTCGCGGCCCTCGAAGGTTTTGCTCGACGGGTATACGGTGAGTTCCGCCTCGCCGGCGTCCACCATACCGTAATGCAGCCGAAAGCGGAGGTACTCCCCAATCTCAAAAGCACTGTGCTCCACCTCCGGCAGCGCACGTGCCTCCAAGGTGTCCAAGCTTACCTTGGGCGCCTTCTCCTGCGCGGAAAGACCGGCGCTGAGGCAGAGGGCAAGACAGAAGAGGAGCGTGTGCTTCATACCGAATTCAGGTCAAATTCTGTTCCAAAACGAAAATAGGTCATTTTCGGTGCGGTGTCCCGGGGCATTTTCTAATAAAGTTTAAAGCCCAAACCGATCCTTCCGCTAAACAGGGCCGGAAAAGTATTGAATTCACTCAGGAGGCTGCCCCGTTCGTCGATCGGAATGGTAGGGGTCTCGTCATACCGATGCTGAAAGCGCAGCTCAGCGATGCAAAAAGGGAGGTTCACATCCAAAAACAATCGCTCTGAAAGGTGCCATGTAAACCGCGGCACAGCATGCAGACGCATTCCCGCCGTGTGCACCCTTTCGGGAAAATGGGTCGTGACAAGGGGCTGCAAGAGGTGCAGGAAGTAATACGGGTTGATGCCGAGGCCCAGAGATATCTGCCACGGCCGGTCTTCCCTGTGACGAATGTAGGTCTGATATTCGTACCGCACCGAAAGTGCCGCTTGCGTAATTTGCTCACCGGCCGTTGCCGAAGCGTTCACCCCCGTATGCGGCGTGACGGGCCGCACGGATTTTTCACGGGACGAGAACCGAAAATCAATGAGCTCCACCTCGTGAAAACGGCCCTTTCGCTGCTCCCAACGGTAGGCGATGGTGGGGTGAAAAATGCGCAGACTGCTTTCGGTGGTTCTCAAAAATGAGCTGTCCCCGCCGTCATCTGAATGGCTGTATCGCTCCCAATCGGTCAGGTTGTAAATTTTCAAAGCCCTTGCATGCCTCGGGGCGGATTCCTGACCCTTCGCGGCGAACGCGAGCAACAACAATGCGATTGTGAGCTGTACCCGGTTCATGGCGTGCGGATTAATTTTTTCGGTTCAACGGAAAATGCGGTGAGGATATTGCAAGGGTGCAGATCCTATCTCAATTTCACGCTTCGTTCCCTTGCTGCAGTATAGATTTTTACGACGATGTACGTGAGAATAAACACGATCACATAGAAGGCGGTAAAGGCAAGGCGCTTTCCCGCATGCTCAAAGCCGAGCGTTGCGACATCAAAAAACCCGGGAAACATGAGGGGGATGTAGATGAGCAAATACAGCTCAAACAACGACAATTGAAGGACAGAAGCATAGAATCTGTGCTTTTGCTGCCGATTTACGACAAAGCCGATAATAAGTGCTGTGACGATTGCCGCAAGAGAAAAGTGCACGGCAATCAGCAGTCCCTTCTCTGCGCTGAGGTCACGCCCGAAGAGCCACCACAGGGAAATGATCAAAGGGTAAGTGATAACGCCGAGCGGTCCCGCAAAGATTTGCAGAAGTTGCGCTTTAAGTAAGCGGTGCATGGCATCGGCTCCCTGTTCCCAATGCTTGTATTGCAGTTTCCGCAGCTTGAGCCAACTGTTTTCGCTCTTGAAGCGGGCAAATGCTTCTTCTTCGCTCATCCCTTCTTTGATGCGCTCCTCCATTTGGTGGGCGTAATGATCGGTGAGTTCGGCGAGGAGTTCCGGGCTCTCTATTCCGTAGCGCTTAATCTGCACGCCCAGACGGTCGGTAGTTTCATCACTCAGATTGCTCATCACGTTCGGTTTCGGAAGAATTTCTTTCGTATTTCAGGGAGTAAGCCTCGTCCAATGCCCGGCGCAGCGCTTCATCTTCGGGATTTGCGAGATGTGCCCGCCATGCCTCCACGAGCTCGGGCTCATCAGCATGGCGCCACTCTACCAATGTGATTTGCGGCGTAAGCCAAAGGAGTAAAGCAAGGCTTCCCCAAACGGACAGCCTTGCACCCGCCTTTGCGGCAAACGGGCGCATCGCACTGTTGCCCGTTGCCCCGGCGATCAGTGCGATGAGCAAGCCTGCAGCTGCGATAAGCCCTACAATGAGTATGAATTCGCCGCCCGGCCATAATTGCCATTTGAACAGGATGCCCATCACGAGGACGGAGAGCACCATACCGATGCCGAATCCCACCGCAATTCTGAAGGTCGGCACTCCGGCATATGCGGATTTCTTCGATAAATCTTTCATCCTGATACCGTTGAAAACCAGGGCGCCGAAAGGGTAGTAGAGGCAAGCAAGGCTTGAGAGTGCAAGCACCGAAAGCAGCGTTCCTCCCGGCCATTGCTGTATGCCGAAAATCAGGCCGGCTGCCGCAATTCCCGCAAGGACTTTCTCAGCTTTTTTCATGTTTTGTGTTAGGTTGCTTATCCATGACCGGGTTGGGGATTGAGGAATTGCTGCAGGTTGCGGGCGTACTCAGCAAGCTCGTCTATGCGCTTACGGGCTTCGCCCTCTCCCTTCTCTGCCAGCTTGTAGTATTTCCGTTGCCGCTTGCCCGCCATCTCGATCTCGGTGGTGAGGAGGCCCTCCGCTTCGAGCTTGTGAAGGGCGGGATAAAGGGCCCCCTCGGTAATGTCGAGGTCGCCCTGTGTGACTTCTTTGGCCTTCTTGCTCAGTTCGTAGCCGTACATCCGCCCGTGCTCTTCGAGCAGCTTGAGCAGGATGGTGCTGAGGGTACCTTTGTAGAGATGATTTTTGTTCATGATGGTCAGCTGCGAAGCCCAAATATACATTACTTTCTTATGCATTTACAAGTTAGGGTGGTTTTTTACGTTTTTTCGGCTGCATCGAGCACCTGCCGAGCCCTGTGGCTCCGTCCTGCCTCGCCCTTCGCACCGCGGTGACGGTTTTCCAAAACCCGTTAAAGCCACGGAAGAAGGAAAAGCGGTTTCAGCTCGCTTATGTTTAGACCTGACAGGTGTTTAAGAGCTTACAGATCAAGAAATTGCGAACGTTCAGAAGGACTTTGCGACGCTGAATGTCTTCGGGAGCTTACTCGGGTCGGCATTGGTAACCAGGTCTGTAAACAGGGGTGACATGAGCCACAATTCTGTCGCATCCTTTTCCTGCTGTCTGTGACGCCGATAAGAATTACCGGTCTTCGCGACCCGAAGACCTGAAAGGTTTTCAAAACCTGTAAGGTCTATGCTTCTGTAGAAGGAAAAAGCGTCTCAGCCCGCTTCGGCTTAGACCTGACAGGATTTCAAAACCTATCAGGTCAGGCAATTGCGAGCGTTGGGGGACGCGGAGCTGTGCGGGCTGTTTGGGCCGGGCTTCGGAGCTCAGGTCTCCGCGTCCCGGTGACCTGATGGGTACCCGTAAGGTCCGGCCATTGGTAAAAATATGGAGCGTTTCGCTTTGCTACAGGTCACACAGATCGGAAGATCCTGCCTTCTCGGATGAGATCTCTCGCTTCGCTTCGAGATGACCGGGCAGTCTTAAAGAGGGGGGCGGGTAAGGGGAAGAAAAAAGGGCGGCGTTGCCGCCCTTTTTTCTTCCCCTTACCCGTCCAAAAACCCCTGTGAACCCCGTCATATCGAGCGAAGCGAGATATCTCCTGAGGGGATGCACTTCCTCGGGGAGCACCACCG
>PXBH01000120.1 GCA_003565555.1 Cryomorphaceae bacterium | reverse complement strand
GGCTGTGAATCGTCAGCGCCCGCTCCGTGCTCCGTGCCTGCCTTTGCCCGTCGACCGGTTTCTTCATCCGCAATGCGACCAAGGCATCGGGCTTCAGGAGATCGAGGTCGTCCAATCCGGCGTTTCACGGCAACTCAGTCGTAACCCATCTCCGGGTGCCGGGCGGAAATGGGCTGCCATATTGACTCAAATCTCATCATCGCCGAAGAGCATGGGGGTGCCGTCGTCGGCGTCTTTTCTCTCGGGGAGTGGGGTGCCGTCGCGCAGGTGTTGCCGCATGTGCTTCAGGAGGGGAAGCATGCCGTCGTGGAGGAAACAAACGTTGTCGAAGACATTGACCGAAGCCTTCTCGGTTTCCCTCCAGCGATCGATTGCGGCGCTTGCGGCTTTATTCAGGCTGTCATACTCATTTTCGCCAATCGAGCAGCAGCAGGGCGCGAGCTGGGTCGATTCTTCACTGTTGAAATGGAGATCCTCTTCGAGGCGAATGGGGATCAGAGCCTTTTCCGGCTGTGCGGCGAGGGCGGGCCGGACATCCCGCTTATGCCCAAGCCACAAGGCCCAGGCGGCCTCGGTATCTTTCAGCGGTTCCAGCGGCAGATAGAGCCAAGTGCCTTCCGGGAAAAGCCGCTTCCCGGGCGCTTTCTTCCCGGTCCACGCACGCTTCACCGGCTTCACGGCCGGAATCGTCACGTCCAGCCGAAACCCATCCGGCGGCACACCCTCGTGCTCGACATTCCAAGTGTCTCCGTTCCAGGCGATAGTCAAGTGCAGGTCTTTCATAGTCTGGAATCCATCCTTCCACGGAGCCGACGCTTTGTCCAGCGGTGTGATGCCTCGGCATGCACCAGAAAGATCACCCGCTGCGTCGCGAATCAGCCCTGGAACCATGGATGGACGAAGTATCTTGTCGCCGCTTTCAACGTTGGCGGAATTCGGTTACGCTGCGGTGAGGGAAAACACAAAATCACTCACCGCTCGGCGGAATGCCTCGTTCTCCACAAATTGTTTGTAAACTTGTGTGTCGTCTTTGAGCAGGGTGAGCATGACTTTGGCGAGCGCTCGGTCGTGCTCGATACGGGCCGCACCGGGGGTGTTTTTGCGCGCATTGAGAAAGGCCTCATCTTCGGCCACTCGTGGGGCAATCTCGTCTTTGATCCGGGTGAAGATTCTGTCGGAGTCGTCGAAGAGGGTGCCGAATTGCTCGTTGAAGGCCTTGAGGATGTTGCTGAGCTTGTCGAGTTCGGGCTCGGACTTGCGGCCACCCCCTTCGACGGGAATGGGGTCGATTTCTGCATCTTCGTCGGTGGCGGCGAGCTGGATGGCCTGCTTCTTTTCGGCGCGGTAGCTGTCCATGTCGATGGATTCGAGGATGCCTTTGGCCAGATCCTCCTCTGTCGGTGCGGGGAGCTTGGGAATGAGCAGGTTGAGGAGTATAGAGAGTTTTTCCCAGCTCCTGTTGCCGTAGCGCAGGATGGAGCCGAGAAAGTCGTAGGTGCGGGTGAAGCCCTTGGCCTTGCCTTTGAATTCGACTTGCGCGTCCTCGTCGAGCTGCTCCTGGTAGCGGGCGACGCAGGCATCGAGGTGGGGATCGAGTTTTTCGCGGGAGGCTGAGGCAAGGAAGAGATCGACCACGGTGTCGATGTCCTCTTCTGCGTAGACGCCGGCTGCATCGAGACTTCGTTTGAGGTCGTGGAGCTTGTTGGGATCGGTCTCTTCGCTGAGAATGGTGGTGCGGTAGTAGTTGGAAAATGCCTCAAGGATGGACTCGGCGTTGTTCTGGAAATCGAGGATGAAAACTTCGCGCTTTTGCGGGTGGGCGCGGTTGAGTCGCGAGAGTGTTTGCACGGCCTTGATGCCGGCCAGGGTCTTGTCCACATACATGGTGTGGAGAAGCGGCTCGTCGTAGCCTGTCTGAAATTTATCGGCACAGATGAGGAACCGATAAGGATTCTCCTCGAAGCGCGAGGCAATGTCATTCGACGGGAAGCCGTTGAGGCTGAATTCGCTGACTTTCTCGCCCCGGAAATTCTGCTCTCCAGAAAAGGCCACGATGGCTTTCCATGGGCTCTTGCGTTCTCCAAGGTAGGCGTTGATGGCGTGGAAATACTGGATGGCGCGTTCGATGCCGTTGCACACGATCATGGCCCTTGCTTTGCCGCCGATCTTGCCCGGGGCGATGACGTGATCGTGAAAATGATCGACCATGATTTCCGCTTTAAGCCGGATCGCGTGGTCGTGGCTCTCGACGTAGCGGCGCAGCTTCTTGCGGGCTTTCTTCGAGTCAAACTCGGGATCCTCCTCGATCTTTTTGATCAGGCGGTAGTAGCTGTCCACCGGGGTGAAAGAGCGGAGCACGTCGAGGATGAATCCCTCCTCGATGGCCTGCTTCATGGTGTAGCTGTGAAACGGCAGGTGCTTCACCTTACCTTCTCGATCCGGCGGGAGCGGGGTTCCGAAGAGTTCGAGGGTTTTGTTTTTCGGGGTGGCGGTGAAGGCGAAGTAGCTGGCATTGCTGAGCAACTTGCGATTGCGGATGCGTTTTTCGATGGCGTCGTTGATCACGTCTTCGGCATCTTGCTCCCCCTCGCCGAGCACCTCGCTCATGGCGGCGGCGGTTTTGCCGCCTTGGCTGCTGTGCGCTTCATCGATGACGATGGCAAAATTCCTACCCGCACCCTCGCTTTCCAGTTCCTGGAGGATGTAGGGGAATTTCTGGACGGTGGAGATAATGATTTTCTTCCCTTCGGCGATGAAGCGGCGCAGATCGCCGGAGCGTTTCGCGTGGCCTACCGTGGCGCGGACCTGCATGAATTGCTTTACCGTGCGCTGAAGCTGGTCGTCGAGGATGCGGCGGTCGGTGACGATAATGATGGAGTCGAACACCTCTTTCCCCCCATGGGCAATGCGCACTAGTTGGTGGGCCAGCCAGGCGATGGAGTTCGACTTGCCACTGCCCGCCGAATGCTGGACGAGGTAGCGCTTGCCGACGCCGTGCCTGGCTACGTCGTCGAGGATGGCGCGGACGACATCGAGCTGATGATAGCGCGGGAAGATCTGGACGATCTTTTTCTTGCCGGTCTTCGGGTGCTTCTCCTCAACGATCTGGGCGTAGTTTTCGAGGATGTTGGCCAGGCTCAGCGGGTGAAGGACTTGTTTCCACAGGTAGTCGGTCTTCAGGCCTTCCGGGTTTGGCGGGTTGCCCGCGCCATCGTTGTAGCCTCGGTTGAATGGAAGAAACCACGATGCCTTGCCCTTGAGGTGGGTGCACATGCGGACCTCAGAATCATCGACAGCGAAATGGACCATGCAGCGGCCGAATTGGAAAAGCTTCTCGCGCGGATCGCGGTCGCGGCGGTATTGCTCCACGGCGTCTTCGACCGTCTGCTTGGTGAGGCTGTTCTTCAACTCGAAGGTAGCGAGGGGCAGGCCGTTGACGAAGGCGCAGAGATCGAGAGCGCGGCGCGTCTCATCAACACTGTAGCGGAGCTGGCGGGTGATGCTGAAGCGGTTCTGCATGAACCGCTCGGCCGCCTTCTCATTGCCGGGTGAGGGCGTGCCGAAAAAAAGGTCGAAATGCAGCGGCCCGTGGTCGACGCCGTGACGCAGAAGGTCAATCACACCGCGCTTGCCCGCCTCGGAGCTGATCCGGGCGAGAAATTTCTGCCGCGTGATGTCCTTTCTATCGCGATAGGAGCCCATGCCGAGCTTGGCGTAAGTCTCCGGCTGCGTTTGGCGAAGGAACTCGAAGAGCTGGACGTCGTCGATGCAATTCGCCCGGTCGTAATCTCTCGGATTGCCAGCGATCCATCCACTGCC
>PXBH01000125.1 GCA_003565555.1 Cryomorphaceae bacterium | reverse complement strand
TCGGAAATCAGATAGACCTCTAAGCCCATTTCGGGGTGGTTTTCCAAAAAGGTCTTTGTACCCTCCGTTCCTTTGACCAAAAATGCGGTGGCCAATGCATCTGCATTGAGTGCGTTCGGCGCCATGACCGTTACGCTCAGCAAGTTGTGAGTAACGGGGCGGCCTGTTGAAGGGTCTATGGTATGGGAGTACTTCTTCCCGTCCTTTCGGTAAAATTTTCGGTAGGTCCCGGAAGTGGCGAGCGCCGCATCCGTAAGCGCCACCGCACCCTGGAGCTGTCTGGTTTCTTCCGGCGCTACGGGCTTATCCACGCCGATGCGCCACGGCGCGCCTTCGCCGTTTACCCCTGAAGCATACACCTCTCCGCCTATTTCTACCATCATATCGGTTACGCCCCGGTCGCGCAGAAAGTCAGCAACCACATCAACGGCATAGCCTTGGGCGTAAGCATTTACGTCGAGGGAAGCCTCGCGCTGCTTGATGAAGCGGAGTGCACCTGTCGGAGCACCGTCAGTCTCTTGAAGCGGTTCGGTTTTCACGTCAAAGGCGGTCAGGGCCAAGAGGGCATCGATATCTTGGTCCTCAGATATTTCACCGCCTTCCGGACCGAAGCCCCATGCGCGCACCAGCGGGCCCACCATAGGATTAAAAGCACCGCCGGTAAGTTCGTAAAGCTCCCTACCGCGCTCAAATACGGTGATAAAATGTGCATCATCAATGACGATGGTATCCGCAGCGTTGAATCGGGCTATCACGGAGCCCTCTACCCATACCGACAAAGATCGGTCGATCTCATCCAGAACGGAATCGATGGCCGCAGCCGAAAAAGCCGCACCCGAGGGGTTGAGGTATTTTACCGAATAGGTGGTGCCCTGGGCTTCTCCGTTTACCGTGTAAACAGGAACAGTATCGGAAGGCTCCGGTGAAGAACAGGCTGCAAGGATGAACAGCGCCGGAAGGAAGGGACGGAATTTCATGGCGTGCAATTTTTCGGAGGAACAACCATTTCTTTAGCTTTGTTGTTACCCCGATGAAGAACTCAGCGGTAAAGCTAGCCGGAAATATGAAAAACATGCCCAAAGACATGCCGACCACCCTCGGCGCATTAAAAGAATCAGGGTACACCCCCTCATCGGTCAAAGACGAACTCAGAAGGAACCTCATTGAAAAGATAGCGACGAAAGCGCCCGTTTTTGAAGGCGTGCTCGGCTACGAGCATTCGGTGTTTCCGGAAGTGGAGCGCGCATTGCTCTCACGCCACAACATCAATTTTCTCGGGCTGCGCGGTCAGGCCAAAACCAGAATGGCGCGGCAGCTCACAAAATTGCTCGATCCCTTTGTACCCGCCGTCGAGGGCTCGCCGATCAATGATGACCCGCTCAACCCGATTTCGAAATACGCCAAAGATAAAATCGAACGGGAAAGAGATGACACCCCCGTGGTATGGATTTCGCGTGAGGAACGCTACAGCGAAAAGCTTGCCACCCCCGATGTGACGGTAGCCGACCTCATCGGTGACACCGACCCTATCAAGGCCGCCAACCTCAAACTGGATTACGCCGATGAGCGGGTGATCCACTTCGGGCTTATCCCGCGTGCCCACCGCGGAATATTTGTGATCAACGAGCTGCCCGACCTGCAACCGCGCATTCAGGTGGCCCTGTTTAACATTCTCCAGGAGGGCGACATACAGATCAGGGGATTCAAGTTAAGGCTGAACCCGGATGTGATGTTCGTCTTTACGGCAAATCCGGAGGACTACACCAACCGCGGCGCGATCATCACCCCGCTGAAGGACAGGATTCAGAGCCAAATATTGACACATTACCCCAAAAGCACGGAAATTTCGGCAGCCATTACCCGTCAGGAGGCCAAGCTGACAGATGCGCAGCGCGAACGCGTCACGGTGCCGGAGTTGGTGGGCGATTTGGTGGAAGAAATTGCCGTGGCGGCCAGAAGCAGTGAGTTTGTGGACCAAAAAAGCGGCGTATCCGCCCGGCTCACCATCAGCGCTTATGAAAATCTGGTGAGTGCCGCTGAGCGACGTATTTTGATGAACGGAGAGAAAAGCGGTCGAGCGCGTATCGGCGATTTGCTCGGAATTGTACCGGCAGTTACGGGAAAGGTAGAGTTGGTGTACGAGGGCGAGCAGGAAGGACCCAAAGAGGTCGCGCTGGGGCTGCTGAGCAAAGCCTTGCGGGCCAAATTTTCACAGTATTTCCCCGACCCCGAGCTGGTCAAAAAGAAAAAAAATGAGCCGAACCCCTATGCCGTGATTTTGCAGTGGTTCGGAAAAAATGAATTGGAACTCCGCGCGGAGCTCAACGAAAAGGACCACCGCAAAGCGCTGCTGAGCGTGCCCGGCCTTCAGAAGCTTGCAGGGAAATACAACCCCGGAGCCGGGGAGGCTGAAGAAACCCTGATGATGGAATTTGTACTGCACGGCTTGGCAGAACACTCCCTTTTGGGAAAAAATATCTTGGATGAAGGGCTCACTTTCTCGGATCTTTTCAGCAGTGTGTTTTCCATGGACGATTTTGAAGAGGGAGACTACGGCTCATGAGCCGGAAGCTTCGGCTGATCGGATGGGGTACGCTACTCGGTTTTCCGGCAGCGGGGGCTATTTTGCTTGTTTTCTTTGACCTTCCCGTTGCGGAAACCATGTTTCGCGGCGAGGTCAATATTGTGCTGCAAATCGGTGCCGGGGCCTTTATCGGACTCCTCACCGGGATGGGGGCTAAGGCGGTGGTGTCTCTGCCTGTCATTTCCCCTACCCTGGACAAATACAGCGGTATGATCCGCGCCATGGGGCTGAAGCAGCGCCACGTTATATTTTTGTCTTTTTGTGCCGGTTTCGGGGAGGAACTTTTTTTCAGGGGTGCCATGCAGCCACTGGTGGGGATTTGGATCACCGCCATTGTTTTTGTGGCCATTCACGGGTACCTGAATCCGATGAATTGGCGCATTTCGATCTACGGCCTCTACATGACCGTAGTTATCGCCCTGCTGGGTTACCTCACCGAATTGTGGGGTATATTTACGGCCTGTGCGGCGCATACCGCCATTGATATTGTTCTGTTTAATTTCCTCATTGCCCGAGCGGAAAGGCAGGCCGGGCCGGATATACCCCAACCCTATGCGGAAACCGAAGATTAGATTTTACTTCCTGATGCTGACGGCCGTGATCTGCGGATCGGCCTGTGAAGGACAGGAACCCGTGAAAGAAGCCCCGACCGCGGCCACTGCGGCCGTCACGGCTCGGGATCAATTCTCAGCGTACTGGTATGCCGGCGAGGCCGAATTGAACCGCTACACATTGGAGCAGATGCGCTATGGTGAGAAGCGACGCGGCGAGGCTGTCTTGATTTTCGTCACGGAGAATTTTTTGCCGGAAAGGCAGGTAAAGGATGAATCGGGCAGTACGGAGTCCGTTACCGTACTCAAGCTGAACGCTATGAAAAAATTCGAAACGGGTATCTACGACTATTCCGTGATGCAGTCGGTATTCACACCGATCGACGCGCGCAAGATGCCCTACACATTGAAAGCGACCTTCAGCAGTCAAGACTGGTGCGGGCAGGCCTTCAGCCAAATCAACCTGCGCGGAAAGACCCTGCACCATCAGGTGCGCTCCTATTTCGAAAACCCGGGAGACGCTGAGCATACGCTCGATGCCACTTACTTCGAAGACGATATATGGAACCGACTCAGGCTCCAGCCGCAAACCGTTCCGCTGGGGGAGGTTGAAATTATTCCGTCGCAAGAGCACCTGCGCCTCCGCCACGAAGACTTTCTTCCGCAAAAGGCCAAAGGCACCCTTTCACTGCTGATCACCGATGATAAGACGGGGAAAGAATATTACATCTACACACTGGAATACAAAGATGCGGGCCGCACGGTGACATGGAAATGCGAAAGCAAATTCCCGTTCAAAATCACGGAATGGCGGGAAGAAATATTCTCTGAATCAGGCCGGAAGGAGACTACCACAGGCAAACTTACCCATACGCTGAACAACAGCTATTGGAAATTGAACAGCAAGAGCGACACAAGTCTTCGCGACTCACTGGGTATACAATTGCACTTTGCGGAGTGAGGTGTTCCGGCTTACTCGATATCGAATGACACTTCGGTCAGGTCCCATTTCATGGTCACCTTGCCGGAGGCATCAACGTCGATCGTAAAATTCTCAACGGGCTCTTTCAGCGTTTTCGGCTTTACAGAGAAACGGTGCACATCTTTGGAGCTGTCGTAATTATAGGCTCCCCACTGGTCCCAGACTTCGTTGAAAATGATTTCCCACGAGTTTTCACCGGGCACGGTAAACAGGGCGTACTTGCCCGCTTTAATCAGTTCTCCGCCTACTTTCATATCATGGTTGAGGGTAATTACGGTGGCCTCATTGGCACCGGTGCGCCACACTTTTCCGTAAGGAACCAATGCGCCGAATATCTCCCGATCTCTTTTAGCGGGAGATGCATACGCTATGGTCACTTCATGGCCCATCACCTCGGCAGAGGTTTTCTTCGGCGGGCTCGTTCTTTCCCCTTTGCTCTGCGCCTGCGCGGTTAAAGTAAAGGCTGCAAAAAGCATGGCCGCAGCGGCGAATTTGAAAATTGCGGGAAGCGTTGTTCTTGTTCTCATGGTGTAGTTTTCGTTTGCTGTTAATCTTTAGAGATTTTGTGAATGTCGTTGTTATCGCGCTCGATTTCGTCTTTCACTTCTTTGATCTTTTTGGAGACGACGGCCATTTCCTTTTGTCCGTTGGTAATCAACCATCGGAACGCACTTTCGTCTCCGTCGCCGGCGCGGGCTGTTTTGGCGAGCACATCGTAATCATAATTTTCCAGCCACTTTACGGCATCTTCGCGCCCTTCAGCGCCTTCGACCGTGGCAGCAAGGTGGGGATGGCCGTTTTCGAGGAGCCATTTCCGGGCGTCATCTTTGTTTCTCAAGGCGTAGGTAAAAATAGCCAGCTCTTTGTAGCCGTTGCCCATCAGCCAATCCCGAATTTTTTTGTTTCCGCTGATGGCTTCGCCCCATGCGATGAGAATTTTTGCCGGATATGCTGCTTTCACGTGTCCCGATTTAATGGCTACTTTTATGGCTCACCAAAAATATACCAAAAATGCATTCGCAAGCACCTATGATGAGAGAGAACGCCCTTAAAGGTAAAACTATTGTAGTAACCGGAGGGGGCACGGGCCTGGGAAAATCCATGGCAACCTGCTATGCAAAGCTGGGGGCCAACCTCGTAATAACGGGGCGCCGCAAGGAAGTGCTGGATTCAGCGGCAGCTGAAATTGCGGACTTGACCAAAGCAGAAGTTCTCCCGGTGAGCTGTGACGTACGCTCGGAAAGTGATGTGGAAAATTTGGTGCGTGCGACCGGTGAAAAATTCGGCAAGGCAGACGGACTGCTCAACAATGCAGCAGGCAATTTCATCAGCCCCACCGAGCGTCTCAGCACAAAAGCATTCAGCGTGATTATCGACATCGTGCTGAAAGGCACGATCAACTGCACCATGGCCTTCGGGAAGCAATGGATTGAGAACAAAACGCCGGGCACCGTACTCAACATCGTGACCACGTATGCCTCCACCGGCTCGGGATATGTGGTACCCTCCGCCTGCGCCAAAGCGGGCGTATTGGCCATGACGCGCAGCTTGGCCGTAGAGTGGGCCAAGTACAACATCCGTTTTAACGCCATAGCACCGGGCCCCTTTCCCACCAAGGGTGCCTGGGATCGGCTGGTGCCCGAACCGCTGAAAGACAAAATTTCCATGGAGCGCAGGATACCCCTGGGCCGCACGGGAAGGCATGAGGAGCTGGCAGATCTCGCCGCTTACCTCATCAGCGATTACTCAGCTTACATCAACGGCGAAGTGGTAACCATAGACGGCGGAGAATGGCTCAAAGGAGCGGGGCAGTTTAACCAACTGGAAGCCGTGCCCGAGCCCATGTGGGATGTGATTGAGCAAACCATACGCGGGAAGAAAGGCGGCAACTGAGGTTTTGTCGTTTGTATGAGGGCAGCGGTGGTCTTCAAATGCCGCTGAAGCGAATCTTCCGTAACCCGATTCGGCTTTCATCAGTAAAAGTTCGGTACTGCAGCTATCGAACAGATGAAAGAAAAACTGATAAGCGTTACGGCTTTTTTGCTGTATTTATTCTCGGCCGCTCAAGGACAAGACGTTGTACACTTCGGCACCCACAAATTTAACGAGGCGCCGGCAGAGCAGTGCGCGCATACCGAGATCCACGAACGGATGATGGAGCAGGATGCGAAGTACGCCGAAGAGCAGCGGCAGCGCGAGCGGCTTATCGCAAACCTGACTGAGCAGTTGGAAGCGGGGTACATCGATCGCAGTGAGGAAATCCTCACCATCCCCGTAGTGGTGCATATCGTGCACAAAGGCGAGGCTTACGGAGACGGATCCAACATCACAGACGAGCAGATATACAGTGCGGTCAATGCACTGAACGAGGATTTCAGAAAAATGCCCGGCACCTGGGGCGACGGCAACGGCGTGGATACCGACATCGAATTTTGCCTGGCTCAGCGCGACCCCGACGGCAACGACCACAGCGGCATCAATCGGGTGAACGGCTGCACCGTATCGAATTATTGCAGCCAGGGAATCACTGCCGGAAACGGACAGGGCGCAAGTGAAACTGAAATCAAAAACCTCTCCCGCTGGCCCAATCAGCAGTACTACAATATCTGGGTGGTCGCTGAGATCGAAAACAACAACGGCGGATCCGGAATTCAGGGATACGCCTATTTCCCCACCACATCTATGGTAGACGGTACGGTGATTCTCTTCAATGCCTTCGGAACAACAGGCACCCTGAAGAGCTACACGAACCGAAACAAAGTACTGACCCACGAACTGGGCCATGCCTTCGCCCTTTTTCACACCTTTCAGGGCCAATCCTGCAGCGAAACAAACTGTACCCTTCAGGGCGACCGGGTATGCGACACCCCTCCCACTACCCTCAACTGGAACTGTGCGAGTCCCGCATGCGGCGGCACACAGCAGGTCAACAACTATATGGATTACACGAGTCAGACCTGCCAAAATATGTTTACCGAGGGGCAGCGCACCAGAATGCGTCTGGCCATCCAAAATTCCCGTCCCAACCTTCTGCTTTCTGACGGTTGCCAACCCGTGTCAGCGGCATTGGCAGACGCCGCGATCACTGAAATTTCACAACCCGCGGGAAGCCTTTGTACGGAAATGATCACACCCGTGGTCACGCTGCAAAATGCAGGAGGCGTGCAGCTCTCCTCCGCAGTAATTCAATACCGAACCGAGGGAAGCTGGCAAAACCACCCCTGGACGGGGCTGCTCGGACCCGGGCAATCAACACAAATCACCCTACCCGAATATGCGGGCGGATGGGGTGAAAGAACACTCACCGTAAGGGCGATCAACCCCAACGGAGGTGCAGATGCCGATGAATCCGACAACACCCTGACCAAGGTCTATAATGCTTCGGAAGACGGACCCTCTCTACTCCTGACCGTTACCCTCGACAACCTGGGCAGTCAAAACACCTGGCAAATCACTGCTGAGAACGGTGACGTCATGGCCGAAGGCGGCCCTTGGACCAATTTCAACAGCGGGGCCGTATTTGAAATCCCGATCTGCATGCCCGCCGGTTGCTATGAATTTGCCATGTACGATTCGGGCAATAACGGCATGTGCTGCTTCAACGGAAACGGCGGATATGTGCTCGAAGACAATGATGGCAATATTCTGGCCGAAGGCGGCGACTTCGGCGGTGAAGATGTGACCTCATTTTGCGTGGAAAATGACGCAGGCCCGCCGCCCGTGCCCGCTCCCACGGCAGATTTCTCCGCATCCGTACAAAATATATGTGCGGGTGAAACCGTCACTTTCACCTCGAACAGCACCGGAAGCATCGATACATATCAGTGGCAGTTTCAGGGCGGAAATCCCTCCTCCTCAAGCGCTGCAGACCCCGGCCCGATCACCTTTGACAATCCCGGCACGTACCACGTGCAGCTCACCGTGGCCAACGGATCGGGAAGCGATACAGAAATCAAAAATGAATTCATCACCGTATCTGAGCTCCAGACTTGGTATGCCGATAATGACGGCGACGGATACGGCGATCCCGACAACAGCATTGAGGATTGCGAACAACCCGACGGATACGTCGACAACGCCGACGACTGCGATGACGATAACCCCGATGATTGGGACAGCTGCTACGATTGCGCAGGCGACATGAACGGCGATGCTTACGAGGATGATTGCGGGGTATGCGATGACGATCCTTCAAACGATTGCGATGTATGCGATGAGCTGGTGATCTCCCTCGTTTCACTTGTAAACCCCTCATGCCATCAGGGCGATGACGGCTCCTTGGTGATCGAAACCGCCTCCCACGGAGGTGATGAGGAAATCATTTGGGAAACAGGCCACAACGAACTGTCTCTAAGCGGACTGATCAGCGGCACATATACCGTAACCGTGACTGCAGACGGCTGTGAAAAGAGCGAATCCTTTACCCTCACCGCTCCCGATCCCCTTGAGATCATCATTGAAAATACCGGGCATGTGGGCTGCGAAGAAGAAAATACCGGCACGGTAACCTTTGCTGTATCGGGAGGCACGGGAGCTGTATCGGTTCAGGCCTTGGGGCAGAATGTAAGTCCCGGGACTTACAACAACCTCGCACCCGGGCAGTACCACATCACCGCGACCGATGCCAACGGTTGCAGCGCTGAGGCCCTTGCGGAAATTTTCACCCTTCCGTGCGACAGCCTTTTGTCTACCGCTGTGAACGCGGGGATTTGCGCTGCGGGATTTTCCGGATTTTTTGATCCGGTACAATGCGCCCCCGTCCCCGAAGCCGAACAATACGAATGGGTACTTGAGTCGGCATCAGAGAGTATTGTTTTCCAAACCTTCGCTCCTTCATTTCTTCCCGATGAGGTGGCGGAAATCATCCCCGAAACGGATTACGATGTATCCGTGCGCGGCCTTCACGAAACGCTGATGAGTGATTTCGGCCCTGCCTGTGCGCTGCGGTTCGACATTTCCGCGAGTCAGCTTACCGATACAAGCTGCGATGTCACGGACCTTCCGGCAAATTTTGTATTGCATTGTACGCCTATCGAAGGCGCGGAGAGCTACGAATTTCGCTTTGAGGATATAGAGAGCGGAGCCCGCTACTACGCATACGCAGATGAAAGCGGCGCCGTGGTGATCGGGAGCGTGGAGGGTTTGGAAGCCGGACGGATTTACCTCACCGATATTCGTGTGCGGTACCGCAATGTATGGGGCCCGCACGGAGTGACCTGCCTCACGGGCATGGGCGAAAACATTTACATCCCGGAATCACCGGCGGTTTTCTGCGAAAATTTCTCCATCGATCCGATAAAAGACACCCCCATCTTGCAACCTATCACAGGCGCTGACGTATATGCTCTCGAGTTTAGCGGAGCGGCCCTGACCACGCCCGTTGTCTTGCTGAGCGAAACCCCTGTTTTAGACCCTGCATTGTTTGCAAATTTGCCGAAAGGCGAAATGCTTTCCGTGCGGCTGCGCATCTCCCGCGAAGGCGAATGGAGTGCGTGGAGCGACCCGTGTGCCGCGTCATTTGCAAATGACGAAGCCGCCGAGGAAGTTGAAGAGGAGCTCGCTGAAGAAGAAGAAAGTTTTTCGTTAAATCTCTTCATTTTTCCGAACCCTGTCAAAGCAGGTGACGTACTAAAGACACGCATGAACGGAAATTGGGAAAACGTAGAAATTACTCTGAGAAACCTCACGGGCACAGCCTTGAAGAAAATGCGAATGAACTATACACACCGGGATGAACAAGAAGTGTCTATGCCCAAATTGGACCCCGGGATTTATTTCATTTCGGCCCGCCACGGGAAGTCCTCACTCACCAAAAAACTGATCATCTTCTAAGGTCAGCATGCCCGAAAAACATTGAACGCTTAGTTTAAGGGGAGAAGTCGCTGTTCGGTCTCAGGATCGGCAGCGGCTTTGCCTTTTTAGTGCGGTTCGTTATTGCGATTCGGGGAATCTCAAAATTTTTATTCCGGCCCTCCGGGACAGATGAGCCCCTGCCGTTCAAGCTTTAGAGGCCATTGATTGCCTTTTCACGGGGCGCCCGCTCTTGCAATTTCATCTCCTTTTTATTGCGCTTAGGCACCATTTTTTCGTATCTTGTCGAACTTTTTGATTAACTATTTACAAACCAATTTCGACGAGATGAATAGGATGTTTACAATTCTTAAGTCGGTTGTGCTTCTGTGGCTGCCGATGCTTGCCCTCCCCTACATGTCTGTTGCCCAGTGCGGCACAATGTTTTACGACTCGGGAGGACCCACCGGCAACTATCCGCCGAACGCAAACGATTCCTGGACTTTTTGTCCGGACAATCCGGGGACTGAAGTCATTGAGGTCACTTTTCTCAGCTTCGATGTCGAAGCAAACTGGGATAAACTTTACGTTTACGACGGTCCTGACAATACCTTTCCGCAGATCAGCAGCACAAACGGCGCAGGTTTTGGTCCGTGTACGCAGACCGGGGGTTTTTGGAACACCACACCAGCATCTATACCCGGGCCCTTCACAGCTACCCATCCCAGCGGCTGCTTAACCTTTGAGTTTTGCTCGGATGCTTCCGTGAATCTCGCAGGCTGGGCAGCAGAAGTCGAGTGCGTTGCCGCTCCGAGTTGCTTTCCGCCGATCATCAGCATCGAAAAAAATCCGAGAAACTGCGACAACTTCACTTTCTCCGTAGATGTTGAGATTGAACAATCGGGATTTCCGCAATTCATACCGTTTCTCACTGCTACGGTGACTTCGGGAGGCGCGAGTGTCCCCGGAACGGGGGGTAATTTCCCGAACCAAGCGGGTACCTACACGCTGAGCAACCTTCCGCTTGACCAAGACCTTGAAATCACCCTTCAGCTCCTCGGAACTGAGTGTTCCGTGACGGAAACGGTTTCGGAAATATCCAACGGATGCCCGATCCCGCTCGAATGCGGAGAGCCTTTGGCGCAGACCTACTGCTACACGGACAATGACACTCTTCCCTTCCTCTATGTAAGTCCGAATGAGGAGCCCGTCACCATTTTCTTCGAAGGCGGTTTGCTTCAGTCCTGCTGTGACTTTATCAGCATTTATGACGGTGACAATGACGTGACCGGCGAATTGCTCTTCGAAGGGAATAACAGCGGTAACCTGAACGGCGTCGGCGTGATTGCCGAAAGCGGTTCGCTCTTCATGCGTGTAAATTCGAATGTATCGGTATCCTGCGCTTCGGGTTCCACCGTGGCAGGTCCCTGGAATTGGATCGTAGGTTGCGGCATAGAAATAGAGGGCTGTACCGATCCCGATGCACTCAACTTTTTGCCCGTGGCTACCCTGGATGACGGCAGCTGTCTGGAAGACGGTCAAGACTGTGAAAACGCGGCCGTGGTCGATGCCCTTCCCTATTCCAACGGCGGAAATACGGAAGCCTTCGGTAATGAATACTCCGCTTCAGACGTTCCCATCCAAATTCCCGGCGGAGCGCTGGCCACAGGACTGAACAACAACAATTATCTCAACGGCCCGGAGGCGGTTTTCGCTTATACCCCCGATGAGGATGGGTTCATCGATATTTCCGTGATCGGATCCGGTGCATCCGCAGGTCTGTGGGTTTTTCAGGGCTGTCCCTTTGAATTTACCGTAGCTTACCACAATCAAGTGGCGGGCGGTGCAGGCCGTTTCATTGAAGCCATGCCGGTATTTGCCGGAACGGACTACTACGTGGTGGTGTCTTCTACCAACAACCCGCAACCCTTCAATATCACCATCGAGAATACTGTATTTGACTGTCCTGATCTGGACGGAAACGTGGGTGATCTCTGCCCCATCGCAGATATTTTCGGCGTGATCGACGCAAACTGCAACTGTGAGGAAATCGAATTTGACGGATGTACAAA
Organism: Cryomorphaceae bacterium; assembly: GCA_003565555.1. Taxonomy (GTDB): domain Bacteria; phylum Bacteroidota; class Bacteroidia; order Flavobacteriales_D; family Cryomorphaceae; genus T3Sed10-241. The sequence continues at coordinate 4,196 of PXBH01000125.1, read as the reverse complement.
CGGCTCGCTTCAGGGCAATTTGGTACCCCCCTGTACGGGTATACCCGCTACGGCGAACGGCGTAGCTGCCTCTACCTATTCCTCTGTTTTGGTCCAAAACGGCGGGGTGTATACCTTCAGCACCGGACTCAATGACAATATTGACCTTTTCTTTCTGACGCTGACCAATGCTGACGGATCTCAAATATTGACGGCAAGTCCCGGACAGATCGTTTGGCAGAGCACCTTTGACGGCACCGTGCGCTTTTACACGCACAGCGGTGCGGATTGCGAAGGCGAGGTTACCGGCGCAGCATCATCTCACCAGCGAAGGGTGTGGGCGGACTGTGAGAATCTCGTCACCGATTGCCCCGATTTGGATGCAAACTTCGGAGAATTCTGCCTGACCGATACCGATGAAGAGCCGGGGATCGTTACAGAAGATTGCGAATGCGTGGCTACCGTATTTGAAGGTTGTACCGACGGATCAGCATCCTCAATTACCTTCAATCCGAACTGTACAGGCAACATCGCCCAGCAAACCAATGTGCCGATCGGCACCTACAATGTTGTCAATGTAGAGAATGGAGCGATTTACGACTTGAACACGAGTACAAATAACCTCATTCCCGCATTCTACATCACCGTAACCGACGCAGACGGAGAGGAAGTACTGGCCACGGGCATTAACAGCCTTACGTGGACAGCCTCCCTGACCGGGCAAGTGCGCTTCTATACCCACGGAGGTGCAGACTGCACCAGCGCTTTCTCGGGTTCTGTGACCAACCACACCCGAAGCATTCAGGCCACGGACTGTGAAAACCTCATCTTTGATTGCCAAGACCTTGAGCTGGATTTTGGTGAACTCTGTACAAACGATGAAGGCAACCTCGGAACAGTAAACGAAGACTGTGAATGCGGCGATTTGGTGTTTGCCGGTTGTACAAACGGCTCCGCCTTCGGAACCATTAATGTCAATTGTAATTCTCCGCAGAGCCAAGGCGGCTCTTTCGTGCAGGAGTACACCACGGTCAACGGAATTGAAAACGGCGGTACTTACACGTTTTCTACATCAGCCGTTGCTGCGATCCCGATCTTCTACGTCACCATTACCAATTCCACCGGCACTGAGGTATTGGCTGCGGGCGCAGCTCCGTTTACTTGGGTGGCTACGGGCAATATGTCTGTACGCTTCTATACCCACGGTTCGCCCGACTGCTCAGGAAGCGTGACGGGAGGTGCCTCTTTTCACACGCGCACGGTGACTGCGGATTGCTCCACCATCATTCCCGAGTGCCTTGAATTGGGTCTGAACATCGGCGATCCCTGTGATGACGGAAACCCCCTCACCATTCAGGAAACGGTGACGGCGGATTGCGAATGTGTGGGCGTAATACCTCCTGCGGGAGGTAGCTGCGGAGATCCCGCCGTGGTAGATATGCTGCCGTTCAATGACAGCGGAAACACTTCGGACTTTTTTAACTCCTACGGTCCCGACGATTTGCCGCCCAGCTCGGTAAACGTTGTAACCACAGGATCAGGATCAGGCCTTTACCTGCTCGGTGACGATGTGACCTACGCTTACACGCCGTCGTCGAATCAATTGATTGACATCAATGTATCGGGCAACTCCATCCGAACGGGATTGTGGGCATTTTCAGGATGTCCGTTCACGACAACCGTCGGCTATCACACCACAAGTGACGCCGGAGAGAAAAACATCAGCGCACTTCCCGTGACTGCGGGTGTCACCTATTACTTCGTAATTTCTACCTGGCCTAACCCTCAGTCGACCAATTACGATATCACCATCACGGAATCTGAGATCCTTCCCGACTGTCCCGAACTCAATGCGAACATCGGCGACAACTGTGATGACGGGGACCCGGCTACCATCGGTGATGTAGTCACCGAGAACTGCGAATGCATAGGTCAACCACTCCCGCTTACGAATTGCGGTGAATTATCAAGCAGCCCGGGAACAGTATTCGGCGCAAGCTTTCCGACGGCAGTCGTGTCCGATGTGATTGAAATTTCGGGAACCGAAGAAACCGTGTTCAACTTGCAGGTGGCCGTGGAAATTGACCACGTGAACACCTCGGAGGTTCAGATTCGCCTGATCAGCCCGAGCGGAACGAACATCCTGCTGATGAACAGTGGTAACTGTTCGGGAGGAAACAATATGGAAATCCTCTTCGGTGACAATTTCGGGCCGATCTCCTGCAACTCGGGACAAACTCCCGTACTTCAGGGTTACTTCGCCCCCAACGGATCTCTCGACGCCCTGAGCGGTGAGGACTGGGACGGTGAGTGGACCCTTCAGATAACAGACATTTTCCCGTTCCAGAACGGAGGAGAGTTTAAATCATGGTGTCTGATTCCGACTTTCGAGTCAGAAGTGGAAGAGTTCTCTATATTCGAAATCGTACAGAACAGCGATATCCATGAAACGCTTGAAACGGCTATCGTAGCCGCAGGTCTCGATGGCGTGCTTTCCGCGCCTTCTTCTGACCTGACGCTTTTCGCGCCGACGGATGATGCTTTTGCAGCACTTCCCGAAGGACTGCTCGACTCGCTCCTGGCAGAACCCGAAGGGGATCTCGCAGACCTCTTGCTGCGTCATGTAGCCCCGGGTACGGTGCTCGAAGGGGATTTGGCCAACGGCCAATCTCTGGAAGTGCTCTTCGGAGATGACCTGACGGTGACCTTCACGGGCGGCTCGATTTTCGTGAACAATGCCGAAATCATTGTTTCGGATATTTTGGCCAATAACGGTGTAGTACACGTAGTGGACGCCGTAATTCAGGACATCGAAATAGAGACGAATACGGTGGTGGACTTTATACAAAACAGTCCCGACCATAACGTTCTGTCACTGGCCTTGTCCGAATCAGGACTCGACGCGGCACTGTCTGAAGAGGGACCGTTTACGGTGTTCGCCCCGACAGATGACGCCTTCGACCTACTGCCCGAAGGATTCCTGAATGACTTATTGGAGGATCCGCAAGGCCTTTTGACTCAGCTGCTGGTTTACCATGTAGCGCCGGAATTGCTCGCATCCGCTGACCTTACCGACGGATTGGAAGTGGAAACTTTGCTCGGATCGTCGGTAACCATCACCGTAAACGAGCAGGGCACCATCTTCGTGAACGACGCACAAATCACCATTGCAGATAATTTTGCAGACAACGGCGTAGTGCACGTGATCGATGCTGTTTTGGATCCCACTGCGCTTCCCACACTTACCGTTCTTGAAATCATTCAAGAAAGCGACGTACACCAGACACTGGAGACGGCAATCGCAGCCGCCGGCTTGGGGGGCACCCTCTCGGGCAGCGGACCCTTCACAGTGTTTGCTCCCACAGATGAGGCGTTTGACCTCTTAGACCCCGGAGTACTGAACGACCTGCTCAATGACCCCGAAGGTATTCTGACAGAAGCACTCCTCTACCACGTGATCGGTGACAACCTCCCGGCAGCTGCCCTGAGCGACGGCCAGGAATTGGTGACACTGAACGACGGACAGACAGTGACTGTCTCTGTATTCGGCGGTGACATCTTTATCAATGATGCCCAAGTCATCTTGGCAGATCAAATTGCGACAAACGGAGTGGTTCACGTGATCGATGCCGTGCTGATTCCCGAATTTTCGGAGCCCCAGTTGCCTACCATTTTCGAGATCATTCAGAACAGCCCGAACCACGAACTCGCAGAGCAGGCCATTGTGGCCGCAGGCTTGGACGGTGCGCTTAACAATGACGGACCCTTCACGGTCTTTGCTCCCACAGATGCAGCCTTTGATGCACTGCCCGAAGGCGTGCTGGACGGCTTGCTCGCGGATCCTTCGGGAGAATTGACCGACATCCTGAACTACCATATCGCCAACGGCACGCTCTTCTCGGGAGACCTCAGCGACGGACAGGAGATTCAGACCCTGCTCGCAGGAGAATCCGTGACGGTGACGATCAACGGTGAAGGCGATATCTTCATCAACGATGCACAGGTCATCCTCGCCGATCTTGAGGCGAGCAACGGTGTGGTGCACGTGATCGATGCCATTCTGGTACCTGAAGAAGAGGAGCCCGTGCTCCCGACCATCTTCGAAATCGTGCAGGACAGCGAGATCCACGAAACATTGGAGACCGCTATTCTCGCTGCCGAACTCGACGGTGCACTTTCAGCGCCGGGCGCACTCACGCTCTTCGCGCCTACCGATG
>PXBH01000211.1 GCA_003565555.1 Cryomorphaceae bacterium | reverse complement strand
TTCTCAGCCGCAGGGCCGCTCCCGGTTCGGAGGATTCGCGGAGGTTGATATCGCTGCCGTCAGAGACATCATCAAAAAAATTGCCCTCAAATTCGATGTGTGCTGATTCGAATTCGGACCGTGGGGTCATCAGCGCCTCTTCCGTATCGGTATCGTTAAAGTCCCAATAATAAAGCAAAGCATATCCGCTCGCGCCCGGCCTCGGGGTGAAATCAAGGTCGCGGTCTACCGTGCAGCCCGTGAAAAGGACGGCTAAAGGAAAGATGAGCATTAATAAGGACCTGAGCATAACTCTGAATTCTGATTCAAAGGTAGGGGGATGAGTTTTCCTCAATATGAAGCCAAGTTTAACTTTCCCTTTATTTCGCCCCCTGCTTTCGGGTGTCAGTAGAAGAACCTTTTGGTTGCGGAATTTCCGCTGTTGTCGCTCAATCGGAGTAAGTAAACCCCGCGCGCGGGGCGGGCGCTGATTACTGCGTGCTCCCCGTAATTCTCGATCAGGTCGGCGCGGATCAATTTGCCCGCCACGTCATAAATTTCCGCGGTGAGGTAGGGGGCATCTGCCTTATACACCAGTGCGATCCCTGATGATGCCTCGCGGTACACGCTGTGCAGTGCAAAATCTTCACTGCCCGCAGTGAAGCGCACGGCCCTCGGATCAAAAGTTTCGGTGGTACCGTCGAAATCGGTTTGGCGCAAGCGGTAGTAGGAGAGGCCCGGGTAGGGATCGTCATCGACGAAGGTATAGTGTAAAGCTGTATTGCTGTTGCCCGCGCCGGGCACAGTTCCCACCGCTTCCCAGATAGCCCCGTCTCGGGTGCGTTCTACGGTGAAGTAGTCATTGTTAATTTCCGAGGCCGTCACCCACCGGCATTCTGCCACTCGGTTGTCAACGGCTTCGGCAGAGAAGGAGAGGAGGGAGATGGGGAGGATGTTCGGATCGGCGCCCGAGGTGCCGATGGCAAACGGGCTGAATTCTGAAACGATACCTGAGGTCACAGCCCCCTGTGAAAACGGTGCTCCCGTAACCGCGGTTTGGGCTTGGTTGTCCCATTCCACTCCGTTCCACCGTGCTACGGTGAGGAAGGTATTGTCCTGAATTTCTAAGCAATCTGAGCCTCCCCAGGTCAGCCTCACCCTTGCGGGAAATTCGGGAGTGCCCGGCGGATGCTCGATGATCCAGTAGTTGCACGTTGATACGGTTCCCGACTCCATACTTCCGTCTCTGGGCGGGTGGTTGTTCGGATTTTCGTACTCCGGGGTTAAGTTTTCATGAAAATAGGCGGCCCTGAATTCCCCGGCGGGAGCATCCTCTGTCGGGATCACCGCGCAGGGCTGAAATACGTTTGTTTCCGTGAGGGCATCATAATCTCCTACGGGAAAGGTGAACTCGACCTCCGAATCGAAATCCGATTTTCGCACATACCCGCTCACATAGCTCAATGCTGAGGCTCCGGAATGGTCGGCGCCGGAAAGGAAGTGGACTTCATTGCCCTGCGTATGTACGATTCCGTTGCTGAATGCTATGCTGCCGTTTTCGGCGATGGTCATACCGTCGTTGAGCAGAATGCCTCCGCCGTTGTTGGCAATTTCCGCATTGAAGAAAATCGCTCCCCCCGGCGTGGTGATTTCCTGCGGACTTTCACCTTCGAAGCTCACCGAGCCGGAGCCGGGTGCAAAAGCGGTCGTACCTTCTTGATTGATCCAGTTTCCTTCCGAAAAGATTTGGGCATTGCCCGCATTTACGGTTCCGCTGCCCGCAAGGATTACAAAATCATCGGCTACGGCGAGGTCAGCGGCGAGGTTCTTATCTCCTGCTTCACTGAATTCCAGGCGACCGAAAGTTTGCATATCGCCGCCTTCGATGAGTTGCGTGGCGGTGCCGTTGAAATTTACGGTGCTTCCCGCTTCCTCAAAAGCGGCAGGTCCGTAGGTGCTCCAGTCCCCGCCCACGAGGAGGGTGTTGCCTTGAGCATTCAGCAAGCCGTCCGTTACAAATACGTCGCCTTTAAACAGGGTTTGTTCTCCGCCTTCGAGCGGATCTACCGTCACATTCGCACCCGAACCATTCACCAGGAGGTTGTTCAATTCGGCTATGGTGGCAGTATTGCCCTCGCTTTGAATGTTGTTGGTGCCGCCTTGTTCGCCCGTCATAACAAATGTGCCCGAGAGCAGATAACGATCGCTGCCGTTCCCTTTGAGTCTGAGGTCATCACCAAGGGTGATCGTATTGAAATTGTCCGAAAACAGCGCAGTTCCCTGCATATCAAGGTCTACATTGTTTTTCGCATTTATCGGGCTTCCGGGTGCCGGATCCAGACTTCCTCCTGTTTTAAAGGCTTTAAAATTGAAGCAGCGTATCGGGTTGTCGTTGTTGGCTGCAAAAGTTTGGTTTCCGTTCCCGCGTGCATCGATATCGAGAAGGTCGTAGGCCCCGTCACCCCATTCTGAATCATCGTTCATGGTGAGGTTTCCGCGGAGTTCGAGAGTAGCTTCTTCTGCAGCTTCTGTCACGGCACTTCCGCTTTTCAGGAAATCACTTTCTACGATGTAAGTGCCTTCGGAACCGAAAATTTTCTCACCGCTTTCTGCAAAGTTGAGATTGTAGAATTCCTCTCCGCCCGGGCAGGTGATGGTTTGGGTGCCCACTCCGTTGAATACCACGGTTCCTTCGCGCTCTCTGAAGCCGGATTCGTCAAAGTTGATCCAGTTGCCACCTACTTGTATAGTGTTGTCCCGGCAATCGAGCAGTCCCGGCAGTCCGGGCGTTCCGTCTTCGATGGTAACATCGCCTTTGATCACGAGGGTGTGCCCGCCGTTGGGCCGCACGCGGGTATTGTTGTTGGTGCCTGATCCTTTGATGCGTAGGTGGTTTAGCTCAGCCAGGCAGCCGTTGTCATCTTCATCACCGATGTCATTGGAGGGGCCGTTTTCACCGGTCATGACTATCGTTCCCGTAAAGTTGAATCGAGATGCAGCTCCCGTGAGTACGAGGTCGTCGCCGAGGGTGATTTCATTGCCTCCGTCGCTGAAGGTGCTGCTTCCCGTGCGCTTTACGCGAAAATTATTCTTCGCATCGATCGGTGTATTCGCGCCCAATGTGAGGCTTCCACCCGATTTATCGGAGCGAAAGTTAAAGCAGCGGATGGGGTTGTTATTGGCAGTGAAGATTTGGTTACCATTTCCAACGGTGCGCACTTCAAGATTGTCAAAAGCGCTTTCTTTCCAAGAGGAAGATCCACTCATTGATACGTTTCCGGTGATATCGAGTCTCGAATCATCAAAATTGGCCGCGACTTCAGCGCTACCTACGAGTGTAAGGTCACCCTGCACGGCAAAATTTGCTTCAGTGTTAAATGTTTTCTCCCCGCTTTCTGCAAAGTTGAGATTGTAGAATTCCTCTCCGCCCGGGCAGGTGATGAGTTGGGTGCCCACTCCGTTGAATACCACGGTTCCTTCGCGCTCTCTGAAGCCGGATTCGTCAAAGTTGATCCAGTTGCCACCTACTTGTATAGTGTTGTCCCGGCAATCGAGCAGTCCCGGAAGTCCCGGGGTTCCGTCTTCGATGGTCACATCGCCTTTGATCACGAGGGTGTGCCCGCCGTTCGGTCGCACGCGGGTATTGTTATTGGTGCCTGATCCTTTCACGCGCAGATGGTTAAGTTCAGCGAGGCAGCCGTTGTCATCTTCATCACCGATGTCATTGGAGGGGCCGTTTTCACCGGTCATGACTATCGTTCCCGTAAAGTTGAATCGAGATGCAGCTCCCGTGAGTACGAGGTCATCGCCGAGGGTGATTTCATTGCCTCCGTCGCTGAAAGTGCTGC
>PXBH01000024.1 GCA_003565555.1 Cryomorphaceae bacterium | reverse complement strand
CGCAGCAGGGGGTCGATGATTTCGGGGTCGCGGAAGAGGAGGTTGGCGCGCTTGTAAGGCACCGCCCTTCTGGAAAATCCGAGGGTCAGCACGTCTTCTTTGAGCTCGGCGCCCGTACGCTCTTTTACGAAAGTGATGAGGTCGCGCTTGCACTCCATGTGGGCACTCCAGATGTCACCACCCTTAACCGCAGCTGCTTCCACATCGGCGTCCACCCAGGTGGGCTTGTGGATGGCGTTGGTGATGGGCACAATCTCGGAGCGGTTGTCCACATGGGCCCACATTTCGTTGGCCGTTTCGCCGTGGAGGGCGGCCACGGCATTGCTGTTTCGCGACAGGCGCAGGGCACCTACGGTCATGTTAAAAGGGGCGCCGCCCAGGGCCACCAATTGCTCCACGGTCATGCCCATATTGGCACCCATGTACATGATGCGGTCCAGCGGGTGGCTCTCATTGCCCTGTATCACGGGGGTGTGGGTGGTGAAGACCACCTCCTCGATGGTGGCGGCCTTGGCCTCCTCGAAGTCCATGCCTTTTTCTTCGCGCTTTTCGCGGATCAGCTCAAATCCGGCAAAGAGGGCGTGTCCTTCGTTAAAGTGGTACACATCCACATCGTGACCCAGGGCGCGCAATGCACGCACACCGCCCACGCCGAGCACCATCTCTTGGGCAATGCGCTCCTCGCCGAACCAGCCGTAGAGCTGCCCGGTGATCCATCCGTCTTCGTTGCCCGGCACATCGGTGTCGAGCAGGTAGAGAGGCGCATTGCCGAAGGCTTCCAGTTTCCAAACCTTGATTTTCACATTGCGCTGACGGATGATCACATCCACCGTTACACCGGTGTCTTCCATCAGATCGGTGTAGTCGCGGTTCTTATAGCTGTCATAGGGCTTGCCGTCGGCGTCGAGGTATTGATCGGTGTAGCCCTGCTTCCACTTGATGCCGATGCCCACAATGGGAAAATCGTGGTCTTTGGCCCCTTTCAGGTAGTCGCCCGCGAGGATGCCGAGTCCGCCCGCATAGGCTTTGAATTTATCGTCAAGGCCGTATTCCATGCAGAAATAGGCTACTTTTGGGTGCTTGCTTGCTTTGCTCATGGTAATTTTCAGGAGTTCTGATTTGCGGGCAAATTTAAGTGTTGAAATGACAATTTGCCCAAACACTTATCCCGAGTTATCAAAAATGGATATTCAAAAGGCCTCAACCGTTCTCTCACAGCGCGACCCCGTTTTGGCCCGTCTCATCGCCGCGGTCGATCTGCCTGCGCTGCCCCCGGTAAAGGGGCCTTTTGAGACCTTGGTCGAGGCCGTTGTATCGCAGCAGGTGAGCACCAAGGCGGCGGAGGCTGTATTTGCTCGGGTGCGGCGCCTTACGGCAAATCAGATGAAGCCGGAGGCCTTGCTTGCAGCTGACGACCGTGCATTGCGCGGCGCGGGATTGAGCCGGCAAAAGGTGCGCTACATCCGCGCCCTTGCGGAGGCCTTTGCGGGAGATCCGGAGCGGTATCAAAATTTGCACACCTGCGATGACGCCGAAGTGGTGGCCGCCCTGACCGAAATCACGGGCATCGGCGTTTGGACGGCAGAGATGTTCCTGATTTTTCACCTGCTTCGGGAGGACGTTTTTCCCGTGGGCGACCTCGGCATCCGGCGGGCCGTGGCGCGGTATATTTTTTCGGAAAACGAAAACCCCGATAAATCCGCAATGATCGCCCGCGCCGAAATCTGGCGCCCTTACCGCAGCGTGGCGAGTCTCTGTCTGTGGAAAGCGACGGATTAAAGCCCGAAATCACTCAAAGCGAAGCGACTCGATCGGGTCCAGCGCTGCGGCCCTCTTGGCGGGATAATATCCGCTGGCCAGACCCACCAGAAAGCAGAGCACGATGCCCGAAACGATCCAGATCCATGGAATGATGAAAGGCGTATCAATGATGTAGGCCAAGACGTTGCCGCAAGCAATGCCGAATACAATGCCCAGCCCCCCGCCGATCTGCCCTATGACCACGGCTTCCGCCAAAAACTGGTTGCGAATGGTGCGCGATGCCGCGCCGATGGCTTTTCTCACCCCGATCTCTCGGGTGCGTTCCGTCACCGATACCAGCATGATATTCATCAGCCCTATGGCCGCCCCAAGCAGGGTGATGATGCCGATGAAGGTGGCAATCAGCGTGATCACCGTAATCTGCTCCAGTACCAGTGCCACCAGATTGTCGCTGGCTGTGATGCCGAAGGAATTCGGCTCCCCGGCGCGGTCACCGCGTATATTTCTCATCAGCCCTTTGGCGGCGATTTCGGCGGGTTCGGCTTCTTCGGCACGCGTAGTTTGTACATTGACCGTATAGGTGCTTGAGGAGGTGAGAAAATTGAGCCGGGCATTGCGCAGGGGAATCAGCACTTGATTGTCGCCGCTGAATCCCAGGCCGGTGCCCTTGCTCTTCAATACCCCCGTCACCGTATAGCGCTTGGCTCCGATAAAGATCGCCTCCCCGATCGGGTTTACGATGCCTTCGCCGAAGAGCTTGGTCTCTACATCTTTGCCGATCACGGCTACCGGGGCCCCGTCTGCCGATTCGTCCGCACTGAATCCCCGTCCTTTTTCAATCTTCAATCCGGCGGTGGTGAGGTAGCCCGGGCCTGTGGCCAGCACCTGCACATTGGGATTGGTCTTCTTCGAAAGGTAGCGAAGGGTGCCCGTTGAGGTGATCATCGCCGAAACAGATACTGTCGAGGGAAAGTCGAAGCGTTTTGTAAAAGTTTCCGCCTCGCGAAAGGATATATTGCGGTTGGTGCGGATTCTTCCGGAGCCGCTCCGCCCGCTCAGCGTTCCGCGGTTGGCTTCTATGCTGAAAGTATTTGCCCCCATATCGCGAAAGTCGTTCTCGATTTTTGCCTGAAGCGCATCGATGGCGGTGAGGATGCCCACCAGCGCCGTGATGCCCACGGCGATGATCAGCGAGGTAAGCGTCGTGCGCAGGGCTTGACTTCGCACCGAACGCAGGGCGATTTTCAGATTTTCGAAAAATAATCCTTGCAACAAACCGTCATATTTTGTGAAGACTCGGCATAAAAGTACGATTCGCAGTGCCGCTGTTTTAACCGCTCATCATATTTTGGTAAATTCGCGCCACCTGAAAAATTTAACATTCTAACAATCAATTATGGTCTTCGATTTAGATATGATCAAGGCGACGTATGAGAAGTTTCCGTCGCGCATAGCCGCGGCGAGGAAGGTTCTCAACAAGCCCATGACCCTTACGGAAAAAATTCTCTATGCCCACCTTTCACAAGGCGAGCCCACAGAGGCTTACGAGCGGCTCAAATCCTACGTAGACTTTGCTCCGGACCGTGTGGCCATGCAGGATGCAACGGCCCAAATGGCCCTGCTCCAATTTATGCAGGCGGGTAAGAAGAAGACGGCCGTGCCCAGCACCGTGCACTGTGACCACCTCATTCTCGCACAGCACGGCGCCAAGCAAGACCTCAAGAATTCTATCAATACCAGTGCAGAGGTTTTTGATTTCCTCGGCTCCGTATCTTCCAAGTACGGCATCGGGTTCTGGAAGCCGGGCGCGGGAATCATCCACCAGGTGGTGCTTGAGAATTACGCCTTCCCGGGCGGCATGATGATCGGTACGGACTCCCATACGGTAAATGCCGGCGGACTCGGCATGGTGGCCGTGGGCGTGGGCGGTGCAGATGCCGTAGATGTGATGGCAGGGATGCCTTGGGAGCTCAAGTTTCCCAAACTCATCGGCGTGAAGCTCACCGGCAAAATGAGCGGGTGGACCGGCGCCAAGGATGTCATCCTCAAAGTGGCGGGAATCCTCACTGTGAAGGGCGGCACGGGCGCCATCGTCG
>PXBH01000147.1 GCA_003565555.1 Cryomorphaceae bacterium | reverse complement strand
TGTTTGAATTTGTGAGCAGTGAAGCGGCCAAATTTGGGCTTGTAACGCAGGAATCGGTGGCTGCCGGCAGGCCCGGGTTTGATCCGGCGGCACAAATGGCCGGGCAGGATTTCAGCCGATGGTTTCAAATGCAGATACGGCTGCCGGCCATGCGGCTGGGCGGCTTGCTTTGGGAGGGACGCATTTTTAAGGTGCCGGCCCTTTTTCTGATCGGCATCTGGGCGGGTAGGCAGATATTGGACAAGGACCTTCCGGAAAACAAAGCATTGCTCAAGAAAATAGCCCTGTGGGGCATCGCCATCGGACTCCCGCTCAATGTGCTGCGGGCGGTGGTGGAGTTTGGAGACCACGACGGGGCGCTTTGGAATTTCCTTTTCCACGTGTTTTACGCCCTCTCGGTGGTTCCGTTGGTTTGTGGCTACGCAGCCGGCATTGCCCTCTTGGTGATCGATAAACCCCGGCTGCTCGAATGGCTGGCCCCGTTGGGCGCACCGCCCTTTCCAATTACCTGTTTCAATCTTTTATTGCCATCAGTATTTTTAACGTGACCCGATTAAACGGGCCCCTTCGCCGGACAGAGCATAATCCCTGTGGGGAAAACATCAACCATACGAAACTGCTCGACCAATTGCGCTTCACCCATTCACCCGCCGCTCTTCATGGCCTTCCGTAACCCCGGCCTTCCCCTCCAGATACCCGTCCACCGCCTCGGCGGCCTCTCTCCCCTCATTGATCGCCCAGACCACGAGCGACTGCCCGCGGCGCATGTCGCCGGCGGCGAAGACTTTGTCGACTGCAGTTCGGTAGTTTTCGGTTTTTACATTTCCGCGCGCGTCGGTTTCCACGCCGAGCCGGTCGAGCATGCCGCCCTTTTCGGGGTGGACAAAGCCCGCCGCGATGAGCAAAAGGTCGCAGGGATGCCTTTGTTCGCTGCCGGGAATTTTGGTGAGCTCACGCTTGCCGGTCTCGCCGGTTTTCTTCCATTCCAAACGCACCGTTTCGATGGCCGTAAGGTTGCCGTAACCATCGCCGATAAAGCGCTCGGTCATCACCGCCCATTGGCGTTCACAGCCTTCTTCGTGCGATGTGGAGGTGCGGAGCACCATGGGCCAATTCGGCCAGTTGAGCGGGTCGCGCTCCTCGGGCGGCTTGCCCATGAGTTCGATCTGCGTCACCGAAGCGGCCTTTTGGCGGTTGGAAGTACCCACACAGTCGGCCCCGGTATCGCCCCCGCCGATCACGATCACGTGCTTCCCCTCAGCCGTTACGCGCTCCTTTTCGGAAATTTTGTCGCCCGCCACATTGCGGTTGCTCTGCTCCAGAAAGTCCATCGCAAAGTAGATCCCCTTCAGGTCGCGCCCTTCGAGGGGCAGGTCGCGCGGCACAGTGCTGCCTGCGCAGAGCACCACGGCATCGAAGCCGTTGAGCAGCTCGGATACAGTCACGTTCTCGCCCACATTGGCATTGGTGCGAAAGCGAATCCCCTCAGCTTCCATAAGTTTCACGCGGCGCTCCACGATGTACTTTTCGAGTTTGAAATCGGGAATTCCGTACCGCAGCAATCCGCCGATGCGGTCGTTGCGCTCGAGCACTTCCACGCTGTGCCCGGCCTTGTTGAGCTGATCGGCAGCGGCCAGTCCCGCCGGACCCGAGCCCACCACGGCCACCCGCTTGCCGGTTCGGCCCATCGGCGGTTCGGGACGGAGGTAGCCCTTTTCAAAAGCCACATCGGCGATGGTCTTTTCGATGTGCTCGATGGCCACCGGCGGACTGTTGATGCCCAGCACGCACGCCGCTTCACAGGGCGCGGGGCATATCCTTCCGGTAAATTCGGGAAAATTGTTGGTGGAGCTCAAAATACGGAAAGCCGACTCCCAGTCCTCCTCGTGCACGGCCTCATTAAATTCGGGAATGATGTTGCCCAGCGGGCAGCCGCTGTGGCAAAAAGGCACCCCGCAATCCATACAGCGCGTGGCCTGCTCCACGGTTTTCTCTTTGGGAAATTCCTTGTACAAATCCCTGTAATCGTTCACCCGCTCGCTGACCTCCCGGGTTTCGGGAAGCTCGCGGGTGTATTTCATAAATCCTTTCGGGTCGGCCATAATCTCAATATTTTAATGTTTTCTTTTCGTTTTTTTCCTTCCGGAAATTCAGCGGTGCAGAGCCATCTCAGGCCCGGATCGGGGCGGGTTGAGGCGCCGCGTCGGGCGGTGTTTTTCGCTTTTGCAAAACGGCCTTGTAATCCCTCGGCATCACTTTCGTGAAACGGAGCCGCGCCCGATCCCAGTTTTTCAGAATGTCCTCCGCCCGACTGCTTTTCGTATAGCGCAGGTGGTCGGAAATCATTTGATGCAAGAGGTCAAAATCAGCGGCACCGAGGGGGTCGAGGTCCACCATTTCGCGGTTTACCGAAGCGGCAAACCCACCGTCGGGGTTGTAAACGAAAGCCATACCCCCGCTCATCCCGGCGGCGAAGTTTTTGCCGGTTTCGCCGAGCACCACCACCGTGCCGCCCGTCATGTACTCGCAGCCGTGGTCGCCGATGCCTTCCGTCACGGCCTTCGCGCCCGAATTGCGCACGGCAAAGCGCTCGCCGGCCATTCCGCTGATGTAGGCCTCGCCGGATGTGGCGCCGTAGAGTGCCACATTGCCGACAATGATGTTTTCACTCGGCGTGAAAGTCGATTTTCGGTCCGTAACGGCGATAAGCCGCGCGCCCGAGAGCCCTTTTCCGAAGTAGTCGTTGGCTTCCCCTTCCAGGAAAAATTCGAGCCCCGCAGCGCTGAATGCACCGAAACTCTGCCCCGCCGATCCGCGAAAGCGGTAGCGAACCGCCCCGTCGGGAAGCCCCTCGGCACCGAATTTCTTCGAAATCACCGATGAGAGCATCGCGCCCACCGCCCGGTCAGTGTTGTTGATCTCAAAGTCGGCTTCCACGGTCGCGCCGTTTTCGAGTGCCGGCTCGGCGCGGCGTATCAGCTCGCGGTCTATCACATCAGCGATGCCGTGGTCCTGCTCTGTCTGTTTGTACTGCCCCACCGAGGCATCGGCGGGTTCTTTGTACAGAATAGGACTCAGGTCGATGGATTGGTATTTCCGGCTGTCGATGTGCTGTTTCACTTTCAGCATTTCCACCTTGCCCACCATTTCGTTCACCGTGCGGAATCCCAGCTCGGCCATGATTTCGCGGAGCTCTTCCGCCATGAATGTAAAAAAGTTGACCACGTGCTGCGGATCGCCGGTGAAGCGCTTGCGCAGCTCCTCATCCTGCGTGGCCACGCCTACCGGGCAGGTGTTGAGGTGGCATTTGCGCATCATGATGCAGCCTTCCACCACGAGGGCCGCAGTGCCCACACCCCACTCCTCGGCGCCGAGGAGGGTGGCAATGGCGAGGTCGCGCCCCGAGCGGATTTGCCCGTCGGTTTGGAGGGTGACGCGGTCGCGGAGTTTGTTCTTGACCAAAGTCTGGTGCGACTCGGCCAGTCCGAGTTCCCACGGCAGGCCCGCGTGGCGGATGGAGGTGAGCGGCGAGGCACCCGTGCCCCCGTCGTGGCCGGAGATCAGGATGGCATCGGCATGGGCCTTGGCCACCCCCGATGCGATAATGCCGACCCCGGCTTTGGAGACCAGCTTCACGTTGATCCGGGCCTCGGGGTTGGCATTTTTCAGGTCGAAAATGAGTTGAGCCAGGTCCTCGATCGAATAAATGTCGTGGTGGGGCGGCGGCGAGATGAGGCCCACCCCGGGCGTGGCGTGGCGCACGCGACCGATCCACTCATCGACCTTGTGACCGGGGAGCTGTCCGCCCTCGCCGGGCTTGGCGCCCTGGGCCATTTTGATCTGCAATTCGATCGCGTTGTTCAGGT
>PXBH01000201.1 GCA_003565555.1 Cryomorphaceae bacterium | reverse complement strand
GTGGGCACTTGGCATAGCTTTGTCCTTTCCTACGGATTCCACTTCGTGAAATTCGGCGAAGCGGTCCACGTAATCAGAGAAATTGGTGAGCAATATGTATTCGTTGAAGTCCTTCAAGGGTACACCCGTATATCGCGGGAGCCAGTTTTCGACGATTTCCTGTTTTGTTTTCATTCCGATGCTTCTTCTGTTAGATCCGTTTTCTTTCGTTGCTGCGGGGCAGATGGATTCAATTGGTCTGATTACCCCGTCCCGCCTCGGCAGTTCTTTGCAATTTCGGGGCAAAAGATCGCAATTTTCGGGCGGAAGCCATGTAAAGGTTGGGTTATGCTTTGCTGCTTTATTTTATTCGGCACCTTCGCACCGCACATGTTAGCTCCTGCAGTGTCCGAATCTTAATTTTCGTTCGGCAACCGCATCCTCCTGTTGAATTGATGCGGGGTCACTACCTTCGCAGTGCAATGCAGCCCCTCAATTTACCCGGGTTCCCCTTTAAGGTCACAGAGACGGACGGGAAAAAAATGATCTTCGACCCCGTCCGAAAAAAGCGCCTCGTGCTCACTCCGGAAGAGTGGGTGCGTCAGCATTTCATTCAGTTTTTGATCCGTGAAAAAGGCTATCCCGCAGGCCTTCTGCGGCTGGAAGCAAAGGTAATGCATTACCGCCGATCAGGCAGATACGATGCCTTATTTTTAAACCGTTCGGGCAAACCCGTGCTCTTGATCGAATGCAAGGCCCCCAAGGTAAAGATCGAATCGGAAACCTTCGAACAGGCTGTGCGTTACAATTCTTCGGTAGGATCGCCTTACATCGCTCTTACCAACGGAATGGAGCATTTTTTCATGCGTGTAGACAACCGAGAAGGACGTGTGAATTTTCTCCCTGAAATTCCCGAATATCATTACCTTTCAACCGATATTTGATTCCCATGCGCATTTTTCTTCTTTTGGCCTTCATCCTCCCCATTACCGTCGCTGCGCAGCAGCGCGACCTGCTCAGTTTCGGCTTGAAGGCCGCCATCGAAAAGGCCGCTCCGGACGACGAAATTTCGGTCTACCTCCGCGGTGACCTCGACCGCGTTACAGCTTATGTGCGTGAAAAGAACGGACGCGTGAAGGGGATTTTCAGTGATGCCGCAGCGGTGGCCCTGCCGGCATCGGCCTTTGCGGAAATTTCCGATCAGGAGGCCATTCGCTTCGTGGAATACCACGCAGCGCCGGGGGAGGTGCTCGGTGACCAAATGATCCTCAACAACAACATCGGACCGGTGCATCAGGGCTTGGCCCCGCTCCCGGAAGCCTACACGGGAAGCGATGTGATCATCGGAATTATCGATACCGGCCTCGAACTCGCACATCCGGACTTTCAGCATCCCGACGGTTCTACGCGGGTCATTGCACTCTGGGACCAAAAACAGGCGGAAAATGACCCGCAAAGGGTTCCTCAACCCTACGGTTACGGTCAGGAGTACACCGCTGAAGACATTGACGCAGGCATCTCCGGCCACAATGATCAAGCACAGTTTTTCGGACACGGCAGCACGGTGAGCGGAATCGCACTGGGCAATGCCAATGCGACGGGAGACTTTCCCGGCGTGGCACCCGAGGCAGACATCATCGTAGTCTCATCGGATTTTAATCGGCAAAATTGGACCATGACCGTCGCAGAAGCCGTTGAATGGATCTTCGCACGGGCCGAGGCCATCGGCAAACCCGCTGTGGTCAATGCCAGCCTCGGATCATACCTCGGCTCGCACGACGCACTCGATGCCCCCGCACTTCACATCGAATCCCTGCTCGAAGCATCGCCCGGCCGCGCGATGGTCTGTGCGGCGGGCAACAGCCAAGCTTGGGACCCCTACCATCTCGGCTACGAAATTCCCGAAAATGATACCGCATTCACCTGGTTCGTTTACAATCCTCAGGCCCTCGGATCGGGCGCCGTATTCATTGAGGCTTGGGCGGATGCCGACGACTTTGAAAATACCGAATTTACCGTCGGGGCCGACGTGATATCACCCGCTCCCGCCTTCCGCGGCTACGTGCCGTGGCGCAGTGCTGCGGGCAACCTGAATCAAGTGCTCACCGATACCCTTTTTTTCAACGGAGCCATCATCGGAATTGTGCAGACTTGGGTGGGTCAGCGAGGCGGTCAGTACCTCATCCAGGCCGCGGTGACCCAGCCGTTCAGCTCTCAGATCCGTTTTCGATTTGCAGCTACGGGAGGCGGCAGGATCGATGCTTGGTCTTCAAGCAATATCGGCACCTCGAATATGGTAAGCGCGGGGCTGCCCACAGCTACGCAATACCCGCCCATGCATCAATACCGTCTCCCCGACAAGGAGATGACCATGGTCGACTCTTGGGCTTGTTCAGACAAGGTGATCACCGTGGGCAACTATGTAAATCGAACGGCATTCCCCAATGCGGCAGGGGGCATTACGACTTATCCCGACCTTGTTCAAGGCCAAATATCCGTGAATTCCGGCAGCGGACCGACACGTGACTTCCGTCAAAAACCTGAAATTGCCGCCTCCGGTGATGTGACCCTCAGTGCAGGGAGACTCGCCTACCTCAGTACCCTTCTGAACGTAGACCCCGAAAGGGTATCTGCATCTGAAATGCACTATGTGAACGGCGGTACCTCCATGGCTTCCCCGGTAGTGGCGGGTGCGGCTGCCTTGTTTTTTCAGCGCTGCGCCTCGGCGGACTATGCTGATTTCAGAACCGCCCTGATTGAAACCGCTGTGGCCGATCAATTCACGGGAGCCCTCCCGGGCTTGCGGTTCGGCCATGGCAAACTCGATGTATTCGGATTAATGTTGAGCAGTGTAGATCCCATCTCGGTGAGTGGTCCCGCCGCCCCGATTTGTGAGGGAGAAACGGCTTTGCTCACGGCTTCCGAAGGTTTTACGGATTACCTCTGGAATACGGGATTTCCCGGACCGGCCCTGAATACACAAGAGACGGGCGTATTTTCGGTAGAGGCCTTGGATGATTTGGCTTGTCTGCAAAAAAGTGCGCCTTTCGCAGTGGAAGTTGAAGCTGCGCCGGAAGTTCCCGTGATTATCTTTCAGGACGGTATTTTGGCGGCGGAGGGCGACGCGGCCTCGTGGCAATGGTACCTCGACGGCTCGCCGATTTCCGAAGGCAACGGTCAGCTCTTCGAGCCCTCCGAAACAGGCTGGTATACCGTAGAGGCACTCAGCGAAAACGGTTGCGCAAGCCTTTCCGAACCTTTTGATTTTAGCGTGGTTTCTGTGCGCGAAGCAGCGCGGGAAGGCTTCTCCGTTTTCCCGAATCCCGCTTCTGATCGGGTGTTCCTTACGGCAAAAACAGCTTTGACAGCGGTGCGGATTTTTGACCTTACCGGAAAAAATGTACACGCCGAGGTCCTGAACAGCTCACCGGGTCAGCAAATTGAACTTGCCCTGCCGCCTTTGGATGCAGGGGTCTACATTCTTTCCGCAGCCGGGGAGGGCGGTTTTTTCACATCAAAACTGGTGCTTGATAAGTAAGCCCGAAAAGCCTTAGATTTGCGGCCGTAATTCAAGCGAGCCAATGGATCTTTCAGAAATCATCTCCATCGCCGGACGCCCCGGACTCTTCAAAATCGTAAACCAATCCCGAAACGGAGTGATCGTTACTTCGCTTACGGAGGGTAAAAAGATGGCCATCGGACAGACCCAGCGCGTGAGCGCCCTTTCGGATATTTCGGTGTACACCTTCGAGGGGGATGTCCTGCTGGGAGAGATTTTTAAATCGATGTACGAAAAGACGGGCGGGGAGCCCGTTGTGATTCCCATGAAAGAAGATGTGGAGGTCCGCGATTTCTTTACGGAAGTACTTCCCGACCACGATGAGGAGCGGGT
>PXBH01000076.1 GCA_003565555.1 Cryomorphaceae bacterium | reverse complement strand
TGCCGTTCACGGCGTTGTTGTTTTTGTCTTTGTTCACGTGGGTGAAGAGACTTCCCCAGGTACCCAGATCGCTCCAGCCGAAATCGCTGAGTACCACGTTTACATTACCCGCCTTTTCCATGATGCCGTAGTCAATGCTGATGCTTTCGCAAACGGAGTATACGGCTGCGATTTTTTCTGCTTCTTCGGGGGTGTTGTAGAAGGGCGTAATTTCTTCGAAGAGCTCGTCCACCTCGTGGAGGTGCTGTTGAAATGCCGCTCTTACCGCAGGGAGGGTCCACACAAAGATACCCGAGTTCCAGTAGAAGTCTCCGCTTTTCAGAAATTCGCGTGCCAGCTCGATGTCCGGCTTTTCGGTAAAGGTCTTTACCCGCTTAACATTCGGGTCTTTCGCATTTGGCTCATCGGTAAACTGGATGTAGCCGTAGCCCGTATCGGGTCGTGAGGGTTTAATTCCGAGCGTGATGAGGTTTTGACTTTCGCGTGCTTGGCGCAGTGCTGTTTCAATGGTGTCAAGGAAGGCCGTCGCTTTCAGCACTAAATGGTCAGACGGAGCTGTGATGACGGCAGCTTCCGGATCGCGGAGCTTGATCTTGTGGTTGGCGTAGGCGATGCAGGGAGCGGTATTTCTGCGGCTCGGTTCGAGGAGGATTTGCTCATCGCTGATTTCGGGGAGTTGTTCCCGGACCAGTCCTTTGTATTGTGCGTTGGTCACGATGTAGATGTTTTCCGGCGGACAGATCGGGGTAAACCGTTCGAAGGTCTGCCGGAGGAGAGACTGTCCGGTGCCGAGCACATCGTGAAATTGCTTGGGGTGAGCGGTGCGGCTCATGGGCCAGAACCGGCTGCCGATTCCTCCGGCCATGATGACGCAATAGTTTTTAGGATTTGCCATAATAGGTATAAAACGGTTTGTTAATCAACGAGGTCATTGGGTAAAGCTGCTGAGATGCTTATCATCTCGCTTGGCTCCTGCCTGCATTCGGGCCTGCCGTCCTTGCGGAAGTCTCCTTGCCGGCCCATCTCCGCCGCATGCTTATCGGGCTTGTCACCGCTCTTAAAGGGAGCCGTGCGGCCCGTTTTCACTTCTCGCAGCAGATGAAGGGCGCGGGAGTTCACGGTTTGTGATTTAGCCGTGCAAATGTAATAAGCCCCGTCCGATTATCGCCCGTATCAGGTTCCGTCAGTGCGAAAGGACGCAATGCGCTTGCGGTGAACGTCGAAATTGCACTTGCGCGGCTTCAAGATGTCGGAATTTATTGTCCTGCGGTCGGCGCAATCACTTCCACCGGAGCCCTTCCGGAAATAAGGTATTGCCTCCCGTCATTCAGTCTTTTACAGAGATATCGGGTGCGTTTTTTTTCCGCGACGGCGTAGGATTGGTTCCGAAAATAAAAATGCGTGCCCACGGTAAGGCTGTCCAGAAATACGGTACTTCGGTCGTCGTAGAGGGCCAGGGCTTTGTTCAAAACGGGGCAGCTGCAGCTTGATGCTGAAGGTGATTCGAGGTGCTTCCTGACCGCTTCGGCAATTTTATCGGGAAACACGCCTTGCTCGGAAAACGGCCGCAACATATCGGTGTAGATGCGCTTCCACTCCTTTCCGTGGGGCCGCACCCGGCCGCCGAACTGCTTGTAGCAGAAGTGGTGCGCAAATTCGTGCACTGAGGTGATTAAAAAGGCATAGGGATTCAGATCGCCGTTTACCGAAATGGCTGTGGGGCGTTGCCGGTTGCCCGGCCTGAAATCTCCGAGTTTGCTCACCCGCGGGCGGGCCACAGTGAACTGTACCCCTTCCTCTGTGATGAGCCCGGCAATGTAGCGGGCGGTGCCTTTCGGCAAATATCTGCGCAGCTGCTGTTCGATTTGCGCCCGACGCTCATCCTCCCGGTTCATGCCTTTGCGGAAAAGCGTTGATGATCCGATTCCGCCGGGGCTTCACTCGTCCACTTCGGGCAGGTGTTACACTTTTTCTTGGGGTTGGGACTGCAACCGGCCATGAGAACCGGAAGAGCCAAGACGAGCCCCAAACGGGCGATGTTTCTTTTGTAGGTCATCCCCACAAAGCTACGAAGTATGAATTGTTGCTAAAAATTAAATTTGCACATTCGGCTGCGTTACAAAACGAGTACCTTGGTACCGCCGGTAAATCGGGAGTATTGAACATTATTTACCACATCGGAAGATACTTTAAGCTGCTCATCAGGGTATTCTCCAGACCGGAGAAAATACGCATCTACCTGAGCCGCTTTCTCACGGAAATCGATCAAATCGGAATCGGCTCCATGGGGCTTATTGCGCTGATGTCCGTCTTTATCGGGGCGGTCATTGCCCTGCAGACGGCCTCCGCCATCGACTCGCCCCTCGTGCCTTCCTACGCCGTGGGTTTTACCACGCGGCAGTCCATCATTCTCGAGTTCTCACCCACCATCCTCTCCCTTATCCTTGCGGGAAAAATAGGTTCCAATATCGCCTCAGAAATAGGCACCATGCGCGTCACGGAGCAAATTGATGCCTTGGAAATCATGGGGGTAAATGCGGCGGCTTTTCTGATGATGCCCAAGATTCTCGCAGGCATTTTTATCTTTCCTTTCATTTTGATGGTGAGCATGGGGCTCGGCATCACCGGCGGTTGGTTTATTTGCGATTTTACGGGAGTGGTTTCCTCTTCAGACTTTATTTACGGTTTGCAGTTGGATTTCAAGCCTTTTCATGTTGTGTATGCCGTGATCAAGTCCATTGTTTTTGCTTTTATCATTACTTCTGTGGCTTCTTATCACGGTTATTATGCCCGCGGGAGCGCCATAGAGGTGGGCAAGAGCAGTACCGATGCCGTGGTGTACAGCAGTGTAGCCATATTGATTACCAATTACATTCTTACGCAACTCCTTCTGTTTTGATCGAGGTAAAAAACGTCAGCAAGTCATTCGGTGATACGCAGGTGCTCAAAGACGTGAGCTATACCTATGAGCGGGGCAAGGTGAACATGATCATCGGGCAGAGCGGGAGCGGTAAGTCCGTACTCGCCAAGTGTATGGTGGGTTTGCACAGACCTGAGCAGGGCCAAATCTACTACGACGGCGAGGATTTTGTACCCATGTCGCGGGAGGAGAAAAGCCTGATTCGTCAGCATATTGGGATGCTTTTTCAGGCCAGTGCCCTTTTTGACAACCTCACCGTCGAGGAGAATGTCATGTTTCCCCTCAGTATGTTTACAGACATGTCAAAATCCGAGATGCAGCACCGCGCCGATGAGGTCTTGGAGCGGGTCAACCTTTCGGGAAAAAACAAGCTCTACCCCGCCGAAACCAGCGGAGGGATGCAAAAGCGGATAGCCATCGCCCGTGCCATATCGGCCAAGCCGCGCTACCTCTTCTGCGATGAGCCCAACTCGGGCCTCGATCCCCTGACCTCCATTGTGATTGACAACCTGATCTCAGACATTACCAAGGAGATGGATATCACCACCGTAGTCATCACCCACGATATGAACTCCGTGATCGAAATCGGTGAAAACATCATGTTCATCTACAACGGTGAAAAGTGGTGGGAGGGCACCAAAGAAGAAATCATCACCACCGACAACCCCGAGATCAATGAATTCGTGTACGCTTCCGAGTTTATGAAGACGCTGAAGCAGCAATTGCAGCGTAGGGTGTGACGTGGAGGGCTTGTTAGAATTGGCAATATGCAATACGCAATAGGCAAGCCGTTGACCATGCCTGAATAACACTGACCGAAAAGTGTTACTTTTTGCTCATTCATTTGCACAGATTACATCTGGATTCTGAGCTTTTGTTTGGCACATCCGGATGGGACTTACAGCCCCATCCATCTGTCTTTTTGCGCTGACTGACTCTGTCATCATCGCTTTTGTTTGGCACTGG
>PXBH01000156.1 GCA_003565555.1 Cryomorphaceae bacterium | reverse complement strand
TTTTCAGCTCGTTTTCCCAATTGAAGAGGAGGGAAGTGGGCACCACCACGAGGTTGGTCTGTTTGTTCTTCCTGAGCACATGCTTGAGGAAGGTGATCATTTGCAGGGTTTTGCCGAGGCCCATATCGTCGGCGAGGATGCCTCCCCAACCAAACTCATCGAGAAAGCAAAGCCACTGAAAACCATCGACCTGGTAGGGCCTGAGCGAGGCCTTAATGCCACGGGGCTTTGCTACGGCTTCGGGCCCGCGGAAGTTGAGGAGCTTGGCCCTGCGGTCGGCGATGAAGTCGGTGATGTCGGGATCTTCCACCTCGCGAAAGAGCTCGTCGATCACATTGAAGTGGAAGGACGACATTTTTACGCCGTCTTTCTGAGTCTGCCCGAGGCGGAATATACGTTGCAGGCGCTTGTACCAATCCATGGGGATGCTTCCCTTTCGGCCCTTGCCGAGGTCGATGAATTGGCTGCCGGGTACAAACCGTTTTTTGAGCTGCGCCAGGGTGATGCTTTGATCACCAAAGGTAAAGTCGGCGTTGAGTTCGAACCAGTCGATATCGCGCTTCACTGTGTAAGCGACTTGTCCGGGAACGGGAATTTCCTTGAGCCTGGTGAGGTCTTTTTCGCCAAACACCTTCACCCCGGCGTCGCGCAGGTGCGAAAAGAGGTGGACGAAGCGGTGCTCGTCGAGCAAGGCGTCGTAGGGCAGGCAGAAGAAATCAGAGCGAAACTGCTGTCGGAAGTCGGGGTGGGCAGTGCGCAGTATTTCGAGGTATTCCGCGTCCTCCTCGGCGTTGTGGCTTTTGGCGCGGATGCCCCGCTCATCGGCCATCCATACCTCTCCCTCGCTGAGCAGATCCACCAAGGTATCGTCTTCGTAGCGCAGACAGGGCCGGAACATCACGAAGTTGCCCATTTCCGAAAGGTAGAGCTCCCTTGTGGCCACTTTTTGCTTTTGCAAAATCACGTCGAGCCCTTCGCTTCCTTTTACCGAAAGGGGATACTTGCGAAAAACGGGGGCGAGGTGGTCGGTAAAAATCTCGGCAAACCGCGCTTGGGGCATTTCGCTGCCGTTGAGCTTAAGGGCCAGCTCCAGGTGGTTGGCTTCGGCAGGTGATGCGCTGAAATACAGTGTGTTGTCCACGCGAAGAAAGTGCTTGTAAGGCAGCTCAACGCGCTTCGGGTCGGGTGCGATATCTTCACCTTCGTGGGTGATATACAGGCGAAGGGTGAGGAGCGGCCCCGATTTCTCCAGCTCGTAGCGCATGGGGGGAAATCCTTTCCGGAAACGGATGGCCGTAAGTGCACCCTTTCGCACATTATAACTGATGTATTCGTCGCTGATAAAGAGGTGGGGCATGGCCTCCAATTCATCGGCCACTGAGGCCACGAGGCGGGCCACGGCTGCGGTAGAGCTACCTGCTGCCACCCTGTTCTCAAATTGGCTTTCGACCAATTGCGCCACCATGCGCTCACCGGGGGTGTAGCGCACCTGATCGTGGCGCCTGAACTTCTCTGTGCTCTTGAAGCCCTTGCTCATGGCTTGTCCGTTTTTTCCCGGAAGGGCGTATAGGGTATGCATGCCGAAGGCCTTTTCTCGCAAGCCGTTGAAGCAGAAAGCAAAACCTACGTTGTGTCGGTCGGCCTCGGTATGGTCGTCCACATCCTGTATGGTTCTAAGGAGTTCGGGTGCGCTGATCTCTATCGGATAATCGGTGAACATTTTTTGTACTTTACTCACGTCGAGTAATTTGTCGTGTTCCGGCCTGAGGGTTACACGGCGGCCCCTCAGGTCGAAAGCGGAATGGAAATATTCGGGCCAATCGTCCTCAGGGCTTAGGCCGAAAGCTTGCATGGCCTTGCGGCATTCGGCTTCGATTTCCTTCGGGGAGGGGTGGCGAAGGTGACTGATCAGGCCTCCTTGTCGCAATAGTTCGAGGGTTCGCATGGCATGTTGGCAAAGCACATCGGTTTTTTGGCCACAGCTGCAACTCACCCAAATGTCGGTGCCGTCAGGAATTAGCTCTATTGTTTGTATTACAGCGTGTTGCATGTCCGCACTGAAGGAGTATGCCGTTTCGACCTCAATCCTTGACGGGGCGGGTTCACGGGCAGCAACCAAGCGGCGGTAATGCGGTTCGTATTGCCATCCTTCATAATACTTTTCGAAGGAGCTTTGCTTTTTGTAGTTCTCAAGCAGGTAGGGCTCATCGGCGGTGCGGATGTGTTCGGGCCGCTTCTTTGTCGGCCTTTTTGCCGGAACAGGTGTGTCGGGCAGGTCGAATTCCGCCGGCCCGTCCGCGAGTTTGGGCATATTGTCGCGGAGCCAGAGCAGTACTGCCACTTGGTGCTTGCACACGCCGGATTCGGCCGCCGGGCAGTTGCACGTGGTGGTGTGGATGCGGTTCCATGTTTTGTCCTCATCCTGCTTCAGCCTGATGCAGGTGTGGTACTCGAAGGTGCCCTTTACGGAAAAATCCAGTTGGCCGATGTCCGCCTTGTATGCCTTCAAGCTCACCGCATCCCGCAAGTAGTAGTCTCTGCCGCGGTCGATGAGGTGCTCAGGGGCATGGCGGTTGATATAGGCCTTGAGGCTTCCCTTCAACGTGGTTTGTACAAGCATCACGCGAAGGTATATCTGCAAAGGCTATTCCGGTAGCGAATTACCGGAAAGTGATTCACAAGTTATTGACAAAGTACGGGTTTCGAATGGCCGGACGTGTGCCCCTAAGGGCTTTCGGGTATGTGTGAATTCCCGCTCAACGCTTTTCAAAACAAGGTTCTGCAAATCCGGATGATTAGAATAGTCGCTTCTTGAAAAGCCTAATGACGTAGTAGGTGCATTGTGGCGCCGTTTTCTCGGTTTTGCGGACGTGGTAGTGAGCCCCAATGCACCCGCCTTCCGCCGCCCGAATAAAGATGCGGGCCGTCGGGGGTTGATTTGCCCGCTCAAAGCCTCAACGGGTTTTAAAACAACGCCCTGCATGGCCGGATGAGATCTCTCCCTGCGGTCGAGATTACAGGTCGACCGGGGTGTTTTGGGTCGGTGAGGGGAAAATACCGGGCGGCTCCGCCGCCCGGTATTTTCCCCTCACCGACCCCCTCAATTAATTGGGCCCCGTCATCTCGACCGCAGGGAGAGATCTCCCGCTCGACAGCACCCGCCTCGGACGATTCGATGCACTTTCCGGGCTACACTTTTACCGAAAAGGGCCGTTGCGGCATTCAGGTGACCGCCCATACGGGTTTCCGTTGGTCGCAGGGAGAGATCTCCCGCTCGACAGCACCCGCCTAAGGCAATCCGAATGCTCATCGCTCGCAGCACATTTGCCGAAAAGGCCTTCATTCAAACGGCGGTAGTCGTGGCTTCGGAAGTAATTTCAACCAAAACCTTATTTTAGAGCGTGGTATTGTAAGATGTTTACGTCATGCCGACCAAAATTCATTGTTATTTCACGTACATCATGTCAAACAAGCACGATACCGTGCTTTATGTCGGTATGACAAATAATTTGATAGGCAGATGTATTCAGCATAAATCAGGCAAGATCGAAGGATTTACGAAAAGATATAATGTCCACAAGCTCGTATACTTTGAGGAATATGCTTACGCCATGGAGGCCATCATGCGTGAGAAACAGGTTAAAAAGTATTCGAGGGCAAAGAAGGATGCATTGATCAATCAAGTCAATCCGAAACGTGAGGAGCTTTTCAAGAACGGGGTGATAAAAAAACCCGGCAGCAAGAATGACCGCGAAAACGAGACTGAAGAATAAACCTTGCTCATCCGGACCACAAATGCAACTGCCATCCGCCGGGCGAATACCCACGCGGGCAGTCGGGGAACTGTTGAGTCCCGCTCAAAGCCTCAACGGGTTTTAAAACAGCGTTCTGCATGTCCGGATGAGATCTCTCCCTGCGGTCG
>PXBH01000104.1 GCA_003565555.1 Cryomorphaceae bacterium | reverse complement strand
CCATGCCCGAAATCACCCGAAATACCCGAATCCAATGAACGTACTGATCCTCGGATCGGGCGGACGCGAACACGCCCTCGCCCGCAAGATTGCGCAAAGCCCCGATTGCGACCACCTTTTTATCGCCCCCGGAAATGCGGGGACGGGCCGGGAGGGCACCAACCTCCGCGTGAATCCCGAAGATTTTGACGCCGTTGCCGAGGCGGTGCGGGCACACAGCATCGACCTCCTGCTCGTAGGTCCCGAAGCGCCCTTGGTGAAGGGCATCCGAGATTACTTCGAGGCATTGCCGGAATTTGAAGCCCTGCGCATCATAGGCCCCGGCAAGGCCGGAGCGCAGCTGGAGGGCAGCAAGGATTTTGCGAAAGCCTTCATGGCGCGGCACGGCATCCCCACCGCGCGCTACGGTACCTTCACTGCCGGCGATTTGGCGGAAGCCGAATCCTTTCTGGAAACTTTTGAGCCGCCTTACGTGCTCAAAGCCGACGGATTGGCCGGGGGCAAGGGCGTGCTCATCATCGACAACCTCAACGAGGCGCGCCTAGAACTCCGCGCCATGCTCACCGAGGCCAAGTTCGGCGCTGCCTCTTCCAAGGTGGTGATCGAAGCTTTTCTCGACGGCATCGAAGTCTCCGTATTCGCGCTCACCGACGGCACCGATTTCGTGCTCCTGCCCGAGGCCAAGGATTACAAGCGCATCGGCGAGGGCGATACCGGCCTCAATACCGGCGGCATGGGTGCCGTAAGTCCCGTACCTTTTTACGATGCCGCTTTCGCGGAAAAAGTGAGAACCCGCATCGTGGAGCCCACCGTGCGCGGACTTGCCGCTGAGAACATCCCCTACGTCGGGTTTATATTTTTCGGGCTGATCAACGTCGACGGCGATCCTTTTGTGATTGAGTACAACGTGCGCATGGGCGATCCGGAGTCAGAGGCCGTTATGCCGCGGCTGGCCTCTGACCTCGGCGAACTCCTGACGGCCGCAGCCGACGGTAGATTGGCGGAAGCCTCCGCATCATTCGATCCGCGACATGCCGCTACCGTGATGACTGTCTCGGGCGGCTATCCCGAAGGCTACGAGAAAGGAAAAAAAATCAGCGGGTTGAATATTCCCGGCGATGCATTTGTTTTTCACGCGGGCACCGCACTGCAAGCCGGTGAAGTGTGCACCTCCGGAGGTCGGGTGATTGCCGTGACTGCCATGGGTCAGGATCTGAAAGAGGCGCTGAAGAAAGCCTACGAGCGTGCGGAGACCCTGGAATACGAGGGGATGTATTACCGAAAAGACATCGGAGCGGAATTCGCCGACGGCCTCACTTGATGCCGCCTTCTTCTTCCGCTTTTTTATTGAACTTCTGCTGCATACCCAGCCAGATCAGCAGGCCGGCGCTGATCATCAGTATGAATACCGTATTTGGATTGAAGATTCCCGGCAGCTCGCCGAGCGGCTCCAGCAGGGTTTTAAAGGTCCACAAGATAAAGGCGGCGATGGGTTCTGTGAGGTACTGCATGACTTTCGATTTCACGGCAAAAATAGTTATTAATTCAAGATTCGAAAAGTCCTATCTTCGGCCCGATGTTGCGCAGTTTATTCGCCTCTAATCGTCCCGTAGTCCTCGCCTTTCTCGTCCTGCCCGCCGCGATTGCAGCGGTCGCGGCCCTGTTTTTTTCCGAAGGTACGGCACCTGTTTTGGCCGGGCCCGCCTTCGACCTGCTCTTCGGCTACGTGCACCGCATACCGGCACTCTCCGTGGCGCTGGGCGCAGCAGTCATTCTCGCGGGAGCTGTTTTGGTAAACAGCGTGTACAACGTGCATGAATACGCGGACCGGGAGAATTACATGCCCGCTGCGGTGTATGTTCTTTTCGGAATATCCTCACCCGAGTGGCTGTATTTCAATCCCGTTTTCACAGCCAATATCTTCCTGCTCTTGGCCCTGCGGAGGTTGCTCCGCATCTACAGGATCAGCAATGCCGCATCCATGCTCTACGATGCGGGACTCTTTACCGCACTTGCCGTGCTCTTTTACCCTCCCGCGGCGGCATGTGTGCCCTTCCTCTGGGTGGGTATGAACCGCCTTCGCTCGGCCACCCTGCGCGAATGGTTTATTCCGCTGCTCGGTTTGGGAACTCCTGTGGTTTATGCGCTGGCCGCCTATTGGTGGTTCGAAATGACGCCGGATTTTGAGGAGTTTTCAGACCTCGGCGGTCGTTTCCGTTTCGGTCCGGATGCCGAGACGCCCCACAGTCGCCTGTTTTTCTTATTTCTCGGAATCACCCTTGCCGCTGTTTTGATCGGTTCGGTGCGCTTTCTGTCGGGCATGGGCGTATCCACCGTGCACCGGAAAAACACCAAAGCCGTATTCGTATGGTTCAGTATTTTTCTCGTATTCACTTTTGTCTACACGGGTTTCCTTCCGGAAAATGACGTGGCAGCGGTCGCCTCTCTTGCGGCGCCCACAGCCGTTTTTGCCTCCTTCTCCTTCAATACCGACAAGGCGCGAAGGTGGTCCGGTCTCTTGCTTTACTTCTGGACGGCGCTGGTTGTATTGCGCTTCCTCTATGCAGGCATTCTCTGAAGGATTGTTGAAATTTCGGTAACTTTGCAGCACATCAAAACCCCCGCGCGACCATGAAATTCGGCGTTGTTATTTTCCCCGGTTCCAATTGTGATGAAGACCTCATTTACGTACTCTCGCACATCATGGGCTGCAAGGTTGAACGGCTTTGGCACAAAGACCGCGACCTCAAAGGTGTGGACTTCGTAATGATTCCCGGAGGATTTTCTTACGGTGACTACTTGCGCAGCGGTGCCATTGCGCGCTTTTCGCCGGTCATGGAAAGTGTGGCCGAGCATTGCGCGCGCGGAGGATATGCGATGGGCATCTGCAACGGATTTCAGATCCTCTGCGAAGCCGGCCTCCTTCCGGGGGTCTTGCTCCACAATGACAGCCAAAAGTTTATCTGCCAAAATGTACACATCAAGGCAGCCACGAGCAATTCGGCCCTGACGGCCGGAATCGGTTCAGACCGCGCCCTGAAGATTCCCGTAGCCCATGCCGAAGGACGTTATTTCGCGCCGACGGAAGTGCTCAGGCAGCTCAATGAAAATGAGCAGGTACTCTTCCGCTACTGCACGCCCGAAGGCCGCTTCAACAAAGAGGCCAACATCAACGGTTCCTTAGAAAACATCGCGGGGGTGATGAACGAAGGCCGCAATGTTTTCGGCATGATGCCCCACCCGGAGCGCGCCGCCGATACCGAACTCGGTAATACCGACGGGAAGCTCATTTTCGATTCCCTCTGTGCCGCAGTCAACTTGGTTTGATCCTGAAAAAATTCACATTGCGGATGTGAAAAACTTAAAACATTCCCTTGACAGCTTCGTTTAATATTGCGTTACTTGTGTAGCGAAAATCCGACAGAGCGTCGGTGGGGCGGTGCCAAGGTTCATAATTTGATTGAATACAGCATCGACCGAGGTTAAATTAATAAAAAGGAGGTGTGTAATGTCTGATCATTGTAATCCGTGCATCGGAACTTACGCTTCGATCCCCTCCAACGGAGGGTGCTTCTGAAGCAAGAAGCCCTTTTTCCGGGTTTCGGTATTAAGTTCCGCAACCGGAAATACATATTAAAAGGCGTGTCGATTCTTCGGCACGCCTTTTCACTTTTACATTTTCGTTGTAATTTTATCCGGGCAGCGACCTTTCGGGGGAAGTTCAGGGTGCATCTGAATCAGGCTTCCAATCCCGTTCGGGGCATCAATGAAAGGGGCTGCTTTCAGGAATAATGCAAGGCAGAAGCCGGAGGCATCACCGAAGGTATAATTGCGAACTGTAGTGGGAGACGCTACTTGCGGATAGCCGCAGTCAAATCTTCCATCCTGCGGAAGCGACCTGAAAATTCACCTTGTTCAAACAGGATAAACATCCCGATTTCTGTCTTTT
>PXBH01000007.1 GCA_003565555.1 Cryomorphaceae bacterium | reverse complement strand
GGTAAGGGGAAGAAAAAAGGGCGGCAACGCCGCCCTTTTTTCTTCCCCTTACCCGCCCCCCTCTTTAAGACCGCCCGGTCATCTCGAAGCGAAGCGAGAGATCTCATCCGAGAAGGCAGGACCTTCCGATCTGTGTGACCTGTAGCAAAGCGGAACGCTTCTTATTTTTGCCAATGCCCGGACCTTACGGGTACCCATCCGTCACCCGGGCGCGCAGGCTTGTTCTCCGAAGCCGGGCTCAAACAGCCCGCAAAGCACCGCATCCCCAAAACGCTCGCAATTGCCTGACCTGAAAGGTTTTGAACTCCTGTCAGGTCTAAGCCGAAGCGGGCTGAGACGCTTTTTCCTTTTACGGAAGCTTAGACCTTACCCGTCAGGTCATCAAGGCGCGAACACCGGTGGTTCTTATCAACGTCGTTACCGGCCGACTGCGACCTGAAAGATTTTTTTTGGCTCACGTCACTACAGTGCGCAGGCGGGAGTACCGGAGCCCGGCTCAAACAGCGCTCATAAGCCTTCAGCGCCGCAAGGCTCCTAACGCCGGCAGTTGCCTGAACTGAGCGGAGAGAAACCGATCAGCGCCCTTTGCGCAGCGAAATAAAAAGCTCCCTGCCCTCGCGCGGGGCGATGGAGTTGCGGCAGCGCTCGAAGACTTCAATTTTGAAGAGGTCTTCAAAATAGGACCGGTACTCCTCGCGGTCACCGCCGAAAGGGGGATGGTCCTTGTAGAGTTCGTCCTCAAAAAGTACACCGACGAGTCTTCCGCCGGGCTCGAGCAGGTCGTGCATTTTTTCGGCGTAAGCCCGCCTCAAATCGGGGTCAAGGGCACAGAAAAAGGTTTGCTCGAGGATGAGGTCGTAGCTGCCCCGATGCTCGAAAAAATCGCCGAGGATGATGCGGTCGTCGGGGATGATGTCGGTACGCTCCTTCAGCGCACGAACCGCTCCGGGAGCCAGATCGATGAGGAAGGTATTGAGGAATCCTCGCCGGAATAGGTATTCACCCTCGTAGGCATTTCCGCAGCCGGGAATGAGTATTGCGGCTGATGTATCGGTGAGCCCGTCGATGTAGGCTTTGAGGGGTGTGGAGACATGGCCTATGTCCCACCCCGTTCTGTTTTCATCCCAGCGGGTTTGCCAGTAGTCTGTGTCGAATTTCTTATCCACGGATCAGCGTTTTTTAAAAAGTGAGACAGCCTCCACATGCGAAGTATGCGGAAACTGATCAACGAGGGAATACTTTTCCAACCTGTAACCGGCATCCCGCAATGTGGCGGTGTCGCGGGCCAAGGTGGCGGGGTTGCAAGAGATGTACACAATGCAGGGCGCACCGAGTTCGATGACGCGTCTCAGCGTTTTCGGGGCGATGCCCGCGCGCGGCGGGTCGAGTACCACGGCGTCGATGCGGCCGATGTACTCAGGGTGTTCGGGCAGGAATTTTCCCACATCGGCAGCGTAAAAGCGAATGTTTTCGCGGTCGGCGGCGGCTTTTTTCGCATCGGCAACAGCCTTTGCCTCGATGTCGACGCCCACCACCTCGGCGGCGGGAAAGGTGCGTGAGATCAGCTGGGAAATGGTGCCCGTGCCGCAGAAAAGGTCGAACACGGTCGCGGCCTCGCCCACCCCTTCGCGGAGGTATTCGAGCGCTTTGGAATAAAGGCGTTCGGCACATTTCGGATTGGTCTGGAAAAAGCTCTGCATGCTGATATCGAAGGGGATGCCGTGGAGCACTTCGGTGATGTAATCCTTTCCGTAAATGCATGTCGACGCACCGCTGAGCGGCTGTACGCGGTCGCCGGTGTCATTATTGACGGTATGGATGATTCCGGCGAGGCGTTTTCCGAAAAGTTTTTTCATCAGGTCGATAAATCCGGCCATATCAAAGGTTTCGAGTCCGTGATCGGTGGTCACCAGGTTGAAGAGGAGGGCGTCGTCGGCGTAGCTCTTGCGCACGGTGAGGTAGCGGAAAAAACCCTCGCGGCGCGGCGCATGCCAGGCGGGAAGGCCGCTGCTTTCGCAAAATTCGCGGACAGCGTGCAGGTTGTCTTCGACTTCAGCGTCGAAGAGGCCGCTGTCCTTATCGAGGTTTTCCACCATCCACCAAGTGCCGCGGTGCTTGAAGCCGAGGGCAAATTCATCGAGTTCCTCGCCGGTGTGAATGTCGTAGCGGATGGCCGCGAAGGCGTACTCCATTTTATTTCGGTAATGCCACCGGCTCGGGGAAGAGATGTAGGTGTCGAAAAGCACCTCGGCATCCTCTACTCCGCCGATGCGCCGCATGAGCTCGACGGAGGTCTCACGCTTGTATTTTTCCTGCAAAGGGACGGGCAGCGCCGCATAGGGTGCCCCCGAAATGCGCTGGTAGGGAATCTCCGTTTCGTCGGGACTCTTCTCGAGTACTTCTCTGAGCTTGGTCTCGAGGTGGCGCTTTCGCGATTTATCGACGCGGCACCGCACTTTTTGGCCGGGGATGGTGTTGGGCACGAAAGCCACGATCTCGGTTCCGTCCAAGGCCACACGGGCGATCCCTTTGCCGCCGAAGGCCATCGCGCTGATGGTCACTTCCAGTTCTTCACCGCGTTTTATTTTCGTTTTCTGCAATGCTTGAATGGCTTAAAATTCGGCTGCAAAGGAAGCGAAATTTGGACGATATGAAGATTTGAGTGACCTTTGCGAAAGGCATTGTCGCCTCCATCAACACACAGAAATCCATGCAAACTTTGAGCTCAAAACAATCCACATCAACCGCCATTGAAAGAGAAGAAAAATTCAGCGCACATAATTATCACCCGCTGCCGGTGGTATTGAAGCGCGGAGAAGGCGTGTATTTGTGGGATGTGGAAGGCAAGAAGTACTTCGATTTCCTCTCAGCTTACTCTGCCGTAAATCAAGGCCACTGCCACCCGAAGATCATCGGGGCCCTCACCGAACAAGCCGAAACCCTCACGCTCGTGTCGCGCGCATTTCACAGCGACGTATTCGGTGAATATGCCGAGTATGTGACCGAATACTTCGGATTTGACAAGGTGCTGCCCATGAACTCCGGCGCCGAGGCCGTGGAAACAGCCATCAAAATATGCCGAAAGTGGGCGTACAATAAAAAGGGAATCGAAGAGGACAAGGCCAAAATTGTGGTATGCGGCAACAACTTTCACGGGCGCACCACCACCATCATCTCATTCAGCAGCGATGCAACTGCCCGCGATGACTTCGGGCCCTACACGGGCGGATTTATCACCGTGGAATACGACAACCTCGACGCGCTGAAAGACGCCCTGGACCAACCCGATGTGGCGGGATTCATGGTTGAGCCCATACAGGGCGAAGCGGGCGTGCACACCCCGAACGAACAGTATTTGGCGAAAGCCGCCGAAATGTGCCGCGCGCGCAACATCCTCTTCATCGCCGACGAGGTGCAAACCGGCATCGGACGCACAGGCAGCCTGCTCGCCGTGTGCGGAAACTGCACCTGCCAAGGGCACTGCGAGCGACAGCCCGCCACCTTTGTGCGCCCCGACATTCTGATTTTGGGAAAAGCCCTCTCCGGAGGGGTCTACCCCGTATCCGCGGCCCTGGCCAACGACGATGTGATGGAAGTCATCAAGCCCGGACAGCACGGGTCTACCTTCGGGGGCAATCCCCTCGCCTGCCGCGTGGCCATGGCCGCTCTGGAGGTGATCGAGGATGAGAAGCTCACGCAAAATGCCCGCAGGCTCGGGCATATTTTCCGGAAGGAAATGCAAAAACTCGTCGACGAATCAGACCTGATCAAACTGGTGCGCGGAAAAGGGCTCCTCAATGCGGTGGTGATCAACGACAGCCCCGAAAGCGATACGGCCTGGCGCCTTTGCCTGGCCCTGCGCGACAACGGCCTCTTGGCCAAGCCCACGCACGGAAATATCATTCGCTTTGCTCCGCCGCTGGTGATGACCGAAAAACAACTGATGACTTGTGTAGAGATTATTGCGAAGACGGTGCGGGAGTTCAGGAAGTAGAAATCGGCGAAATTTCGGCTCCGCTTCATGCAAATATCCCGCCTCGACTCGCTTCGGCTTTCCGGTCCTCCGACCGGGATGTGAAGGTTTTTTTCAAATCGGAGGTATTAACTCAGCTCAGAATTCTGTAGAGCAATCGGCGATACGGGAGCCTCAGTCCCCGAGTTCACGGTATATTTTTTCAACCGCCGCCGCCATATCCCTTCCGGAAAAACGCTCGGCGCGGGTGCGTCCTTCCCTTCCGAAGCGTTCGCGCAAAGCCCGGTCTTCGAGGAGCTGAACCACCCTCTTCGCCAAGCAGATGTCATCAACCACCTCGCACAAGAAGCCCGTTTTATCCGGTACCACGAGTTCGGGAATGCCGCCCGCGCGCGTAGCCACCACGGGCAGCCGGCAGTACATGGCGTCGATGATGCCCGTGCCGAGGCCTTCAGTTTCGGAGGTGATCAGGAAAAGGTCAAATTGCGGAAGCAAGTCGGGCACATCTTTTCGGAATCCCGTGAAGACTACACGTTTTTCAATTCCCGCTTCTGCGGCAGCCGCTTTGATCTCTTCCGTGAGCCCACCCTCACCTACAGCCACAAAATACACGTCATTACGCACTTCCGCCACCCGCTTGGCGGTTCTTATCCAAGTGTGGTAATCCTTGTGCGGGGCCAGAGCCGAAACATTCCCCACAAGAAGGGCCCCTTCCGGAATCCCGTTCTCCTTTCGGAAATCTGATCCCGTGTTTGGCCCGTCGAAGCGCGTGAAGTCAATACCGCTGTACACGCGCGCCACACGCTCGGGCCGCGCGACCTTGGACCGAATCAGGTCAGCGATGGCATCGGAGACACAAATTATTTTCTTGACGGAAGGGTGATTGTACTTAGCGAGCTTGACGGGGCTGCCGCTCAAGGGAAAATCTACCCTTCTGTGCACCACGATCGGCGCCCGCATTCCCAGCGATGCGGCGAGCCATGCGATGGTATGTGATTTTCCGGAATGGACATGTACGAGATCTGCACCCAAATCCCGCACCACACGTTTGAGCTTCAGTGCGGTGCTCAAGTCAGGCCCGATGCGAAACCCGGCTGTGTACAAATCGATATCGCGATCGGCACACCATTTTTCAAATGCGGAGTTCTCTCTGGCGAGAACAGCCACCTTTACACCCGAGGGGATCAGGTTTTCAATCAGGTAGGCCATCTGCTGCTCACCGCCTCGCCAGCTCCGCTCAGAGCTCAGGTGTACTACTGTCAATGCTGCCACACGGCAAATATCGCAGAAAATAATCTCCCCCCTCACTTTCCGTGCGAAACCTGCGCCCGCCGGATGCGTAGAAACTGAGGCAGGAAAACCGCAATCCATGAGGCATCCGATTTTAGCAGCGTGCACAGCATTGCTGATGTTTATTTTTCCGAAAGGGACTGAAGCACAAGCACCCGTATTTGAAGACTATGTAGGAGCGGGTCACGCTGAGGGGATTACCGTATCGGTGAGCAGTGATTATACCCGCGACGGATGGACGCGCAATGCTACCGGCGAGCGCACCATCGACGGGGGCGGGCTTGATGCCGCGCGTATGGAGGCCTCGCGTTTTCTGGCGCAGGCCGGGCTCGGCGGATCACCGCAGGAGATTGAGGCTTTGGCTGAGACCCTCGACTTCGAGGGCTGGATCGATTGGCAATATTCCCTCGAAAATTACTCTGCCGCCGAAAGGGCTTATGCGGCTTTTGACACCTATAATTCACTCCTCTCAACGGCGGGCGGAGCGGCTGATGAATTTCACTTTCGCCACTTTCAAGCCGGACTCTGGCAGTCTGCTTTGGAAGACAAGGATGTGCTGAGGCAAAGGATCGCACTGGCCATGAGTGAAATCTTCGTGATATCCTCATTTTCGAATTTGGCGGGCACCGGTGAAGCCTTTGCAAGTTACCACGACATGCTGCGAAAGCATGCCGACGGAAACTTTCGCGACCTGCTCTTCGACATTTCGCTCCATCCCGCGATGGGCGTATTCCTCTCCCATTTTAAAAACGGCAAAACCGACCCCGAAGCCAATACCTTTCCCGATGAAAACTTCGCAAGAGAGCTCATGCAGCTTTTCACCATCGGCCTTTACGAACTGAATCCCGACGGAACGGAAAAAACCGATGCTGACGGTAATCTGATCGAAACTTACACCCCGGGAGATGTCCGCGAACTCTCCAAAGTTTTTACGGGACTTGCGGCCGGCGGACTCAATGAGCGGGGTATGCAAGAGGGAATCAACCTGAGCTGGCACACCGGGCGGGCATTTATGGACTTCGCACTGCCCATGACCATGCACGACGATTGGCACGAACCCGGACCCAAATACCTTTTGGGAAATACGATCAACGGATCGGACGGGCTCGGCGACATCGAAGCCGCCGTCGATATTTTATTCGAACATCCCAATACCGGGCCCTTCTTCGCCAAGCACATGATCAAGCAGTTGGTCACCTCCAATCCGTCACCTGCCTATGTGGCGGATGTGGCCGCGGCATTTGCCGATAACGGCGAAGGGGTACGCGGCGATATCAAAGCCGTGGTGAAGGCCGTACTCCTCCATGAAGAAGCCCGAGACTGCCTGTGGCAAAACACTGCGGAACACGGGAAGCTCAGGGCGCCCACACTGCGCACCATGCACATGATTCGGGCCCTCGCCTCAAATTCGGAGGTGACCACTCCGTGGATCCACTATCTCCGCCATTTTGCCGTCTCGCTCCACAGCCCCTATATGTCGCCGAGTGTATTCAACTTCTACCTGCCCGACCACCGACCCAACGGCCCCGTAGCCGATATGGAGCTCAGCGCGCCTGAGTTTGAAATTCATAACAGCCTGAGCTCAATTGCCTACATCAATCAGCTCGACCTCGCTACCCGAGGCGATCGGTTTTTCAATTCTCCCCTCCTCAACGAGCCCGTGGCGATGGCTTATGAGCATTACGAATCAAAAATCATCGATACGGACATTTGGATCAATAAGCTGGATGTGCTTTTCACCCACGGTCGCCTCAGCGACGAAACCCGTGAGATCCTCCGGGAAGCCCTGAACGAATACACTCCGAATGCCTCTGCCGATGTGCGCAAAGACCGCACAGATCTGGCTGTATTCCTGATGATGATCAGCCCCGACTATACCGTATTGAAATAAGTACCCGAAACAATGAGCGAAAACCACCGCAAACATACCCTGAGCCGAAGAAAATTTATCGCAAATTCCGGTTGTGCCGCCCTCGGCCTTACCACTTTGTTTTCATCGGTGATCAATATGAAGGCCATTGCCGCGGCGGCTCTGGACAAATCTCCCGGCCGTGCCGAAGGCGACTACCGCGCTATGGTATGCCTCTTGCTTTCAGGCGGTGCCGATTCTCACAACATGCTGATTCCCGCCGCAGGAAACGGCTATGGCGCATATCAAGCCTCTCGCGGAAACATCGCTGTTCCGCAGTCGGCAGTACTTCCCCTGCAGCACCCGAGCATCGGGGGTGAAACATACGGTGTGCATCCGGCCATGGCCGAAATCAAAGGACTTTTCGATGCCGGCAAGCTGAGCTTTGTGGCCAACGTGGGCACTTTGACAGAGCCCGTGACCAAGGCAGAATACCTGTCCGGAAACAAAAAACTTCCCGTCGGGCTTTTTTCTCATTCCGACCAGATAAAGCATTGGCAAACGGGCCGCCCCGGGGAGCGAAGCCGCTACGGCTGGGGCGGGCGCATTGCCGACCTCATGGCCGCACAGAATACCAACCCCGCCATGAGCATGAACATTTCACTGAGCGGTACGAACCAATTTCAGCAGGGCATGACCACGTCCGAATTTGCCGTAGCACCCAATGAGCGCTTCGGCATCAACGGATACGGGCGTAACAGCCACTACCACACCGAACGTACCGCTGCGATAAAGAATATGATCGAACGCGACTACGCCGACATCTTCGAAAAAACCTACGTCAACACCGTAAAAGGCGGAATTGAGGGCGGTTTGAAGATGGAGGAAGCCCTTGAGTCGTCGCCCTCGTTTGACCATATCTTTTCTGATACACCGCTCTCGCGGCAAATGCAGATGACCGCCCGTGTCATTGCAGCCCGTGAACGCCTCGATGTGAGCCGTCAGACATTCTTCATCAACTTCGGAGGCTGGGACCACCACGATGAAGTGATTTCCGCCCAGCAGGAGAAGCTCCCCGAATTGAGCAAAGCCTTGGATGAGTTCAGAACGGCCCTCGAAGAAATGGGAGTTTTCGAAGGGGTGACCACCTTCACCATCTCCGATTTCGGTCGGACACTTACCTCCAACGGTGACGGATCCGACCACGCCTGGGCAGGAAATGCCATGGTCATGGGCGGAGGTGTAAACGGCGGACAAATTTTCGGAAACTACCCCGACCTCTCCCTCAACGGCGAATACACCCTCGAGCGGGGTGTACTGATTCCTACCGTAAGTGCGGCAGAGTACATGGCCGAGCTCGCATTGTGGTACGGGGTATCACCGGGTGACCTAACCGAAATTTTTCCCGATCTCCCGAATTTCTACAACCCTTATTCCGCCCAGCCTCCGGTCGGTTTTATGAACATGACGCAATCGTGATGAGGACAACCCTGTTTTTTTTGACCGCAGCACTTTTCGTGCAAATCGGTGCCGCCTCGGCCCAGTGCTACCCGGATCGGCACAATACCTCGCCCAATGAAGGCTGGGTGAGCTGCGATATGCGTGACAGCCCCAACCCCGAGCGGGAGCGCGGACACTGGATCATGTACGACCTCGGCTACACCTATGCCCTCGGCGAAATGAACGTTTGGAATTACAACGGTGCCGACCTCACAGACATCGGCGCGCGGGAAATTGTGATCGACCTCAGCACGAACGGAACCGACTGGCGGGAGCACGGCAGCCTCATCCTCAACCGCGCCACGGGAAAAAGTCGGTATGAAGGAGAAACTGTGACGGACTTTAAGGGCGATACCGCCAAATACGTGCTGATTTCCGTTCGAAACAACTACGGTTCATCCTGCTCCGGCCTCGGAGAAATCAAAATAGATGTGCTCGAAAATGTCACCGAGCTGTTTACCCAAGGGAAAAACAGCTGCTTTAAAGTGGCCCTCTACCCCAATCCGCATGTGGGCCAATTTGCTTTTGACCTCACATCCGAATGCCGGGGCGAAGTGCAGTACACCTTGTACGACGCCGTGGGAAGGTCCGTTTTGACCGGAAGTTCGGACGGGGATGCGGGGAGAATGAACCGCACCCTTTCCACAGCGGGCCTCTCAGCGGGACTGTACCACCTCGTGGTGCGTCAGGGCGGACAGACCGAGCGCTTCCCCGTCATGAAGGCAGTGCGCTGATAAGAACTGTGCCCGTGCCCGGTTTCGGCTGTTGAGCGGGTCCTTCTCACTTTCGATCAGCATTTCACCTCCCGGGTTAAGAGCTTGCTGTCGAACAGCTTCTTCCGAATGATTGGCTTGTGCGGAAATGCTCTAATGCTTCACCTCCGTAAGAATGAAACTGCTCTGTACGCGGGCGATATTCTCCAATGAAGCCAATTTTCGCGTGACAAACGCACGGTAGGCCTGCATGTCCGAGGTCCTGATCTTCAGCAAGTAGTCAAATTGGCCTGCCACGTGGTAGCACTCCTCTACCTCTTCAAACTTCACGATTTCCTTTTCAAAAGTGTCCAGGAATGCCGTCTTGTGCTCCTGCAGCGAAATGGCGCAGATAGCGGGCAGCACTTTTCCCGTTTTTTCGGGATTGATTTTCGCATGATAGCCCTCAATGACTCCCGCACGCTCCAGCTTTTTGATCCGCTCGAATACGGGAGTGGTGCTCATGCCGAGCTCCCCGGCAATTTCCTTGATGCGGAGCTTGGCATTTTCCGCCAGCATGGTGATGATCTTTTTGTCTGTCTGATCCATCCCGAATGTATTTCTGTTCTTTCGGCTAAATTAACATATTTGAAGGCATATTTTCTGCCTGATAGCTCAAAATAATCTGTTTATTCCTTTTGCAGTGCTTCACGCTTGGTTTTTGTACTTTTACTTCTCAACCTGAATACTGTCTCACCATGAAAAAGATGAAACCCGAAAGCCTGATGATGTCGCACGGATACAAATCTGAGCTCTCCGTGGGTGCCATTAAGTGTCCGATATTCCAAACGTCTACCTTCGAATTCGAATCGGCAGAGGAAGGAAAGCGGTTTTTTGAACTGGCATACGGGCACAGAAAGCCCGCCCCGAACGAAGAAATGGGGCTCATCTACAGCCGAATTAACAATCCCGATCTGGAAATTTTGGAAAACAGGCTTTGTCTTTGGGATGAGGCCGAAGATGCCGCTGTTTTTGAGAGCGGTATGTCAGCCATCAGCACAGTGATGCTCGAATTTCTCAATCCCGGTGATCTGCTCCTCATGAGCTCGCCCGTATACGGCGGCACGGACCATTTCAGCAAGCACGTACTCGACCGCTTCGGAATTCATCTGATGGAGTTCAGTGCAACGGACCGCATAGAGGAGATCCGCGCAAGGCTTGATGCTTCCGGTATGGCGCACCGTCTGGGGTTGATTCACGTGGAAACACCCGCCAATCCTACAAACGCCATGATCGACCTCCGCGCCATCGCTGAACTTGCCGCGCGCTACAGCACCGAAGAACGTCGCGTCATCACCGCCGTGGACAATACCTATATGGGCCCCATCTGGCAGCACCCCCTCAAGCACGGTGCAGACTTGGTGCTATACTCCGCTACAAAGTACATCGGGGGACACAGTGACCTGATCGCGGGAGCGGTACTGGGTTCGCGCGAGCTGATGACGCGCGTAAAAACTTTGCGCACATTTTTGGGAAATATGACGAGCCCCTATACGGGATGGCTCCTCATGCGCAGCTTAGAAAC
Organism: Cryomorphaceae bacterium; assembly: GCA_003565555.1. Classification (GTDB taxonomy): domain Bacteria; phylum Bacteroidota; class Bacteroidia; order Flavobacteriales_D; family Cryomorphaceae; genus T3Sed10-241. Next base: position 37,615 of record PXBH01000007.1, on the reverse strand, counting down.
CCTCAAAGTACGTATGGACCGTCAGGCGGCAAATGCAGAGAAAATTGCCGAATTCCTTCACGCGCACCCGAAAACGGAGAAGGTATACTTCCCGGGTATTCAGCGCAGAACGGACAAGGACCTCGATGCTTTAATGAAGCGGCAATGCACTTCGAACGGTGCCATGATCGCATTTGACGTGGCAGGAGGAGAAGCGGAAGCCTTCAAATTTCTGAATGCCCTCAAGCTGGTGAAACTTGCCGTGAGTCTGGGCAGCACGGAAAGCCTCGCGCAGCACCCGGCCACGATGACCCACGTAGACGTGTCCGAAGAAGGCCGCCGCGCCATGAATATCACGGGAAAACTCGTGCGCCTCTCCGTAGGCGTAGAAAGCGCGGAAGACCTGATTTGGGACATCGAGCAGGCCCTGAACAAGGTGGATGTGCCGCAGAAGGCAGCTCCCCAACCTGCGGTCTGAAAAATCTTCGGGTACTCACCGCAAATTTTCCGGAAGGGTGTAGACCGTATCCGTAAGGGCGATGAGAAATTGCCGGAGATCTTCTAAATCGCTTTCGGAAAGCCCCAAGGGCCTGATTCGCTCATCCTTACTCGGGTGATCGGCACCGCCTTCGTTGAAATGCCTGAGCACCGTTTCCAAATCGGGCATGCTCCCGTCGTGCATGTACGGCGGTGTGAGGGCCACATTGCGCAGGGAGGGTGTGGCCATTTTTCCGGCGTCTTCGGGTGCTGCGGTCAGCCGCTTCCGCCCGAGATCTGCATAGTCTGAATAGCGGCCTACGTTGTAAAACCCGTCATCGGCGAAAAGAAAACCGGCGTGGCAGTCGCTGCAAGCAGTCTCCGGACTGAAAAACAGTGCCCTGCCCCGCTGCTCAGCGGGACTCAATGCCTCATTATCCCCTTCGAGCCAAGCGTCGTAACGGCTGCCCGAACTCACCAGGCTGCGCTGAAAGCAGGCCAGCGCCTGCGCGATGTAAATCGGCGCGGGCTCGCCTCCGTAGGCTTCGAGAAACATAGCGCGGTACTGCGCATCTGAAGAAACGTATGCGAGGGCATCACGAAGACTGAAATCCATCTCATTCTCATTGCCGAAAGGCGCTAAGACCTGAAGTTCCAGATTGGGAATCCCCCCTTCGCGAAACAGGGTTTTGCGGTAGCCCACATTGAGGAGCGAGGGCGAATTTCGGAAGTCGAAGCGGCCGTGCCCCCCGCTGCTCACGGGTACCGTATCGGCATAGGCCAGGGCGGGTTTGTGGCAGGATCCGCAGGAAATAGTTCCGTCGGCAGAAAGTCTTTTATCAAAAAACAAGCGCTCTCCGAGGCGTATCCTGCTTTCGGTCAACTTATTGTCGGCAGGGATGTGCGGGAGCGAATCGAATGTGGAAGGCACCTTGAGCACATCATCCACCTCGACTTGAGGTGTACATGCCGCAGATATACAAAACAGAAGAATTGCCGCAACCCTCATGCTGACGCGCCGCATTTGGTCGGCAGGGGCGCTCCGGGAAGACGTCGGGCGCATTGCGTGTGTGAACCCGCAGATTGCGAAAACACGAGTAGCCGTGGGATAGCCGAGGATTGCATAGTGCAAAAATACGGATTCCGCGGCACCCGTTTTACCTTTCGGCTAAAACCGGATCACCCGCACCGTATCCAAATCCAGGCGGAGCTTCATAAGGTTACCGAGTACCTCCTCATTCTTTCGGATCTCCGCGGGTCGGGCCCGCTCACTCCAGCGCACCAGGAAGGTGGGGATGGTATCTACCGCTCCCGTGCCGTCCGCTTCTTCCATAAGTGCGAAGGAGACCCGCTCCAAATCTTCGAATTGAACTTTGAGTTCGCGGCTCAACCCCCCGATTTTCACCTGTCCGCCGCGCAGAAATTCAAGTTCTTTTTGCAAATCAGCGATGGCGGCTTCTCTGTCGGTGATTTCATCACGGCTCTTAATGAACAAATCTTCAACGATATCGGCCCGAATTTGGCCCGAAATGGCCTGAAGTTCGTCGCTGCCTCTGGCTGCACCCCCGCTTTTATATATCTCCAGCCGCGCATTGTCCAGCTTATAATACGGCATCTGTGACTTCCATACGGCCACGGTGTCTTCGGGCACATCTTCGCCGATAAGGAAGAGTTCGATGATAGGCGTCTTATCGTCATAGACCAGCTTGGAGCTCACGAGTTTTGCGCCTTCCATGCGCACTACATTGGTAATATAGGATTCCGCATAGCTCTTGAAATAGGACTCTTTCAGGACACCCCAGAAAATGTAAAGGCTGGGCAGGATGACCACTACCACGCCGAGGGTCATGTAGAATTTCACGCGCTTTTCGCGGGCCGCATCCACAAATACCTTCATAGGGAAGCGCAGGTAACGCACCCCGATAAAGGTGGCCACGCAGATGAAGATCGAATTGAGCATGAAAAGGTAAAAGGCGCCGAAAAAGAAGTTCCAATTGCCCGTGGCAAGCCCGAACCCCGAGGTACAGAGCGGCGGCATCAGGGCCGTAGCAATGGCCACACCCGGGATTACATTGCTCTTCTCCTTTCGCGAGCCTGCCACAATGCCCGCCGCACCGCCGAAGATCGCAACGAAAATATCGAGGGTGGTAGGTTTGGTCCGCGCCAGCAATTCAGGCTGATACTCCACCAGCGGCGTGAGCGCAAAGTACATCGTGGCAGTGAAAAGGCTGACAAAAACCATCACCCCGAAGTTTTTCAATGACTTGAAAAGCAAAGGGGCGTCATTGACCCCGATGGCAAAACCCGCGCCCAAAATGGGGCCCATCAGCGGTGCGATTAACATGGCACCGATAATGACTGCCGGGGAATTCAGGTTGAGCCCGATCGAAGCGATAAATACCGAGCAGATCAGAATGTATATGGTATGCCCCTTGAAAGGAATATCGCGGACGATTCCTTCCCGGGTCTTTTCGTAATCCGTATCGTGGCGTATGCTGAGCAGTTCACCGAGAAAGGCAGTAAGCTCTGCGAAAAAGATCTTAAAACGTCGAAAAAGCCGGTTCAGATCATCTGCGGACTTTTGATCGTGCTCAGATTCCTGATCGCCGTTTTCGGGTATTTTTGGGGTCTCCTCGCTCATGGAAATTTTACTGCGGCGTTGTTTTGCGTAAGCAAATATGGACTTATTCGACGAAAAAACGCCGATGATGTTTGCACAAAGACAATTTTAACACCTCTTACGAAACGAGGCCTCCGAGGGATGCGAATACTGAATCCGCTTTCTCCGTGAGGCAATTTAAGCACTTCACAGCTTCTCCCGGCAGGACAATCACTGCGATTTTCTTTTTTGCCTGTTGATATATTGCGGTCGAAAAGCCATTTAAGTCCCGCGCATTCGAACTGCGCTGCCGCGGAGGTACACCCGCGAGTTATCACGGGCATAATCCTTATCATTGCGCAAAATTTTTACCGATGTACTGCAGCACCCGCCTCAGCCTGTTCCTCTTTACAGCAGCCGTCTCAGCGCTTCCTTCGTGCACCATCTCTCCCGCTGAAGAGAAGCCGGACTCCCCCTGTATTTGCGACAGCCAAACCTACCTGACCGGCGCCGTGCTCTTCACTCAGGAGTCTGCCGAATACAAGGCGCTTTGCCTCCAAGCCTATAACGCGGCAGCGGCAAGGCTACCCGAGCTTTCCGCAAAATCAGAGCGCCCCGCCGTGGTGCTGGACCTCGACGAAACAGTGCTCGACAACAGCCCCTACTCCGCTTGGCAGGTGCTCAACGGTAAGCCATACAGCCCGGAGACTTGGGTCCGTTGGGTGCAGGAGGCCTCCGCAGAGGAAGTTCCCGGCGCCGGCGGTTTTTTGCATTTTGCCGACAGCCTCGGGCTGCGCATATTTTACATCAGTAACCGCGACACCTCTCAGCTGCCCCCTACGATGACCAATATGGAAAAACTCGGCTTGCCTCAGCTGCGTCAAGAAAATTTCCTGCTGAAAACGGAGACCTCTGATAAAACCGAACGCCGAAATGCCGTACGCGCCGAGGGTTACGATATCGTCATGCTCATCGGCGACAATCTGGGCGATCATTCCGGCAGGTACGACAAGCCGGCCACATCAGCGGAGCGCAGCCAATCGGCTTTTGAAGATGCCGAAAAATTCGGTGCCGAATATATTGTACTCCCCAATACCATCTACGGCACCTGGGAAGGCACCCTCTACAATTACGACCGCAGCATCTCCGACGCCGAACGCTGCAGGCTGCGAAGGGAGCACCTTGCCGCACCGGAATTGTGAGCCTTTTCGGAATAGGTATTTTTGGGAAAATTCTTTGATCCTTTCGTTGTATCTTGGGCTCTGCAACCGAAAACTCCTGAGCCATGGAAACCATGACCCCTTCTCAAGCGACTGCGGCCGATGCGAAATTTTCCGCAAAGCGCCGATTTTTTGACCGCGGCCACACCCGTGCCTACGGATTCAGAACGGCGCAGCTCAAAGCCTTACTGAAAGGAATTGAGCGACATGAAGACGCCGTGATCAAGGCGGCATACGAGGACCTGCACAAATCGGAAGCAGAGGCTTACATCACTGAGATCGCCGTGACCAAGGAGGAAATCAAGCACACCTTGCACCACCTGAAGGATTGGATGCAGCCCGAGCGACGCGATACCCCCCTGGTCATTCAACCCTCATCGAGCAAAATCATGTATGAGCCGAAGGGCGTGGTACTCATTATTGCGCCTTGGAATTATCCCTTTCAGCTTGCCTTTGCCCCGCTCGTCGGCGCGATTGCAGCAGGCAATTGCGCAGTGATCAAGCCCTCTGAGGAGGCGCCGGCCACGGCAGCCGTTATCGAAACTCTGGTCAAAGACGTCTTTGCCGAAGATTACGTCAGCGTGGTGCAGGGCCTCGGTCACGAGGTGGTTCCCGCTATGATGAAAGCCCATGATTTCAACCATATTTTCTTCACGGGCAGTCCGGCTGTGGGCAGCATGGTAGCCAAGCAGGCCGCTGAAAAGCTGACCCCGACTACCCTGGAGCTGGGCGGAAAGAGCCCCGGCATTGTCGACGCATCTGCCGACCTGAAAGTGGCCGTGCGGCGGTTGGTATTTGCCAAATTCACCAATGCGGGGCAAACCTGCGTGGCACCGGACTACCTGCTGGTGCACACTTCCGTGAAAGAAAAATTTCTCACCGAGGCCATAAAGTGTATCGAAGACTTTTACGGAAAAGAACCCCAAAAATCAGCCGACTACGGACGGATGATCAATGCCAAACGCTTCAATACGGTTTCTGCTTTTATCGGCGACGGAAAGTTGATTTACGGCGGGCAGACCGACGCCGCCGATAAATACATCGCTCCTACCCTGATCGAAGTTGAAAGCTTGGACAGCCCCGTGATGCGGGAGGAGATATTCGGGCCCGTGTGGCCGGTGCTCACATGGAATGAGCGCAGCGATCTTCTCGAAATTACGCGACACATGCGGTACCCCCTCGCCTGCTACGTTTTCACCGGCGATAAAGCCACGGAAAAACTCGTCACCGAACAGATTGAGTTCGGCGGGGGCTGCGTGAACAATGCCCTCATTCACCTGGCCAATCCCGACCTGCCCTTCGGAGGGATTCAGGGAAGCGGCAGCGGAAATTACCATGGCCGCCACAGCTTTACCGCATTCAGCCATGCCAAAAGCATCCTGAAGTCTGCCACGTGGGCAGATCCGCGCATCAAGTATCCGCCTTTCGGCAAATGGAAACTCAGTTGGCTCAGGCGGCTGATGGGGTGAATCATTTTTCCGGAAAGAGAAAGGTACTGCACGACACAGAGCCCGTGCATGGTTTCAGTCGTCCGCTTCGAGTCGGAAAAGCGTTTCAACGGGTGCGTCCAAGCGCGCTGCCAACTTCAGGGCAAGCAATGTGGACGGCACATATTTTCCGCTTTCTATCGCGATAATGCTTTGTCTACTCACCCCGACAGACGCTGCAAGGTCCTGCTGTGTAAGACTTTTGCGGACACGAAAATCCCGCACCTTATTTCTCATCTGAGGCAATCTTCGTTTTCCGCAAAAGGTAGCGGTACCTCGCTGTAAACAAAAGCAGCAATCCGAATAAATTGAACATCATAAAGTACAGGAAGGTGAACCCGTAAAGAAAGAGCACTGCGAGTGCAGTGATGGCAGCATTTACGTAAACGGCCCAAACGAGAGCACTGAGGCGAAGGTGGACGAGGTACTCATCTTCGACCCGTTCCTTGGTGAATGCCACGAGGACAGCGCCCACCAAAATGAGAAGAGCAATGACCTCATTGGTGAAATTTTCCTTGCGTGTGCCTACAAAAGAACTGTCTTCAGGCGGCGAGGATAATAAATTGCCGATATCGCTCGACCATGGAAACTTGGGAACGGTGAATTCCAAGACCCCCCACTCTTGAAAACCTGTAAATACGTGCCATGTCGCTGCGGAGAGTCCGAGCGTCAAGAGCACCCAACCCAACGGACGGAGGCGAGCGGGAAAGAGCGTAGTGCGAATCATGGTTGTCAAAATCACGAAAGGGTTTTGACAAATGTAAAGAAAACTTTACAAATGTAAAGCCTGCTTTACATTCCTTTTTTCTGAAGTGAAGTTACGATCTGTTCATTTGGTCAAATTGTGCAGAGCTTCGGCTACATCGGGCGGAGGGGATATCGGTCTGCCGGATACCCTATCAACGAAAACCAGTGTGGTTGCTGCCGTTGTGAGTAAATCGCCCGCGTCATTTTTTAATTTGTATTGAAAAACGATGCGCGCACTGCTCAGTTCGGACACGGCAGTTTCAAGAGTCAGGCGTTCGTCATAATAGGCGGGCTTGATATACCGCACGGAAAAATCGCGCACAGGCAGCAGTATTCCGCTGTCCTCCAAATCCCTGTATGAAATCCCCAGGCTGCGCAAAAGCTCTACGCGGCCCACTTCGAAATATGCTGCGTAATTGCCGTAGTATAGGTAGCCCATACGGTCGGTCTCGGCGTACCGTACGCGAAACGTGGTGCTGTGATGATGCATGCCCGCGAATATACGCTGTGCGGACAAGAATCAGCCGGCGCAATCAGGTAAATCATACAATTCACGCATGCGCTGCCTGAAAGCGAAAGCTGATTCGGTGAAGGAAATTTTTCCACCACAGGGCAAGCTTTCGGCTGCAAATTGTGAATAACTTAACCTTAGTCTACATTTGATTCTGCTCCGCAAACCGCAAAAAAATGCTCTCTGTGTTCGCTTCACACTATATTTCAATACAGAAATCATTTGGTGCCTACTTTTTCCGATTCCGTAAATAAAATTATGCCAAAAACCTTAGGGAAACCGAGGTTTCAGAAAAAATTCACGCCTGTAAAACTTTTAATTCTGACAATACCCGACGGGCTTTTTTTTTCACTTTTTTCTCCAAATATTTGTCGGAGCAATCGGGCACGAATGCATGGGTAACATGCCCTCAGCGAGTTTACGCTTTATTAACCTAAACTACATCGTATCGAACAATGAATAAACATGAAGAAGTGTGGGGCAATTGCCTTGGCATGATCAAGGACAATGTGAGTCTGCAAGGCTTCAAGACTTGGTTTGAGCCCATCAAACCCGTCAAGCTCGACAACCAAGTATTGACGATTCAGGTACCTTCCCAATTTTTTTACGAATGGCTTGAAGAGCACTACATCCATCTTTTGAAGAAGATCATTCGTAAAGAACTTGGCGAGGACGGAAGGCTCGAATACAGCATTGTCATGGAGAACAGCCGTAACGGCAACAATCCCTACACGGTAAAAATCCCGACCTCGAATAAGCGAGCGATCAAGAACACCCCGGTATCCGCACCCATGGACATCGGAGGCACAAAGCAAATTAAGAATCCCTTTATCATTCCCGGGTTGCGGAAGATCAATGTGGATTCCAACCTAAAACCGAATTATTCCTTCGACAACCTCGTGGAGGGCGACTGCAACCGACTGGCCAGATCAGCGGGTTTTGCCGTGGCAAAGAATCCCGGCGGAACCGCTTTTAACCCACTGTTGATATACGGGGGCGTAGGTCTCGGCAAAACCCATTTGGCCCAAGCCATCGGAATCGAAATCAAAAACAGATTCCCGAATAAAACGGTGCTCTATGTAGAGTCAGAAAAGTTCATTCACCAGTTTATCGATGCGGTGAAGAACAACAATGTCAACGACTTCAGCCACTTTTATCAAATGATGGACGTGCTCATTATTGATGATGTGCAGTTTCTCGCCGGAAAAGAGAAAACGCAAGACATGTTCTTTCACATCTTCAATCATTTGCACCAGACAGGCAAGCAGATCGTATTGACCAGTGACAAAGCCCCCGTAGAAATGCAGGGCATGGAGCAGCGCCTCCTCTCCCGCTTTAAATGGGGTCTTTCGGCCGATTTGCAAACGCCCGGACTCGAAACCCGTATCGCCATCCTCGAGAAGAAAATGTATGCAGACGGCATTGACCTGCCCAAAGAAGTGACCGAATACCTCGCCTACAGCGTTACCAGCAACATCCGCGAGCTCGAAGGCGCACTGATTTCGCTGATTGCACACTCATCGCTCAACAAGAAGCCCGTAACGCTCGATCTCGCAAAGCAGATGATCGACAAGTTTGTGAAAAACACGGCGCGGGAGGTTTCCATCGATTACATTCAGAAAGTGGTCTGCGACTACTTCGACCTGCCCATCGAACTGCTCAAGTCAAAAACCAGAAAACGCGAAGTGGTGCAGGCGCGTCAGATCGCCATGTACTTTGCAAAGCGGATGACAAAAAGCAGCCTTGCCAATATCGGCATGCACTGCGGAGGGAAAGACCACGCCACGGTGCTTCACGCCTGCCGTACGGTAAACAACCTTCAGGAGACAGATAAACAGTTCCGAAAGTATTTGGATGATCTGGAGAAAAAGTTGAGTATTCAGTAGGCAGTTTGCAATAGGCAATAGGCAAGGGAAATAGGCAATTAGCAATAGGCAATTGGCAAGACGTCAAGAGATTGTTAAATGGCAACTTGCAAGAGGCAAGACGTCAAGGGATTGTTAAATGGCAATTTGCACGGCCTGCCCGAACTGATATGAAAAAGCAGGGCGGGCCTGTCTGAACCTGAGCGGGACTGTTCAATCTGAAGTACAACCCCGAAGAATATCCCGGCTTCTGCTCACTGCCATAGCTGAAATCGCTCTTCCCGCCCTGCATTTCGAGGATCTGCACCGATCTCTCCGCGAAGTGTGCTTCTTCGGGAGGTGCGTCCGAGGCATCTTATGTCGTTTCATGCTACATTTGCAGGTATGAGGAATTTTACTGTTGCCCTTTCGGGAGTCTTCTTTGCGGCACTCGCCGGCTGCGGATCATTACAACGGGCCGTTGCGGAGCTTCCGGAAGAAGCCCCTGAAGTGATCGCAGGGCCGAACGCCGATATTCGAGGCCTCTCCGACCCTTTCGACATTTCGTTTGCCGATGTGATCAATGATTTTCTGGTGCTCCACGTATCTTATTCCGGCGGCTGCGAAGACCACGATTTTGAAGTGCTGAGCAACGGAAAGTACACGGCGACCTACCCTCCCGAAATCGAACTGCACATCAAGCACTACAACAACGGCGACTACTGCCGCGGCGTGATCGATGAAAAGCGCTACTTTGACCTCCGCCCCCTGCAATACCCGGGCACCAATCGGATACGACTGGTTTTCGTAAAGTCGAACAGAATCCTGGACTATATCTACTGATTGTGAAAAGACGGGGATATATCGGGGTAGCCCTCACAATTTTCATTCTGCTCTCGGGCATGCACCTCTTCGCGCAGATCGGGCACGGTGGCACCCCTGCGGGCAGGGCGGACGATTTGCCCGAATTTCTCACCCTCCCCGCTCCCGATTTGCGGGCGCTCGCCCGTGAAGATGCGATAAACGATACCCTGAAAGGCATTCCTTACCGATTCGGCGCCAACATCCCGACCGATATCGGGACAAACAATGCAGGCGAATTTACGGTAACGGATGCCGGAGATTACATGTGGCGGGTAGCCGTGAAAAGTCCGGGGGCGGTCAGCCTTAATTTTCAATTTGACGTATTCGACATTCCCGAAGGGGGGCGCGTATTCATCTACAGCCCCGACATGCGCCACGTGAAGGGGAGCTATACCCGAGAGAACGCCGGTGAAAGGCTTTCGCTCGGGGTAGGCCTGATCTACGGGGACGAAGCCGTGATTGAATACACGGTGCCTGCCGAGCACGCGGGCGAAGGCCGCCTGCACATCGACAACATCACTCACGGCTACAGGAGTATTGCACCCGCAGCAGACCGAATCAAAAGCGGCCCTTTCGGAAATGCGGGGCTTTGCAACATCAATGTGAACTGCCCGCAGGGACTCCCTTTCGAATTCGAAAAACGCTCTGTAGCCCTGATCGTGGTCAACAACAACGGAATTTGCTCGGGAGCATTGGTGAACAATACCGCGGTGAATTCAGAGCCCTATTTTCTCACTGCAAACCACTGTTTGCCGGCATTTACCGGACAGGTGGCCAACTGGGTGTTCTACTTCAACCACGAAGCGCCGGATTGCATCGGCAATGACGGACCGATCGACCAATCCATCTCGGGGGCCAACCTGATCGCGCGGAGCGGTCATTCTGACTTTGCTCTGCTGAGGCTTTCAGCGGTACCTCCCGAAGATTTCGACGTGTGCTATTCGGGCTGGAATATTTCCGATGAGGAGGACGCGGTAACCTCGGCCGTCGGTATACATCACCCGCGCGGCGACGTGAAAAAGATCTGCTTCGCCGACGGCGCGCCTTACCACCAAGCAAATACCGCCAATTTTGTCAACGAAACCTGGTTCATAGACCGATGGGAATCAGGCGTTACTGAGCCGGGCTCCTCGGGATCACCGCTTTTTGACCAAAACGGCGACATCATCGGTGTGCTCTCCGGGGGTGCTGCCGCCTGCAACGGGGCAGTGAATAACGGACTTCACGATTTTTACGGCCGGCTGGGTGTGGCATGGGATTTCGGAGATAATCAGGCCACTCGGCTCTCTGAATGGCTCGATCCCATCAACTCGGGCCTCACACGCCTGCCGAATTCTTGCACGGCTCCGCCTGTGCCGAACGATCTGACCTTGGCCGGTTTCGGCAATCCGGAAACAACGGCGTGCGATGACGGCACCGTGATCCCTGATCTCACGGTCGTCAACACGGGTACCGCTCCCGCGCTCTCCTTCACCTATACGCTTTCCTTTAATTCCGCGCCGGCAGATACCCTGAGTGCAGACATCGATTTGGAGCCCGGGCAGTCGCAAACCATCATCCTTCCTGAGTTTCAACCCGCCGACGGCGAAAACAGCCTGCGGGTCGAGGTGCTGACGGTAAACGGTGTGATCGACGAAAGGGAGGCCGGAAATGTGATGCAAAAGGCCTTTTACCGCTTCTTCGAAGATGCCGAAGTCAGGGTCATCATCCGATTAGATGACTATCCCGAGGAGACCTCGTGGAGCATCACCTCCGAAAACGGCACGCTGCTTTATGCCGGCGGACCTTACACGACAAACCCACAGGGATCTACGGTCACGGAATCCTTTTGCATAGGCCGGGATATGTGCTATTATTTTGAGATTTTCGACCTTGCCGGTGACGGACTCTGCTGCGGATTCGGTCAAGGCTTCTACCGCGTGGAAGATGGTGAGGGCAATGTTCGGGCATCCGGTGCACGATTTGGCAGCAATGAGCGCACCACCATCTGCAACCGCCTGCCCGGGGCACCTATTCCTGACGAAGAAACGGTATTCGGGATCTATCCCAATCCTGCCGATCAATCCGCTACCCTCCTGCTCAAGGGCCACCGCGGCGACCGCACAGAGGTTCGCGTATACGACATTCAGGGACGCGCGGTGTGGCAAAATCTCAATACGGTTGCAGAAAGAGAAATTTTCGAATTCGCCTTTCCGGCAAATCAGCTTCAAGCGGGAGTCTACGTTATCGTGATCGATGCCGGGGGTGAACGCTACACCGAGCGGATGGTTATTGCCCGTTGAGGCATCGATGCGCGGAGATGAAATGAACAAAAAAGGGCCGTCTCCGCCTTCGAAATGCTCAATAATTCCCCGATCGTTTCCGCAAGAACCATTCGGCTGAAAGCAGAAGCAGAATGAGGAAGAAAATCCATTTCAAGTTGAGCACCGTATCAAAGACCTCCGTGGAATAGCTCACAGGTTTCAAATCGGAGGATTGCGACAGCCAATCGGGAATTTCGTCGGCATCCTCGGGAAAAAACATTCGCCCCCCTGTACCTTCGGCCAGGGCACGCAGCAAATTGTGGTCGGCGGTGAGATCAGCCCCCTCGATGTCAAAGGGCTTTACGATGATACGCCCGCTCTCCCTGAAGGCCTCTCCGCCCCTGTTCACAGAGGCGGTGTAGGTGTAAGTGCCCACGGGAAGGGTTCCCGCGTCGAGTCTGTATGCCGTCGGTGTCCGCGAAAAAGTGAAGGGATAATCCTTTCCCTCCTCACTTTGAAACACAATCGAGACTTCGGGATCATTGACGGATTCATACGCGTCGTTGTACAGCTCGGCATTAAAAACGATGCGCTCATTTTCCATAAAGCTCTGCTCGTGGTTCACCTTAAAGAAGCGCTTGTCAGCTTTCAGGGCAAGGAACTGCACCAGACTTCCCGTGAAGCGGTCAAATTTTTCATGGCTCCCGTTTACGGCAAAATCATAGAGACGCCACCGCCAGATGCCCTCACCGAGCAAAGCAGCAGACTTGCGTTCGCCCGTGCGGTTCACAATGAGCAACGGGTCATCGGTATCGATGCTGCCCACGCGCTGCCTGAGAAGCACGTCCGAAGAATTGGCTATACGCCATTTTCCGAAAGGTGCCTTGAGCGGCGGAGCATCCCTCAGGAAACGGTCTGTTCCTTCGGATATACCGAAGGCGGTAAAATCTCCGGAGATTTTTGCGCGAACGTCGTGGTAACTCCCGGCCCGACCGCTGAGGTCTGCGCCCAATCCGAAGCGCGAAAGCATGCCCACATTGGTCTGTGTGCCCACAATGGCCCACACGGGCATATCCGATTGCAGAACAGCAAGGCGCAATTCTTCGCTTTTCGTATCCGTGTTGGGTATTTGGTGCAGAATGAGCAAGTCGTAAGGCTCGATCTTCCCGTCGAAGTCAGACAGCAGCTTGACTTCGGCTTTATAATTTTCATTGGATGCTATGGCGTTCCTCAGGGCGTTCACGTCCGGGTGCGGTGATCCTGCAAGAATGAGCACCTCTTGGCGTCCGTCGATCACATCAATGAAGATGTCGCGCACATTGTTTTGCAGGGTGACCTCGCCCTCCGACGGAGAAATTTTCAACCGGTACCGCTGTGTGCCCGGTTCATCGGCGTCAAGCAGCACGCGGATCGTTTTCCGAAAGCTGTTTCCCTTCACATCAATCGTCTCGCTGTGCAAGGTTTCACCGCCCCGGCTCACGGTAAAGGTGAGCTTTCTCCCGTCGAGTTTTCTCGCTTCCGCGGTAACCTCAACGGGAAATTTATTTCCCAGATAGGCGATTCTGTTGAGAGCAACTTCTGCAATCAGCGCATCGCGTCTCACCGCGGTATCGCCCATGGCCACGGGCACTACCTTCCAAGGGGGCGCTCCGAGCATGTAGCGGGGATTTGCGCCCCTGTTGTAGCGTCCGTCCGTAGCCAGGATCACAGCGCCCAGATTTCGGTTGGCATACCTGTTTTTCACTTCCGTAAATACAGAAGCGAGATCGGTCACGGGGGCATCCAGGGTAAGCGCACCGCCCTCCTTCACCTCATCTCCGAAGGTGTAAACGGCCACGTCAAAATTTTCCGAAAGGCGATCGCGAAGGTTTTGTATCATTCGGGGATAAGCTTCCGCCACTTCGGCCGAATCTTTTCCCATCACCATAGAAGCGCTGTTGTCCGCAGCAATAACCACTGTTGACGGTTCGATTTCCCGTTCGAAATAGCGCAGCATAGGCTCTGTGAGAAGAAGTGCAATGAGGGTGACTGCCAAAAGGCGCAAACCCGTAAGCGCCGGGAGGAGTATCTTGCCTTCCGCAAACCTTTTCTCACGAAAATAAAGCAGGCCGGCATAAAGCGCACCTGCGAGAATGCACAGCAATACGGCCCAAGCGGGATATGAGAAAACGAGGTTGCTCACGGTCAGGTCAGCATCCCCCCGTCTACGTGAATGGTCTGGCCCGTGATGTAGCCGCTGAGGTCACTTCCGAGGAAGAGGCAGAGGTTGGCCACATCCTCCGGGGTGCCGCCGCGCTTCATGGGAATGGCATCGCGCCAGCCCTGTACGGTCGTATCGTCGAGAGCACCCGTCATTTCGGTTTCGATGAAACCGGGAGCCACAGCGTTGCAGCGGATGTTTCTGGAGCCGAGCTCAAGGGCCGTAGATTTGGTGAAACCCAGGATGCCCGCTTTCGAGGCGGCATAATTGGCCTGCCCCGCATTGCCTTTTACCCCCACCACCGAACTCATGTTGATGATGGATCCGCTGCGGGCCTTAAGCATGGTGCGCAGCACGGCTTTGGTGAGGTTGAATACAGATTTGAGGTTCACGGCAATCACTTCATCCCATTGCTCTTCTGACATACGCATCAGGAGTGTGTCGCGGGTGATGCCGGCATTATTGACCAAAATATCCACTGTACCGAATTCTTTGACTACATCCTCTGTAAGTTTTTGCGCTGCATTGAAATCACCGGCGTCTGATTTAAAACCCTTGGCGGTGCCTCCGTCGGCGGAAAGCACTTGCTCTAAGGCTTTGGCTTTCTCGTCAGAACTCATGTAAGTGAAGCAAACCACGGCGCCGTGGTTCACAAAAGTTTGTGCAACGGCCTTTCCTATTCCGCGGGAGGCTCCCGTGATCAGGGCAATTTTTCCTTCGAGCAACTTCATAAATGGGGTTTTGGATAAAATTTTTGTAGCGGGCCCAAAGGTAGCAATTGCGGAGAAGATATTCGCGTGCTTCCCGACAGGACGCCCCTCGGAGCGGGAAGGATCCCGCAAGAAATGATACTTTAGCGACAAATCCGTACCTGTGAAAAAACTCCTGATCCTGTGCGCCGGCTTTCTTTCGGCGTACTCGGCCGCTGCTCAGACCGATAGAGAGATAAGTGAAAACGCCCGCCAAATATTTTACGGAAGCCGCATTCAGCAGGGCGCCGTTCTTGTAACGGGAGGGATAGGCTTTACCTCTGAAACTGCCGTTCAGAATACCCTGAGCATGCGCACGGGTATCGGCATAGGGGTCTCGGAACGCGTCACCCTGCAGCTGATCGCCGCATTTGACAATGCTCCCGACCTTTTCCCGGACGCCTTTGAAGACCGCTATATGTCATTCGGAGGCGGGTTTCGCGTGTGGCCGGATGCTGTTGCGGGCGGAGTACTGCAGCTCTACGCCGGTTTTGACGCTGCATGGAGCAGGATTACCAATTTTCAACGCCTGCCTGCAGAGGGGCCCGCTTTGAGCGCCTTTGATGTGAACTTCGCCGAAATTGCGGTTCCCGTGGGGGTCACGGCTTGGTTTTCGTCATCCGTCGGGCTGCAAATAGAGTTCTTCAGGCTGGGCTTCATCAGCGAGCTACGCGGCGATGACGCTGAAATCAACCGGCAATCGCTGCGCGCCACTACTTTTCAACCCTCGCTTTCGCTGATCATCGCATTTAACGCCAAAGAGCCGCAGGAATGATGCACACAATCGAAAGCCTGAAAGCCCTCTTCAACCGGTGCAGACATCTCCGATGGCTCCGTCCGGGATTGCTTCTCGCACTGCTCTGCCCTGCCGTGTCGGCAGTACTCGCACAAGGCTATGACGCAGCTCCCGACAATATGCGCCAAGTGCTCTTCGGCGACAGGCTCGTGCGCGGGGCAATTATAGGAGAGGCTGCACTAAGCACCACATCCGGACAGGGACTCTCCGCAGGCATGCGGCCCGGAGTAGCCCTCTCCAAGCACATCACGCTGCACGCCGTATTTGAACACATCAATTCCCCCGAACAAGATGCGCAAAACGCTTTCGGCGCGGGACTGAGATTCTGGGCACCCGTCACAGCCGGCTTTCTGCAAACCTCCCTGGGCTTTGAAGTATCACGGATCGGCGGTGAAGTCAACCTTTTGGCGATTTCCGTACCCGCAGCCGTCAACGTTTGGCTTTCACCGCGCATCGGGCTGAACATCGAATTTTTCCGCTTCAATATTCTAAACAGCATAACCGAGGGCACAGCGAGAAGCGGCGTTGACTTAGACCTGAAGCTGATCAATCCCCGGTTGGGTCTGATTTTTATCGCCGGGGGCAACCGCCCGAATTAAAAAACGGGGGATCACTTGATCACCCCGTCTACAATGCCGTACTCTAAGCTTTCGTCCGCGTTCATCCAGTAATCACGGTTGAAATCCTTCATGATTTTTTCAAAGCTTTGGCCGCAATTTTCCGCGAGGATTCGCGCGCCGAGCTCTTTGGTTTTGAGAATTTCATTGGCCTGAATCTCAATGTCGGCAGAGGGTCCGCGGGCACCGCCGCTGGGCTGGTGAATCATGACTTTGCCGTGGGGGTATATGAACCGCTTGCCCTTTGCACCCGCTGAGAGCAATATGCTCCCCATAGAAGCTGCAAGCCCCATGCATACGGTAGATACGGGACTCTCGAGGGACTTCATAGTATCGTATATCGCAAATCCCGAAGTGACGTAACCGCCGGGGCTGTTGATGATAAAGGTGATTTCTTTTCCCGGGTCTCTTGCCTCGAGAAGAAAAAGGCGGTCTACCACATGGCGGGCGCTTTTATCGTCTACCTGTCCCCAAAGGAAGACCTTTCGGTCTTTGAGGTATTGCTCATCAATGAGATTGCCTATTCGCGAGTCTTTTTTCTCCTTGTTTTCTTTTTCACTCATATATTTCGGTTTCTCTTTTGTTCTAAAAATTGCTGCAAGATAAGCGTTGCACTTATTTTATCGAGGTTTCCTTTATCGCGGCGCTTCTTTTTTTTCGCCCCCGAGGCGATCATCGATGCTGCGGCATCTCTTGACGTGTACATTTCATTGACGCGGTGCACGGCTATATTCGGGAATTCTTTTACAAACTTTTCGATAAACTTCGCAATGTCTTTCTCCACAGCTGAGAGCTCACCGCTCATACGCACCGGAAGCCCCACTGCAAGGGCGTCTACCGCATATTTTGATGTGTAACGCCGGAGATAGGGCAAGAGTTCAGACGGGCTGACGGTTTCCAAGGCACTTGCAATGATTTGCAAATCATCCGTTTCTGCTATTCCGCAACGTTTTGTGCCGTAGTCCACGGCAAGAATTCGGGGCATGCCCAAAGGTACACATCGCCGGTAATTGCTAATTTAACCGACTCAAAAGTTTTCATTCCATCCTTAATTCACCCTTTATGAAAAACATGCTACCCTTCAAGGTCACGATTGCAGCGGTATTTCTGACCGCGTCCGTTTTCACTCAACGCGCCAACGGTCAAACCCTTGTGAGCAGTGAACTCATCACTTCCCTCACTGCGGGGCAACTTACCATCCCCTTTATTTTCACAGCCCAATTTGATGTAGATTATTACAGAATTACGTACAACACGGTTGACGTAAACGGAGAACCTACGGTAGCATCGGGCGGATTAGCGGTGCCGCGAGGATCAGCGTGTGATATTTTTCCCGTGGCCATCTACTGCCACGGCACGGTATTGCGTCAGCTCGATGTTCCCTCTGAAAACAACGATGAAGCCGAGCTTCCGCAGCGGTTCGGAGGCATCGGGTACATTACTGCCGCTCCGGACTACCTGGGGCTTGGTATCAATGAAGGATTTCACCCCTATGTGCATGCCGAATCTCAAGCCACCGCTTCGATAGACATGTATTACGCTACCCTCGAATTTATCGAAAGTGAGGAAAACCTGCACTACAACGGAGAGACAGCCATCACCGGCTACTCCCAAGGCGGGCATGCCGCCATGGCCACTCTGAAGTATGCGCAGGACAACGGGCTCTCGGAGGAAATGGGAATCGTGGCTGCGGCGCCCATGAGCGGACCGTACAATATGTCCGGTTCGCAAGCTGAGGTACTGCTGAGTGACGAGCCCTACTCCAATCCCGGCTATGTGATCTACCTCCTGATGAGCTATGAAACGGCTTACGGAACCATCTATAACGATCTGGGCGACATCATTCAAAGTCCCTACAACGAAACCATGCTGACCTATTTTGACGGTGCGCAAAACGAATATGATATGGACGTTCCCAACGGCCTACTCCCAAACCTGCTCAGTGAAATTTTGGTAGACTCCGTGCTCACCAATATGATGGCAAATGACAACCACCCCATCTGGACGGCCCTCCGCGACAATGACAATTTTGACTGGGCACCGCAAGTCCCGATCCGCATGTATTACTGCTCCGGAGATGAACAGGTACCTTTCGAGAACAGCATTGCGGCCCGCGACAGTATGCAGGCCAAAGGTGCTGTGGATGCCGATGCCGTGAATGTAGGTCCCGGCTTCAACCACGGGCAATGCGTGATTCCCGCAGTGCTGGCCACAAGGACTTTTTTCAACAACCAAACCACACCTTGTGACCTGACGGTAAGCACAGACGATTTCGGTTCAAGCCGAGAGCTCAAGGCATGGCCCAATCCGACCTCAGGTCCGATCAGGTTCAGTTTGCCCGAAGCCCGGGGTATTTTTGCGGTGTACGATGTCTACGGCCACCGCGTATTTGAGCAAAGGGTAAACCGCGATGAGATTGCCGCTGACCTTTCAGGCTTTGCTTCCGGAGTGTACATCGCTGTATTTTCCGGTGAGCACGCTACGCAACGCGCTACCATTGTATTGGAGTAATTCGGCTTTGCTGCGAATGAGAATAAAACCGCTCCCGTATCCGGGGCGGTTTTTTTATTCCTTCAAAGTTTGTTCGGCTTTCCGCAAAGCTTTTAAGAAAACGCCTTTGCCCGAGTCGCTGCTTTTTTCATCACCCCGACCCAAGACATGGGCATACGGTTCGAGGCCTTCGATGTGCAGCATCACCTCTTTGAGCACGGCTACCAAGGGGATAAAAAGTACCATGCCGATCACGCCCCAGACGGCCGCACCGACGAAAAGGGTGATGAGCGTAACGAGAGGATTGAGACTCACGTTTTTCCCTACAATATTTGGGGTGATCAAGTTGCTTTCGGCGGTTTGGATAATGATAAAAGCACCCATTACCGCCAGCGGATAAAAGAGACTGTCCTTGGTGATCAAGGCAAATAAGATCGGTAAAATCGATCCTACCAAAGGACCGACAAACGGAATGATATTGAGAAAAGCCGCGAAGGCGGCAAATAGCAGGGCGTGCTCTATGCCCAGCGAGAAGAGAGCAATACTGTTGAGAACGAACAGAATGCAGATTACATAGAACATTCCCAAAATATATTGACGGAGAATGATTTTTATGCGGGGAATTAAATGGCGGATACCTTTTTTATCATCATCGGATTCACCCGAAGAGGGTGCGAATACCTTGAGCAGAAAATCTCTGAGGAGTTTTCGGTAGATCAGGATCAAGGCGATGTAGATCGGCACCACTACCGCGAAGGTGAAACTGCTTGCAAAACCCGTAAGCCCCTTGAAAATCTCTTGAATGTTTTCGTCCAAAAGTTTCATGATGCCACCGTCCGTGAAAGCGCCGAGACTTGTGCGCACTTCTTCGGGCAGGTCGTCGAGAAGTTCGCTGACTTTTTCCCCAAATCCGTCCAAATCACTGATGAAGCTGCCCACCTGACTGCCGAAGAGGGTTCCTATACCTACAATCATCAGTGTAGCAGCAAGCAGGCTGAGGAGTGCGGCCGGGACCCGACCCACACCGATTTTTTCCAACCACTCTGCGATGGGCAATAGCAAGAATGCCAAGAAAAACGCGACGATCAGGGGCACGATAATGTTCTGGCCCACAATCATCACATAGACCAAAGCGATGGAAAACACCAAAAAGACGGTCGCCCTTTGAAGATTTTGAAAATTAAGATCTTTCAAGGTTTGAAGGTTTTGGAGCGAAAGTAGGGGTAATTCGCGAAAAACAGAGTGTTCACGGCTGCGTTTCGGAAATCTTCACACCACTCAGCCCGCAACGGCTTCGGTGCCCCCTTGCGGAATGCTATATTTGTGGACTCAAGCCGAGCAAATGACAACAGAACAAGCCATATTGGCCGCATGGGACGACCGCAGTCTCTTGGAAAGGATGCCTTACCGCAACGCGGTGGAAGAAGTAATCGCCGCATTGGATGAAGGCGCTTTAAGATGTGCGGAGCCGGACGGTGACGGATGGCGCGTGAATGAGTGGGTGAAAAAAGCCGTGGTACTCTATTTCCCGGTAAGGAAAATGGAAACCGTCGAAGTGGGTCCCTTTGAGTTTCATGATAAAATGCGGCTCAAAACGGGTTACCGCGAAAAATCGGTGCGTGTGGTACCCCATGCCGTAGCGCGTTACGGGTCATATATTGCTCCCGGCGTGGTGATGATGCCGAGCTACGTAAACATCGGTGCCTTCGTAGACGAAAATACCATGGTGGATACTTGGGCCACGGTAGGAAGCTGCGCCCAAATAGGAAAAAATGTGCACCTGAGCGGCGGTGTGGGTATCGGCGGAGTACTTGAACCGCTTCAGGCGGCCCCCGTCATTGTGGAAGACGGCGCATTCATCGGCTCGCGCTGCATCGTGGTAGAGGGCGTGCGCGTGAGGAAGGAAGCCGTTCTGGGCGCCAACACCGTCCTTACGAAGACCACCCGCATTATTGACGTGACCGGCGATGAGCCCGTCACCCTTCGCGGGGAAGTGCCCGAGCGCTCGGTGGTGATTCCCGGCAGCTACACGAAAGAGTTTCCGGCAGGCGCATACCAAGTGCCCTGTGCCTTGATTATCGGAAAGCGCAGCCCGGGGACCGACCTCAAAACATCATTGAATGAAACGCTGCGCGAACACAAGATCGCCGTCTGAGTGATGAAGCGCATCCTGATCATACAGACCGCATTTATCGGAGACGTCATCCTGGCCACACCGCTCATCGAAAAATTGAAGCGGTTCTATCCCGATGCGGACATCGATTTCCTGCTCCGAAAGGGAAACGAAGGCCTGCTGCGGGAGCATCCGAAAATCAACAAGGTATTGATTTGGGACAAGAAGAAGTCGAAGTACAATTCCCTCGCGAAGCTCGGGAAGGAAGTGAGAAGGAACAATTACGACCTGCTGATTAACCTACAGCGTTTTGCCTCCTCCGGACTGCTTACCACCTCTTCGGGAGAGACGGAGAAAATCGGGTTCAGCAAGAATCCTTTCTCCTTTGCTTACACGAAGAAATTTCCGCACGTCATCGACCGGGAGCACCACGAGACTCACCGCAACCTGAGCTTGATCGAACACCTCACTGATGCAAGCTTTCAGCGGCCCGTACTCTACCCCACGGCAGTGGATTATGCCAAGGCAGAGCCCTACACGGGTCAGCCTTTTATCACCATTTCCCCGGCATCGGTCTGGTTCACCAAACAGCTTCCTTCAGAAAAGTGGATTGAACTCATCCACAGCATCAAGCCTGATTGGCGCATCTACCTGCTCGGCGGTCCCGCGGATCTCGAAATCTGCGCAAAGATTAAGGCAGACAGTGCCCACAGCGGTGTGCATGTGCTGGCGGGAGAGCTCAATTTTTTGCAATCCGCTGCACTTATGGAGTCGGCGCGAATGAATTACACCAATGATTCCGCGCCGCTTCACATGGCATCTGCCGTGAATGCGCCCGTCACCGCCGTGTATTGCAGCACGATTCCCGAATTCGGATTCGGTCCGCTGAGCGACGTGTCGCACACCGTACAGACCGCTGAGGAGCTCACCTGCAGGCCTTGCGGACTTCACGGAAAAAAATCTTGCCCGAAAGGCCATTTTAAATGTGCACACGGCATAGATGTGCAGCAAATGCTTCCCTCATGAAATCGGTAGATACCAAGACTGCAACGGCCCTGCTCCGCGACGGGGAAATTCTTATCGGCACATTGGACGGCTATCCCGCACTGATCTGCGATGCCCGCAACAGCGAGGCCGTCGCCAAGCTTCGGAAGTTGAAAAAGCGGCCTCCGGAGAAGGGATTTTCCGTATTGATCGACAGCGATGCCCGCCTCAACCGGTATACCACCGATGTACCTCCTATCGCCTGGGACATCATTGACACCGCGACCGAAGCGATCATTTTGGTCTTGCCGAAAGGAAAAGGCCTGTCGAAAGAGGTGCTCGCAGACGACGGCACCGTGGCCGTGAGAATTTGCAAAGATGCGGAGGAGCGAAAATTGGTGCAAGCGGCCAACGGCCCCTTAGCGTGTACAGCACTGATCAATGCGGAAGGCCTGCCCGCCGCCGGAACTGATGAGGCATCGCCCGAGGTTTTGGATGAGGTGGGATATGTACTATCTTTGCCGACCGCAAATCGGCACTATCCTCTGCGAAAAATTCCCGTGATTAAATTGGGACCGGCGGGGGAAGTAGCCGTACTTCGCGAATAAGCCGCCCCGTACATGCGAATCAGAGACCATAGCAAGGCGCTGGAGCTCCCTGTCTTCAAGCTTTTGCACGAAGTAGTGACCGAAATGGATGCGGAGGCATACGTCGTGGGCGGATTCGTACGCGACACCTTGCTGGGCCGCAATTGCAAGGACCTGGATGTAGTGACCACCGGAAACGGGATTGCCTTGGCAAAGGCCGTGGAAAAGCGAACGGGCGCCAAGGGTGTGAAAGTCTTCAAAAATTTCGGCACCGCCATGGTGCGCCACGGCGAATGGGAATTGGAGTTTGTGGGGGCGCGGAAAGAAAGCTATGCCCGAGACTCGCGCAAGCCTTTCGTTGAGGCAGGTACCCTCGAAGACGACCAGCTGAGGAGAGATTTTACCGTCAATGCCATGGCCATAGGCCTGAGCAAGTCCAATTTCGGGATGCTGATAGACCCCTTCGACGGCATCGCCGACCTCAGGGGCAAAATCATCCGCACCCCTACCGATCCGCATGTCACTTTCAGCGACGATCCGCTGCGCATGATGCGCGCGGTGCGCTTTGCCACCCAACTCGGCTTCAAGATAGAAGCCAAAGCCATGGAGGCGATGAAAGAAATGCACCACCGGCTCAAAATCGTCAGTGCAGAGCGGATCACGACGGAGCTGAATAAAATCATCGAAGCGGACAAGCCTTCTGTCGGATTCAAACTTCTGTTTGATACAGGTTTGCTTGGTGAATTTTTCCCGGAGATGGTCGCGCTTCAGGGTGCCGAAGAGCGCGACGGAATCGGGCACAAGGACAATTTTTATCACACCTTGGAAGTGCTTGACAATGTAGCAGGCCAAAGCGACAACCTCTGGCTGCGCTGGGCCGCCATACTTCACGACATTGCCAAGCCGGTGACCAAACGCTTTCACCCGAGAGCAGGCTGGACCTTTCACGGCCACGAAGACAAAGGCGCACGCATGGTTCCCCAAATTTTCAAACGATTGAAATTGCCGCTGGACCAGAAGATGAAGTACGTTCAGAAGCTCGTCGCCCTTCACCTCAGGCCGATTGCTCTTACCAAAGACATTGCTACAGACTCTGCCCTCCGCCGCCTGCTTTACGACGCGGGCGATGACATCGACGACCTGATGATCCTCTGCAAAAGTGACATCACTTCGAAGAATGAGTCCAAAGTGAAAAGGTATTTGGAGAACTACGAGAAGGTCAAAAAGAAGCTGGTTCTGGTGGAAGAGAAAGACCGCGTAAGAAACTGGCAACCGCCGGTAAGCGGAGAAGTGATTATGAAGACTTTCGGTATTGCTCCGTCGCGCGAGGTCGGCATCATCAAAAACAGCATCAAGGAGGCCATATTGGACGGACAGATCAGAAACGACTACGACGAAGCGTATAACTTCATGCTGAATGAAGGAAAAAAGCTCGGGCTGCAAGTCGCCGGATAAGGGCGTCCACCTCCCGATCAGAGAAGGGACGGCGCAGCTTTACGCTATATGAAACGGCGGTTTACTCAGTCCTTGACTTCCACCCCGCGCCAAAAAGCAACATAGTCTTTAAACTTCTCGGCAAGTTTTGAGGTCTCGGGGTAATACCAGGCGGCATTCTCATTCACTTTTCCGTCTACGGAAATGTGGTAATAGGATGCAGTACCCTTCCAAGGGCATACGGTGTGGTGGTCACTTTCTGCGAGAAATTCTTTGTTCACCGTTTCGGGCGGGAAATAGTGGTTGTTTTCTACTACGATGGTGTCTTCGCTTTCGGCGATTACCTCGCCGTTCCAGATTGCGCGCATGTGAGTTATTTTTCCGCAAGGGTGTTTACGTAATAACCCCGCGAATCCGTAAAATGTTCTTTCACGGAAAATCCGGAATTCGAAAGCAGCGCTTCGATTTGCGGCTTGTCGTATTTCCTGCTGATTTCGGTATGAATGCATTCTCCTTCAGCGAACAGGTATGTCTTGTTCATCGCTTCTATCGACACGTCTTGCGTCCGCGTACTCACCAGGTAGCTTCGGGCAAAGCCCGATTCGGGATTGTAGGTGGGATAGTGTTTGAAGCGGTCGAGCGCGAAATTACCTCCGAGATCCCTGTTGATTCTTCTCAGCACATTCAGGTTAAATTCGGCGGTGATGCCCGCAGGGTCATTGTAAGCGCGAAGTACCACCTCGGGGTCTTTTTTCAGGTCAAACCCGATCAATACCGTATCGCCTTTACTGAGCTTGGAGCTGAGGGCATCCAGAAAAGCACGTGTCCGATCTTCGGCAAAATTTCCGATGCTCGATCCCAAGAAAAGTACGAGTTTCTTTCGGTCACTTTGTTCATTGATATTTTGAAGTGCGGTGAAATATTCGGCGTGCTCCGGGATCACCTCGAGGTCGGGATATGCCAGTTTCAGGTCGAATTTGAGTGCTGCGAGAACATCATCGGAGATGTCGATGGGCCGATACGTGAAAGGGGTGTCCGTTTCGATCATCCGTTTGATGAGAATGCGGGTTTTCAGCCCGTCGCCGGCACCGAACTCGACGAGGTCAAAGCTGCCGCCGGCATCAAAACGCCTCAAAATGTCTGCGCCCTGTCGGGAAAAAATTTCGTGTTCGGCGTCGGTGAGATAATATTCAGGCATGTGCATAATGTCCTGAAAGAGTTTGTCACCGCGTGCGTCGTAAAAATACCGCGAAAGCAGAAACTTGAACGGGGCGGACAGCCCTTTATCTACGTCTGCTTTAAACTGTTCTGTAATGCTGCCGTTCTGATTCCTGTGAACTGCCATTGGCAAGGGGGTTGAAAAAAGTTTCGGTACGTGGCTCGGCTGTGCCCCGGATAGGTGGCGGGAGATGCTCCGCGAAGTACCATTTGGTTGACCATAAACTTACCGTTATACTCACCTACCGCCCCTTTAGGTTGCATATATCCCGGATAAGGCAGATAAGCGCTTCCCGTCCACTCCCAAGACTGGCCCCATGAGAAGCGTGCCGAAGCCGTTTCCCACTCGGCTTCCGTGGGGAGCCGCCGTCCTGCAAAGGCGGCATAAGCAGATGCTTCATAAAAATTCACGTGCATTACGGGACAATCCATGTTTACTTCGAGCAAGCCTGAAAGTGTAAAGCGCACCCATGTACCGTTTTTTTGAAACATATACATTGGTGCTTCAACACCTGATTCGTGCAGCCAATCCCATCCGTCGGCGTGCCACAGACGATGGTCCCTGTATCCTCCCTCCTCAATGAATTCGATATATTCGCCGTAAGTCACGGGTTGCGCAGAGATGCTGAAAGGTTCGAGGTAGACTTTATGCCGGGCATGCTCATTGTCGTAAGAAAATCCGGCGCCTGTATGGCCCACCGGAGCCGTCCCTCCGTTCACGTGCAAATCACCTCTTTCCCCGACAGGGCCCGGACGGTCCTCACGTGCTTCGGGATGGTACACGGGATAAGTCGGATTGGTACCAAGAATATACTTGATATCGGTGTATAAAAGCTCCTGATGCTGCATTTCGTGGTGCAGACCGATTTCAATCAGTGATGCCGCTTCCGGCTCAGTGCTGCGTTCTGTTGCCAAAAAGCGCACCATGGCTTCGTCGACATGTGCGCGGTAGGCGAGGATTTCAGGCAGAGGCGGTCTGGTCAATTCGCCGCGGTGATCACGGGCCACACGTTTACCTAAGGTTTCGTAATAGCTGTTGAACAGGTATCCGAAATCGGGGTGGAATTCTCGGTATCCTTCGGCCCACCTTTTCAGAACGAAAGTTTCAAAAAACCAAGTGGTATGCGCCAAGTGCCACTTGGGCGGTGAGACGAAGACGGCGGGCTGAACGGTACAATCTTCGGGATGCATCGGCGCACAGATATTTTCTGTTTTTCGGCGCACTTCGCGGTAGCTGTGCTCTACAGCGTGAAGTTCGGAATCCTTCTCGTAAACGGGTTGAGCCATTCGGGTTGCTTTTAGAAAAATAACGGGGCGGGGCGTGCAAAGTTCATCAACGCACGATAACTTTCTCCGCGTGGCGGTCCATACCCCCTGTGATCACAGCAATGTAGATACCCGAAGGCACGTTTCGACGCACGCGGAATGAATCTCCTCCCTTGAAAGTGTCTGCATAATAGAGGCGGCCCGTAAGGTCAAAAATCTCAAAGGAGTATTGAACATCGCGCATCAAACCTTCACAATTCCAAGGCAAGCCGATGGTGTACGGGTTCGCATAAATACAGTTTATTTCGGTGTGTTCGGGAATTCCGGTGCCCGTGGTGTGCGCCGACCAAAAGTGCTCATCAAAACGAACGGGTACCCAATCGTCGGTTTCCTCGTTCCATTCGGTTACCACCACTTGGTTCAGGTTGCCCTCTTCAGAGTACAGCGCATTGTGCTCGCTGAATACCGCGCCCTCCCCTTCGGCAGCCTGGGCATCAAAACCCTCGGCGGGGACGGTGATCATGTTCAACTGCAGTCCTTCATGGTTGTAAGACCATTCGGTATGGGTGACAGGCACGAAGCGTTCTGTGTCGCGGTCCCAAGTGCTCTTTACCGCTTCTACAAGGTTTGCATGCTCATCATAGAAAAAGACCATTCTCGACACGTTAATCCAATCTCCCGAAATCGTATCCCAAAATTGGATACGCTCAGATGCGGGGAGGTCGGTAGCCTCCTCGTAGGTATATAAAGTTCGCTCCTCAGGCTGCCAGTCAAGAATTTCGTCTGACCACTGATAAAGCAAATATTCTTCTTTCAGTTCGGAGGCGTTGTAGGTGTACTCTGCGAGAGAAACCGGCAGCCAACGCTCCCCCTCTCTCCTCTCGGTCAGCAGATCGCTCTGCATACCGGAATACGTGTAGCCGTAAATTCGGCGCTCTCTCATCACCCATTCTCCGTCTGTACCATGTCCTTCATCGCGGGTAAACATCACTGCGCTTTCCAGTTCCGTTTCTTGTCGATAGGTAAACTCAAGCTTATAGGAATCTTCCCACCGATTATTCTCCATGACGGAAACCACGGCTGCCTGCTCTTTGCCTTTGGTGTTGTATTGGTGAACTTGGCGTGTCGTGAGCACCCACTCTTCGGTGCTGTCTGAGCGCACGGCCTCGTATGTATAGGTGGAGTCGCGCAAAAAATCTCTGTTGTAGTGCAGAGAGGGGTCGAGCGGACGAAAATCCCCGACATCATAAAGATCCCCGGGTCGGAAAGAAACTCCGGTTCGCTCATTCTGACCGCACACGAAGTGAGCAGAAAAAAGCAAACATCCCGATAAAACGGTATGTAGGAGAATGTTGTTCATCTCGTCGCTCCACAAGATACGCAATTTTCCCGATATACCGCACTTTGGGCACCGCAGAAAGAAACGGGATTATTCTCGGCTTCCCGTATGGTCGAATTCAGGACCCCCGAACTTTCCTTTGTTCGAGATAATGCGATAAAGCACCGACAGACACTATTTACCGTATTTTTCTGCGGTGTACTTCACCGCATCTGCTGCCGATACCACCCCCGGTGTACGGACAGCTTTTTTCAGGGGAAGCTCCTCCTCTCCTGCCGAAACAATCATTTTCGGAAGGGGCTGTGCTGTGCGCATCAGAATTTTTTTCACTTCTTCCGCGCTCAGTTCGGGATTCATCCCCCGTATCAAAGCTGCCACTCCGCTTACCACGGGGGCAGCCATACTTGTGCCTGAATTCACGGCAGTTTTGCCCTCGGGTTTGAGGCTGCGTATATCTACACCCGGAGCGAGAATATCCACCTTTTTCTTACCGAAATTAGAGAATTCGGCCAAAAGTTCGGGCCCGTCAGCGGGACCTGAAGCGGCTACGGTGATCCAATTTTTCAAAGGTTTGCGCTTCCCGAAGGTGCCGTCCGGATAGTTGGGTACTTGATCGTTATTCGTGGCATCATTACCGGCCGCATGCACCAAGAGCACGTCGTTGTCTGCCGCGTAGCGCACCGCTTCTCGCACGGACGCTTCCTCGGGGCTGTATGGTTTGCCGAAACTCATATTGATCACCTTCGCGCCCATGTCCGTTGCATAACGGATAGCGGCGGCCACGTCATTGTCACGCTCGTCACCGCCCGGCACTGCCCTGATCGGAAGAATCACCGCATTCGGCGCCACCCCGTCGATTCCGATATCGTTGCCGCGCACAGCGGCAATAATCCCCGCCACATGGGTTCCGTGGTCAGGATTGGCTGCCCATACCATGGGATTTCCGTATCCGGGAGCCGTATCGTCCAGGATATCCCTGGGCTTGTAATCCATATTGTAATGGTAGTTGAGCACCATGTCAAAATATTCCGATCCTTCTTCCAGATGCCCCCGGAGGTTTTCCCGCTCAGCCATCAAGAGAAAATCGATTACCTGACGCTCTCCTTCGTCGGTCGGATCGTGTGCAAGGAGCATTTCGGCCGTGAGCTCTTTCCTGCCCAGCAGCTCTTGGGCGTGTGACATGGCGCCCGCATACATCGCGGCAAATTGAGAAAATTCGGAAAAACTTTCTTCCGCTTCCTTCACCGACGCATCGTATTCCTCCTTCAGGGCCATGTAGGCGCGAAATTCCTTTTTCTCTTTTCCCCTGAAATCACTTTCCGCTTTCCCCTCGAACCGCTCAAGGTCGCGACGCACGAGACGGGTGATTTCCAAGGTCTCAAATTCAATGTTTTCACCTTCGGAATTTCCGAGAAAATTCCAACCGTGAATATCGTCGACAAAGGTATTGCCGTCGCTGTCCGTTCCGTCTTCTTTTTCATCGACATTGATGAAGATCCGACCTTCGAAATCCGGATGTTCGATGTCGACACCGTCATCGATCACCGCCACCACAACGGGAGCGAGTTGTATCTCATGATCATCGAGAAATTTCAGCGCTTTATTGACAGATACTCCCCGCACACTGTCTGTTTCAAAATCGAGATTGAACCAATCGGACTGCCCGAGCGCACCTGAAGATATCACGCAAAAGGCTGATAGAAAAGCAGCGGAAAGGGTAAAAGAACGAGACTTGAATGAAAAAATCATCTGAATTTTTTGTTGAAAATTAAATCGGCAGCATTACAACGCGACCTTCGCAAATGTTGTACCGAAGGTAAAGATTTCCTTTCGGCGGGGATCAGAAGCGTCTGGAAACGCCTATTCTTCCGCCCGAAAGGTTGTTTCCCCCGCCGAACTCAAGGTTTACGCCCCAGTCCGTGCTCCAGTAATACCTTCCGCCGATCTGTAATCCCAGATTAAGGCCCGAAGTGCCGCCGTCTGTAAATCCGACCACGCCCAGGTTGAGACCGGCGTAAAAGTCCCAATCCCTCGGGATACCCAACAGGGTATTAAAATGGTAGTCTCCGCGACCGCCCACATATATGCGGTTGATATCGAGGTCAACACCGAATTCGGGGCCGGCGGTGATGTCTTGGTGTATTCCGAAATCCATGCCGGCATAAAGCGGAAAACTTCTCGAGTACAGGCCGACACCTGCATTGAATTGACGGCCGTTTCTCCCGATCGGGCTCTGGGCCCAAACTTCGGTTGCTCCTGCAAAGGCTGTTACCAGCACCAAAAAGATAACTTTTTTCAAGGTTAATCAGGTTTTTCAAAGGGCAAATATAACGAAGGAAACCACGGACGAATTGCAATTTTTCTAATCTTAAGTTTCGGAACAAAACCGGTCAGCGTATACCGAATCTTTTTGCCGACGCCATTGCGCTTTTCAGCGATTTGAGGGAGTAGGTCGAGCGCCTCGGATTTCAATTTGAAAGATGTTTTTCTGACTTACATTTCAAAATTTTTTGATGACCTGCTGAGCACAACAAATCTTAATGTACAATGCACCAATGAGATTTTGCGGCTGCGATGACAGTAATCCGGAAATTTCACATCGATTGTTTTTAAGTCTGCACGGACATCAAAATTTGTGCAAGTTGCGCGGAAATGTGGCGATCAGTCCTGCGACGGGTGCTCGGCCGCGGCCCCCTGACCGGTTTTTGCTAATTTTAACGCCGAATCAAAAATACACGCCGTGAATTCCTTCCGCCCGTTCAGTGCAGGCCTCTTTTTCACTGTCATGCTTTTCGCATCGCTGCCGCAGCTCAAAGCGCAACACGCCTTTATCGAACAGGGCCTGTCCGACGAACTCTCGGAGGCAGACGACCAAACCCTGATCGCCGTGCTCGCCATGCTCAGCGATCGTGTGGATTATCAAGCCTTGAAGCGCAGTATGGATGCGAGGGGCCTTTCGGCAAAAGAGCGCCCGCGCGAAGTATTGCTTGCCGCGGCTGTCAAAGCGGAAACTTCGGGGCGCGAGGTAGCCGAATTTCTCTTTAAGCAAGGGCTCTCCCCTTCAGAGGTCATGCACATACGCATCTCCAATACCTTCGCCTTTACGGCAAATAAAGCGGTAATCGAAGCCCTTGCCTCTCACCGGGCGGTGGAGCGCATGACCCTTGACATCCGCGGAGGATTGCTCATCGAGCCCGAAATCCTGCCCGTATCCGAAGCCAAGTCACAGGGAGGCAGTGAGCCGGGACTGACAGTGATCGGTCTGCCCGAACTCTGGGAGATGGGTTACACCGGTAACGGAAGGTTGGCCATGACCTTTGACACCGGCGTATGGCCCGACCATCCCGCTTTGGCAGATCGATTTCTGCCCAATATGATGCCTATCTCCCAAACCTGGTTCGGATATGACAGCCCCCTGCCGGTCGATAAAACAAGCAGCCACGGCACCCATGTGAGCGGAACCATGGTGGGTCTTGACCCCGCCACAGCCGATACCATCGGCGGGGCCTTCAAAGCTTATTTGATCGCTACGGATCCCGTGGTGAGCAATCTGGCCTTCGTCAAGCCCCTCTCCGACTTTATGTTCGGGTACGAATGGGCCCTCAACCCCGACGGCGACGAAAACACCACAGACGACGTGCCCGATGTGATCAACAACTCTTGGGGGTTCGGTCCGGACTTGGACGAGGCGCCCTGTCCCGAATTTGTAGTGCCCGTATTCGACGCTGTCGAGGCCGCGGGTATTGCCAATGTGTTCTCCGCGGGAAATGAAGGCCCGGAGCCTTTCACCATGAGCGTGCCGCACAATATAAACACGGGTCTCGTCAATTCCTTCACCGTAGGGGCGGTAAACGGGAACGTTGCGGGCCCCGACTACCCGATTGCCGAATTTTCAAGCCGCGGACCGAGCCTCTGCGGCGGCGAAGGAAGCTTGCTTATCAAGCCCGAAGTGAGCGCCCCCGGAGTAAACGTACGCTCTTCTACCGGGAGCGGCGAGTACCAAAGCTTCAGCGGAACCTCTATGGCGTCTCCGCACGTGAGCGCTGCCGTGCTGCTGCTCAAAGAAGCTTTTCCCGATGTGACCGGGGAGGAGATTTTACTGGCCCTCTACTATTCGGCAACAGACCTCGGTGAGCCCGGAGAAGACAATACCTTCGGCATGGGGCTTATCAACGCAAAGGCGGCATTCGATTATCTTTCCGAAGCACATGACCCCGCTCAGCCCGCAGTTCCGGAGCACGACCTCGACCTTGTTTCTGCCGATGCACCTCTTGCCCTGTTTCGCTGCACGGCTGACGGACAAACGGAAATCACACCGGAAATAACCGTGCATAACAAAGGAACAGAGCCCGCTCTCGGTATCGAAATTCGGTACACCCTGACCGGTAGTCCCGAGCAGGTTTGGAGCGATCCGAGTTTTGCCCTCGCCCCCGACCAAACGGTCAGTCTCTCCCTGCCTCCCATCGCCGCGGTATCTCCCGGATTTACGGAACTGCACCTGCGCATCACCCCGCATCCGGATGAGTACGATGTGTTCAATAATAACGCCGTAAGACGATGGACACAATTGCCCGTGCCGACAGAGGGGCTCGATGCATTTACCGAAGATTTCCAAACGGGATTTGACCCCGAACTGTGGACAGTGATCAATCCCGACCTCGACATCACCTGGGACACCGTTGCCGCCCTCCGGCCCGACGGCGAAACGGGGCTGACCGCGCGCATGCGCTTCGGAAGTTATGCCCCTGCGGCAGGTCAGAGAGATTACCTCGCGGGGCCCATGATTTTTCCGGAAGGGCAATCCCAGTACTCCCTCACTTTCGATTATTTCTACCGCCGCAGAACGAATAACCCGAATAACTTTGACACCCTGGCCGTGTCACTCGCGCACAACTGCGGTGACAGCTTCTTCGAGTTGTGGAGAGAAGGCGGTGAAAATCTCTACACCAATGATGTACACATGCCCAATGCCATGCCGGAATCAACGGATGACTGGGCTGCGATCACGCTGCCGATCGATCTTAATGACATTCCCGATTTTGCTGCGGAAGACGGCTTTTTCCCGGTATTTACAGGCATCAATCGCCGCGGCAATACCCTCCTTATCGGCAATGTATCTCTGGACTATGCAGCCTCAACACGCAGAAGTGCGGCCCCTGTTGAGCTGACCTTGGCTCCGAACCCGGCGCGAACCGAAGTGCGCATCACATGGAGCGGAAGCGAACAGAACGGAAAATTGACCCTTTACGACATGCGCGGAACACCTGTGGCATCGCATCCCCGATTTACCGCAGGGACCGAACTCTCGCTTGCCGGGATTGCTTCAGGTATTTATATTGCAGAAGTGCTGATGCCCGACGGCGGAAGGTCTGTAGCCAAGCTAACGGTGTACTGAAGCGGGCAACCCGCTCCTTTCTGCACCTCTCGGCCGAAATTATTAGTTTTACGCTTACATGATGAATTATTCACGATGAGGAAGATTTGGCGGGGATTTCTTGCCGCGACGTTTTTGTCGGCGGCGTCACTTTCGGCACAGCATGCATTCATAGACCAGGCAGTGATCGAAAGCACGGCCGCTGCAGCGAAAAATGAAAAAACAGGCGTCGTAATCAAGCTCAGCGCTGCCGCAGATCTTGAGGCCCTCAAAAATGAGATGGATGCCGCGCAGGTGCCCGCATCCCGTCGCCCGTACAGAGTCATCCGCGCCCTTCGCGAAACAGCCCTGGCTTCGCAGCCCGCCGTGCGTGAACTTATCCGCGAAAGCGGCCTTCCCCATTCCGAGCCTGAATCATTTTGGATAGCCAATGTCATGCGCCTTGAGGCCTGCCCTGAACTGATCTCACTCTTGGCTTCTTCCGAGCATGTAGCCTACATCGCCGCAGATGTTTCCTTGCTCGATCCCATAATTCCGGTTACCTCTGAGCCCGCATTGCGGTCTGCCGGCGGTGCCGAGCCGGGATTGACGGCCATCGGCGCAGATGAGCTTTGGGCCATGGGCTACACCGGGCACGGCCGAAGAGGGATGATCTTCGATACGGGTATCAATGCCGGACACCCCGCCCTCTCCGCACGGTTTCTGCCTAATATAATGCCCCTTTTTCACACCTGGGATCCTTTTTACAGCTTCATGCCGCGCGACAAACCCGGAAGCCACGGGACGCATGTAGGCGGTACGGTGGCGGGACTTGATCCCGCCAATGCCGACACGATCGGCGTGGCTTTCGGTGCATATCTTATCGCCAATGATGCCATTCGGGACCATAACATGACCTCACAATTCGGATTTACCGACATCCTCGAATCGTACCAATGGGCCCTGGATCCCGACGGCAATCCCGATACTTCAGACGATGTGCCCGATGTGATCAATAATTCTTGGGGCGGAAACCCTACAGGCACGCCCCCGGATTGCTCGGAAATTATCACCGATATCTTCGCAGCCGTCGAAGCGGCGGGCATTGCCAACGTGCACAGTGCGGGCAATAACGGCCCCGACTCGGCTACCGTGCGCCGCCCGAGTAATACCGCCCTCAATCCCGTCAATGTATTTGCCGTAGGCGCCTTGGACGCAAATGCCGAAGGCCCGGACTACCCCGCGGCAGAATTTTCCAGCCGAGGGCCCAGCCTCTGCGAAGTCACCGGAAGCCTGCTCATCAAACCCGAAGTAAGCGCTCCGGGAGTGAACGTCCGCTCTTCCGCGGGTGAGGACAGCTACGCATCCTTCAGCGGTACCTCCATGGCAGCTCCCCACGTGAGCGGGACGGTGCTTTTGTTGAAAGAAGCCTTCCCGGACTTGCCCGGGCAAACCATCCTCGAAGCGCTCTACTACAGCGCCCGCGACCTCGGCGAACCGGGAGAAGACAATACTTTCGGGATGGGAATCATCCATGTAAAAGATGCCTTCGACTACCTCGCCGCCGACCATACGCCCGTGCCGCCGAAGGTATTGGAATTCGACTTGGAGCTGATTTCGGTGGACGCACCCGACTTCGACCTGCGCTGCTCGGCCCTCGATCCCGCCCTTACCGTGCCCGAAATCACGGTGACCAACGGCGGTCTCGTGCCGGCCTTCGGAATTGAAATCTCCTACGGCTTCAACGGAGAAAACTACCTTACCTATACAGATCCTTCGTTTTTTGCAGCCCCCGGCGACACCCTCTCGATCACACTGCCCGAAATCGAGCTGAGCTCAGAGGGATTTACGGAACTCCACGCGGTGATCACCCCCGCCGAGAATGAATACGACCTATTCAACAACAATGCGATACGCCGCGGGACGCGCCTCCCCACACCTCCGGAAGGACTCACCACACTCACAGAAGATTTCGAAGAAGGAATTCGGGAGGAAATTTGGACGGTCATCAATCCCGATGAAGACGTGACTTGGGAAACCGACAGCGTGATACAGGCGGACGGCACCGAAGGAAAAGCTGCGGTAATGCGCTTTTTCAATTACTCACCGGCCGCGGGACAGGAAGACCGGCTGATCGGCCCTTGGCTACCCGTGCAGGAAGGCGACCTCAACCTGCGTTTCGACCACTTCTACCGCCGGCGAACCAACAACGTGAACAACTTCGACACTTTGTCGGTGAGCGTGGCATACAATTGCGGCGCCGGGGAGCACGAAATTCTCCGGAAAGGAGGTGATGACCTCTTCACCAACGAAATCCATCAGCCCAATTCCGTACCCGAATCTGCGGAGGACTGGGCTGAAACGACCGTGCCGCTGAACCTGAGCGAAATCCCCGACATGGATCCCGAACAGGGATTTTACGTGGTCTTCACCGGAATCAACGGCCGCGGCAATAACCTGATGGTCGACAACATCATGATCGAGGGTCTGCTTAGCGCTCCCGTCGAGGAAAGCCGGTCGGAATTATTGATTTTCCCCAATCCCGCGAGCACTTCCTTTACGGTAAAAACCGAGGGAGCGGTCATGGAGCGAATTGTGATCAGAGATATCAGCGGGCGTACCGTGCGCGAATTCAGGCCGGAGACCTCCCTTTTTGAAGTGAGCCGCAGCGGCCGGGCTCCCGGGATGTACACAGTGGAAGTGCTGCAAGGCAACGGTGCGCGGCACATCGCCAAATTGATCCTTCAGTAACCCGAAAATCCTTTTCATCAAAATATTTCACATGGAATTCAAAAATGTATTCAAATTCATCGCGCCTTCCGTCCGCGCCTTCGCTTTCTCATGCGCACTACTCGCGCTCACAGGGACCTCGATTTCGGCCCAGTACGCCTACGTGGAGCAAAATCTGGAAGACCGCATGGCGGATGCCTCGAAAGGCGAGTTGATTCCCGTGGTGCTCATGTTGGATGAAACTGCCGACCTGCAGGGATTGAAAGCTGAAATGGACTTGGCCAATGTGCCCGCAAACAGGCGACCGCAAACCGTGATCGCCCTGCTGAAGGAAAAAGCGGCGGCCACACAGCCCGCCGTGATTGCAGCGATTGAAAACAGCGAAATGAACTATGACAATCTTCGAAGTTTTTGGGTGACAAACAGCATCGCCCTTCACGCCGAAAAGCCATTGATCGATCTGCTTTCCTCACGGCCCGAGGTGGCCTACATCAGCTATGACGCCCCGATTGTGGGCGAAGCCGACCACTTTAGTTCGCGCGGCGAACTTTCCGACGGTCGCTCTGAAGACGGAGGCAGCGAAATCGGGCTCTCGGTGATCGGCGCGCCCGAATTATGGGCCATGGGCTACACCGGGCTGAACGTGCTGGCCATGACCTTCGACACCGGTGTGTGGCCCGACCACCCGGCGCTCACGCGGAGGTTTCTTCCCAACCGGATGCCCTTGAACAAAACCTGGTTTCCCTTTGACAGCCCCGTGCCTACCGACAAAGCGAGCAGCCACGGCACCCATGTGAGCGGCACCATGCTGGGACTCGATACCGCGACTGCCGACACCATCGGTGTGGGGTTTAAAGCTTACTTCATCGCTACCGACCCCACCGTGGGTTCGGGAGATACCCCGAAGCCGCTTACAGATGTCATGAACGGATTTGAATGGGCCCTAAATCCCGACGGGGACGATACCACATCCGATGATGTGCCCGCTGTGATCAATAATTCTTGGGGCCGTACACCGAGCGAAGCCAACCCGCCCTGCGCTCCTTTTGTAATTTCAACCTTCGAGGCCGTAGAGGCCGCGGGAATCGCGAGTATATTCTCCGCGGGCAACGCCGGCCCCGGTGACACCACCATCGGCGTGCCGAACAATACGAACATGGGCTTGGTAAACTCCTTCAGTGTAGGAGCCCTGAACGGAAATGTGGCCGGACCCGACTATCCGATTGCCGAATTTTCAAGCCGCGGTCCGAGTCTTTGCGATGCCGAGGGCAGTCTGCTGATAAAACCGGAAGTATCCGCCCCCGGGGTGAATGTGCGCTCATCTGTAGGGAGTGACAGTTATGCAAGTTTCAGCGGAACTTCGATGGCTTCTCCTCATGTGAGCGGAGCGGCCATATTGCTCAAGGAAGCATTCCCTTCGCTCACCGGTGAGGAAATTCTCCTCGCGCTCTACCACAGCGCCACTGACCTCGGTGAGCCCGGAGAGGACAATACCTACGGCATGGGGCTGATCAACGTCAAAGCCGCTTTTGACCACCTTGCGGAAACCCACGACCCCGTGCCTCCCGGCCAAAACCAATTCGATCTCGAAATTCTCGAGATTGTTGAGCCCTCGGCACCGTGGAGGTGTTCCGTTCAGGGATATTCGGCAGCAACACCGGTGATACGGGTGCGCAATGCCGGCACAGAAACCGTCACGGGAATTGCCGTGGAGTACAGCATCAACGGCGGTGAAACATCCCTTTTTGAGGACGCGGCCGCGACCTTC